>JAQWKP010000071.1 GCA_029247785.1 Novosphingobium sp.
CGCGCGCCAGGCGGACAATTCGCTTCCAGCCAGATGCGCGCTTCCTCGCGGAAGCTCTCGAGGTCTTGGTTTGCCGGTTCCATGCTCAGCCTTCATCCAGGCCGAACAGCTTCATCGCATTGCCGCGCAGGAACTTGGGCCAGACCTCGTTCTTGAACGGAACCTTTTCCATGTCCGAGAAAATCCGGTCCAGGCTCAGCCCCATCGGGAAATAGCCGGCATACATGATCTTGTCGGCCCCGCGCGTATTGGCATAGTCGATGATCGCCTTGGGGTAATGCTTGGGGGCAAAGGCGCTGGTGCTGTAATAAAGATTGGGAAATTTCACCATCAGCTTGACTGCCATGTCCTCCCACGGTTCGGCCCCGTGGCGCATGACGAATTTCAACTCAGGGAAGAACCAGACGACTTCCTCGATCAGCTCAGTGCGCTGGACGTCGCTCGGAAAGCGCGGCCCGCAAACCCCGGTACAGACAAAGATCGGCAGATTCTCTTCGATGCAGGTCGAGTAGATTGGGTAGAATTTCTTGTCGTTGATCGGAACCTGCGGAAGTAGGCCGGAGGGAAAGGCGGTGACGGCGGCTATGTTATAATCCCGCTTCATCTGGCGGATCCGCCGCACTTCGTCGATGCCGCGATTGGGATTGCATTCGTAGCTGAGCAGGAAACGGTCGGGATTGCTGGCGAGCGCCTCGTTGCGCTCGGCATCGTTGGGATTGACCGCCACCATCGCCTTTTCGATGCCGAATTTGTCCATCTGTCCAAGCGTCCAGGCGACCTTGTCATCGTCGGCCTCGGTCGTCGGGATGTCCTTGTACATGTATTGGACCGGCATCTTGAACTCGTCGCGGCTCTGCTGGTCCATCAGCATGGGTTTCATGAACTCATAGAACTCATGGTTGTCTTTCGAGACGGGAATTCCGAGCATCAGATCGATGACGCCGATATCCTTGGGCATGGGCATGATGTGTGGCCTTTCTGTTGTGCGCCTAGGTTTCGGAGCGCTCGTGATAGCGGTGTGCCAGGGCAAGCTTGTCGACCTTTCCGACCGCATTGCGGGGCAGAGGCCCCAGGTCGAAACGGATTTCTGATGGAACCTTGTAGTCGGCAAGATGGCTGCGGACATGATCGCACACGCCATTTGGGTCGGGAATGCGGCCAGCACCGTCATGCATGACGACCGCAGCGATGGCGCGCTCGCCTAGCCTATCGTCCGCAACGCCGAACAGCGCCACTTCGCTCTGGTCCTCGATCATCGAGAGAACCCGCTCAACCTCGGCGCAATAGATGTTCTCGCCAGCTGAAATCACCATGTCCTTGGCGCGGTCGGCTATGTAGAACAGGCCTTTCTCGTCATACCAGCCAAGATCGCCGGTCCGCAGCCAGCCATTGCGAAAGGCGTCGGCAGTCGCCTGCTCGTCGTTCCAGTATCCCTTCATGACGATCGGTCCGCGCGCTTCGAACTCGCCGACTTCGTGAGGCGCAAGAACCTTGCCGTCTGCGTCGACGACGCGCAGGTCCAGGATCGAGCTGGGTTGTCCGACCGTTCCGGGATGAACAGCAAACACCTCTGCTGGCACGCCGGTTGCGGCGCCCGTGGTCTCGGTCTGGCCCCAGCTGCCAACCAGTCCCGCGCCAGGAATGGTTTCGCGGATGCGCACGGCCAGCGCTTCGGGTGTTGCCTGGCCGCCGATCGACGTCGAGCGGAGCGAAACCAGGCGCTTCTGCGCATTGGGTAGCGCCAGGAGGTCGATATAGACCATGCTTGGTGCAGAGATGGCGCCGACCTGATTAACCTCGATCAGCTCCACGGCCTCTTCAGGGTCCCAGCGTCGCATCAGGGTGATGAGCCCTCCGCTTATCAACGCGCTGCACATGATCGTGATACCCGAAATATGAAACATCGGGAATATCAGCAGCATCGACATCGGGGGCACCATTGCCCGCATATCCTCGACCTTCATGCCGTAGCGCTGCGCGTTGGTGGCAAGGCCCAGCTCACCGCGCAATTCCATTTCTCGCGCCATGGTACAAAGGTTGCGCTGCATCATGATCGCGCCCTTAGGACGGCCGGTCGTGCCCGAGGTGAACAGAATTATCGCTGGATCATTCAGGTCAGGATCGGGCATGTCGGGAAGGTCAGCAATATCTGCGTTCTCAATCAGGGCAGCAAAGCCAGCTTCGTCCAGCGCAGGGCAATTCATTTCATCTGCCAGCCCAGCAGCCCGCTCGTCATCTGCGATGACGAGCTTCGAACCAACATGGTCGGCGGCCCAGGCGATCTCCTCCGACGCTCCGCGACTGTTGAGCATGACCCCGATAGCTCCGAGGCGAGCGATGGCCAGATAAGCAACAAACCATTCAGGCCGGTTGCGCATGGCGATGCCGACGCGATCTCCGGCGACGATACCGTAGCGGGTCGTGAGCGCCGCGGCGAAGCTGTCAGATTGGACGAAGATATCCTCGAAACTCATTCGCCGCCCCTGGTAGTGCAGGAAGTCCCGGGATCCGAATTGCGATCGAGCGCGGGTCATCAGCGTGTTGAAATTGGGCGGGGTTCCGGCAAACAGCCGCTTTTCCGGAACGTCGCGGTTCTGAATTTCGAAAGGAGCGCCGGGGTCTGTTAGTTCGGCAGTCACCTTTCGGAACAGGTCAAGCGGTTCCAGATCCAAGCGAATTCTCCCCCTATTGCCTTCTTTTTTCCAGGCTCAGGCTGCGGTTTTCTGCTTCTCGGCGTGCAGCGCGGTGGTGAATAGATAACAATAGGTGTCCTTCGGGATTTCGGCGACCGGCAGTGGCACATTCACTTGCGATGGCAGCGGGCCCACCTTCTGGGCGCGCTTTTCCATCTCGTCGAAATCGAAATTGTAGAGCTTTGCCGCGTTGCGGCCGAGCAGCTTGCGCCGCCGCTCCTCGGGAATGGCGCTGAACGTCAGCCGAAGCGATTCCATATTATAGGGGAAGGTGCCCTCGAAATGCGGGTAGTCATTGCCCCACAGCACGTTGTCTTCGCCGATCGCGTCGATGCCGGCGAGATCGTCGATGCTCGGGAAGCTTGCTCCGTAATAGCAATTGCGCCTGGCATATTCGCTTGGTTTGTCCTTGAGCACCCACTCACCTCGGTAGCTGATCTCTCCCGACGCGCCCGCCTTGATGTTCATGTGGATCATGTCGAGGTCTTTCAGCATCGGACCGACCCAGCCGCAGCCGCTTTCGGTAATGATGTATTTCAGCTTGGGGAAGCGTTCGAACACGCCGCTCAGCAGCAAGTGACGGAAACCCGTCATCGCCGCCCAGCGTACGTCAGACATCCACAAGGCTTGCCCAACCATCGTATCGCCATGGTCAATTACGCCGGCCCCGGTGTGCTGGTTCATGACCAAATCGTGATCTTGGATCGCCGCAAACACCCGGTCCCAGGCCGGATCATAAAGCTGCTTGAGCCAAGTTGCATCAGGTGAAACCTGCGGCAAAAGGACGCCTCCGCGCAAGCCTGCCTTGGCAATATTCTCGATATCCTTGACCGCCTGGTCGAGGTCGTTGGGCAGGATGACACCGATGCCGGCGCGGCGCTTCGGGTCCTCGTCGCAAAAATCCTTCAGCCAGCGGTTATGGGCCGCAATGCCGGCGTGGTAGAGTTCGAAATCTTCGGGTTTCACAGCGGAAGGCGGCATGACCAGCGGCTTGGCCCAGAACGGCGGCACGGTGTTGGGAAAGATCACTTCACCGACGACGCCCTGGCTGTCCTGGTCATTGGCGCGTAGCTCAAAATCCCAGTTGCGTAGTTTCTTCTTGCTAGGGAAATGCTTCTTGTCGCGAGCCCCTCGTTCGCCGCGCCATTCGTCAAATTGGTCGCGATATTTGGGGTCGAGATATTCGCGATATTGTGCGTGGCTTCCGCCTGCATGGGTATCGGCGGTAATCAGCACATAGGGTTCTTCCGACACCAATTCCGCTCCTGTTTGCAACGCTCGCCCGCAAGTCTTCCGAAGCGGGGGAGTTACCGATTCGATCCTGCCAAGGCAACTGGCCGATTAGACTCAACGTTGCTGGACAGTTCGCGACAATATTGCGCGGCTTTGTCAACTAGTCAGTGGCCGCCCGGTCTCTTCGTCAAACTGGCGATAGTCACCCAAGGTGAGAAACAGGATCGCTGAAACCACCAGCAGCGGAATCAGGGCAATCAGCACATAGTCATAGCTGCGGGTCACATCATAGACGTAGTTGGCAGCCATCGGCGCGACGCCCGCGCTGAACAGCAGGGTGCCGTTGATCATACCAAAGACTGAACCGAAATTGCGCGCGCCAAAGTGGCGGGCGGCAAGATAGGCGCTGGCGTCCAGTTCGGTTCCCACCGACAGGCCGATCAGCAAGCAGGAAAATGCCGCCCAGCCTTGCGATCCAGATGTTGATAGCAGAATCAGCGCCGGTACGATCTGAAGCAATACGCAAGCCCCGGCGACAATATTCCCGTTCATGATATCGAGCAAATATCCGCCAAGCAACCGACCGTCGATCACACCAAGGCCCAGCAGGCCGACCGTCGCGGCAGCGGTACTTGGCGAGAGCCCTTCGCCGATCAGCACTGGAACCAGATTGTTCGACAGCGCGTATCCAGCCATGGCGAATATGAACGATGCTGCCAAAAGCTTGAAGAACCGCGGCGTCATCCATTCGCGGCGCTCCATGGGCAATTCGGTATCGGCGACAGGAGCGCCTTCGCCGTCCATTTCTTTTACCGGATCGCGGAGGAAGAAATAGACGAACGGAAAGATGACCACGGCTGAAATGACGGCCAGCGCAACATAGGCTATGCGCCAGCCCAATGTGTCGACCAGTGTGTTGGTCAGGAATGGCCAGACTGCCGCGCCCATGCCGGATCCCGACATTGCAATTGCCATTGCCATGCCCCGGCTCTTGCGGAAGAACCCGTTGACCGCCGCCAGCCAGACCACTGGCAGGATGCTCATCGTTCCCAATGCGACCAGCACCCACAGGCCCCACCAGGAAGCGATGCTGGCGCTCGCGAGTGACAGGGTTGAGAGCGTCGCACAATAGAATAATACGCCGAATAACGCGATCCGCCGTGCGCCGATGCGATCAACCGCCGCGCCGATCAGTGGAGCAGCCAGCAGCGCCATCACCGAGATGATCAGCCCGCCCGCTGATATCTGCGCGCGCGGCCAGCCGAATTCCCGCTCCAGCGGCCCGATCATGACGCCGAGCGAATGGCTGTGGGCGGCAATCAGCATCAGCCCCAGGAAGCAAGGCATGACAACACTCCAGTGCGCCCGCCACTCCTCGCGCTTACCCGGCTCTGGGGGCACGGACATATTCTTCTCCCGGTCGTGCGGATAAAACCCGCTCTCAGCTACCACTAAAATCCAATGAAAACCGAGGAAAATAGGAAAGGCGTTCGGATGCGCGGGGTATGCGTAGACAAATGCGTCTGCGGGAATGGTGAGGCAACTGCGGAAGGTCAATGGGATCAGGCTACTGAGGAAGACGGGAGTATAGCATCACAACAAGGCGGTTCACCCCTGGTGAAAAATATATGTGAAGGCGACGGCTAGGATCTGTTGTGTCCATTTCTTGATAGGGGCAAGTCATGCGTCGCTTTTCCTCAAGCTAATATGACAGCGGTTGGAGGCGCGAGAAACGAATGGATAAATCTCGGAGAAGCTAGGCGCTGTGATCGGCCCGCAATCA
>JAQWKP010000086.1 GCA_029247785.1 Novosphingobium sp.
CGCTGGCCGAAGCACGATGTCACCTTCGCCGGCAAGCGCGTCGGTGTGATCGGAACCGGCTCGTCAGGGCTGCAGGCGATTGCTGCCATAGCCGAGGAGGCGGAGCATCTCACTGTGTTCCAGCGCACTCCGGCGTTCACCGCCCCTGCTCACAATCGTCCGGTGAGCGACGCGGAGAACGACAAAATCGTCGCGGATTACCCGAGATATCGCGAGGAAATGAAGGCTACTTACGCCGGGGGCTACATGTTCTCCTCGGGCAAGCCGGTCGATGAATGTTCGCTAGACGAGCGCCGGGAAATTCTCGACCGCTATTACGAGGAGGGAGGGATCGGCTATGTCTCCGCCTTCACCGATGTTTTGTTCAACGAAGAGGCGAATGCCGTCGTCGCCGATTATCTGCGCGAGAAGATCGCGACCCGCGTCAAGGATCCTGCGCTGCGTGAAAAGCTGACCCCGCGCGGCTTTCCTATCGGATCACGCCGTCCTTGCATTGACACTGGCTATCTTGAAACCTTCAACCGCGACAATGTCGAACTGGTCGATTTGCGCGAAACACCGATCGCCGGCTTTACTGAGACCGGCATCGAGACCAGCGCTGGCCATCACGAGCTGGACATGGTGATCGTAGCGCTCGGCTTTGATGCGGGCACCGGTGCGCCGCTTGCGATTGATCCGCTGAATTGCGGCGGGACTACGCTGTCCAAGGCCTGGGATGATGGCCCGCAAACCTATCTTGGCATGTGTGTCGCCGGATTTCCCAACCTGTTCCTGATGAATTCGCCCGGGGCCACCTCAATCTTCGGCAATGTCCCGCTCGTCTCCGAGTTCGAAGCCGACTGGATCGCCGACTGCATCACATGGCTCGATGCGCAGGACGAGACTTCCATCGAAGCCACTTCCGAGGCTCAGCAGGCCTGGACCGACGAACTGCGCGCGATCGGCGAAGGCACGCTGCTGCTGAAAGCGCCGAGTTGGTACAGCGGCGGAAACATCCCGGGCAAGAAGCGCGGCATCCTCGCCTATCTTGGCGGATTCGACGTGTATCAGGCGAAAGGCCGGCAGGAGGCGGAAGGCGGCTATCCGGGATTTGTCGTCAGCTAGGCCTGTTGTTGTGGTCCGGCGAATGCGCCGCTTGCCAAGCAGGGCCAGATTCGCAGAGGATGATCCGAGTGGCCGAATCGGCCGGACCCGCGACACGCAGGAGAGGATTGCCCCATCATGCAACTAGACCTTCACGTAACGCGTTTTGACTGGGCGGGCGGGCCATCGGGCATCGGGCCAGGCCTGACGAATCTTGCCCGCACCGCCGAGCAGGTCGGCGTTCGCACGCTCTCGGTCATGGATCATTTCTTCCAGATGGATGCGGTGGCACCCGCCGAAGACCCGATGCTCGAGTGCTACACGGCACTCGGATTTGTTGCCGGGATCACCCAGAGCATGCGCATGCGGGTGCTGGTCACCGGCGTTACCTATCGCCATCCGGGGCTGCTGGCCAAGACGATGACGACGCTTGACGTATTGTCGGGCGGCCGCGCCGAACTGGGCATTGGTGCGGCGTGGTATGAGCGCGAACATATCGGCCTTGGTGTTCCCTTTCCGCCCGTCGCCGAACGCTTCGAGCGGCTGGAAGAGGCGCTGCAGATTTGTCTCCAGATGTGGAGCGACAACAATGGCGCCTATGAGGGCAAGCACTACCAGCTGGCCGAAACACTATGCGTCCCGGCACCGGTCTCGTCACCGCGCCCAAGGATCATGATCGGCGGCGGCGGCGAGAAGAAGACCTTGCGGCTGGTTGCCCAATATGCCGACGCCTGCAACCTCTATGGAACGCCCGATGTGATCGCGCACAAGGTCGATGTGCTTCGCGGTCACTGTGACGCAGTGGGGCGCGACATTGGCGAGATCGAAGTGACCGCCTTGCTCCAGGCCCAGGATGACTGGACGCCCGATGATGTGCTGCGTGCCGCTGCCGCCTATGCTGATGCCGGCGCGGCGACGGTGATGGCTTCAGCGATGGGCGGCGATCCGGCGGGTAAGCTGGAATCGCTGTTCGGGCCGGCAACGGAGCGCCTCAAAGCGATTCAGCCTCGCGGACTCTGACCTGCGCGCTGGCATAGTTGACCGCGCTCGAATTCTGCCAGCCGGACCGCAGTCAGCGCCGAGCCAGCCTCGATGTCGATCCAGCTGCCATTACCCTCGGCGCTGGCACTGGCCATGTAGAGCCCGTCGATCGTGTCGATCTTCACAGGGTGGCGATAGATCGGCTTGATGTACCAAGTCAGAATCGAAGGAGGGTCGGTGCGTTGGTAGCTCGACCATTCAACGCAGTCTTCCAGGTCGGAATAATAGTCGAACAGATAGTCTACCATCGAATCGACCACCTTCCTGGCGTCGGCCCAACGCCGCCATTCCCGTCCGGGCTGGTTGGATGAGCCGACCGTCTCGACAACGAGCTGGTGCTTGCCGGGCGGTGCAGATTTTTGCGAAAAAGCCGAGGGAAAGTAGAAGCCCCCATAGAAGCGCCTGATTGCGCCATTGCCCCATAGGATGCGTTCCCACGGGCTCGATAGATCCTCGACCTCGCCTGTAGCGCGGACTGTCGGAAGGCGGGTAAGGCCAGCCCACCACGAGGCAGTTTCGCTGGCATAATTGCGGGTCGCTTGCGCAGCTTCGACAAATTGCGTCGGCAAGTCCCGCTCTTCGACAAGCTCGGTCAGCATCCAGCCGGGCCAGTCGCTTATCACGATGGGCGCTCCGAATGTCTTCACCAGTGAGCCGTCATTGATCGCGACCACCCCTGACACTTCGCCGTGCTCATGGGTGATTTCGACCGGTTTCCAACCCTGGTAGAAATCGGCACCAAGTTCCTTCAGCCGACGGTACCACGGCTGGATCGTACCCTGCATTCCTCCCACTTCCGGATCGTCCGGCACGACGGCGATGCCGTTCACGTGGTTGAGGTGCATGATGTAACGGCCGAGAGAGGATTCTTCAGCCGGGCTGAATGGATTGCACTCGGCCTGTTGGAGGATGATCTGGCGGATTTGCAGATCGTCGACATTGCGCAACAACCAGTCGTCAAGCCTGACGGGGACGAGTTGCCAGGCTTCCTCCGTTGGCGTGTCGCTCAATTCCCCCAGCACCTTGCCAAGCCCTGCGGCAAGCTGCTCGACCTCACCCGCTTCGGTGACGGTGCTGAAACAGCGCACCATTTCGCGCAAAAGTTCCATGGGATCGTTGTTGTTGGGAACGACAAGCTCAGCGGGCAATTCGGTCGTTGTTCGTTCGGGAAGCCAGTGCAGCCGGAAATATTTGTCGCAGAACGGCTTGAAATTGAGCGTAACGCCGGCAAGCTCGGCGGCTTCGTAGAGGTAATGCGGAATATAGGCGAGATCGGTGCTGCCCAGCCCGTCGCGCTGGCCCCAACTGATCCAGTAGCCGTCCTGCTCGGTCGCTCCCATGCGCCCGCCAGGCTGCGGCATGGCATCGACCACTGCGACAGAATAACCCTTGTTGGCCAGGATCGCTCCGGCGGACAAACCGCCGAGCGAAGCGCCGACTATGACCGCGTCATAGCGATGATCGGGCGCGTCCGATCGCGGCATCAGGCGACTTCGCGGAAGACCTCGCCGATCTTCTTGCCGTCCTCGAAATAGCCCAGGTAATAGTCGCCCTTGATGGTCGAGCGGATGGTATGCCGCTCATATTTCGGGTCGCAACCCTCGACTGCGTGGAGCATGCGGTGGTTGTCCCATATGACCATGTCGGTGGGTGACCACTCATGCCAGTATGCGCTGGTGCCTTTGCCCATCTCGTTGACCATGTGACAGACTTCATCGAGCAGGGCGTCGCCTGCCGGGTCCTCGTTATGTTCGAGGCCGAAGCACATCCACGGGCCGATATGTAGGACCTTCTCGCCGCTTTCGCGGGTCCAGACGGCGGGATGCATTGCGCGGGGGAAGATCGCGACTTCCTTGAGCAGTTCCTGAACCAGCGGGATTTCGCCGCCGACTGTCTTGAAATTGACGCCGTAATTCATCTGCGAAAGCCGCGTATCGAGCGTGTAAATGACGTTGAGGCCCTCAACCTTGTCGCGCAATTCCGCCGGGAACTGGCGGTAGCATTCCACGCCATCCATAAAGCCCGTGCGGCCTTTGACCGGAGCGCTTACCGGCGAACGGAGAACGCCGGCATAATTGAGTTCGTCATTGTAGCAGTGATCGAAATGCCAGGGTGAGAATCGGGTGACCAATTCACCTTCGAGCTCGACGAGGCCGCCGCCATAGGGATCGTCCGCCGCATCGGGCAAGTAATGCATGTCTATCACGCCGACCGCATCGTCGCCGGTTTCCTCGTCGCGCGGGGTCGTCGTGGTTGGATGGTCCTTGAGCGGGCCGAACACTCTAGAAAGCGCCACCTGCATTTTAGCGCTGGATTCCATGTCCTTGAAGACAATCAACCCGCGCTGCTTGAACAGATCGCGTAACTGTTCGCGAACAGCCTCGTTCTCGATTGTTTCCCAGTTAACGCCCCTGACAATCGATCCGAAGGAGAGATCGTCGCGCAGATCGGTTACCGTTAAGCCAGCCATAGTCGTGTTCCTCAAGGTCAGTTCTTTGCCGCAGAGCGCGGTATACACCGGGCAATTATATCAGAGTTTGACCAGATGGGACAATCCAGTTGCTTGGCCAGTTGCTTGGCCAGCAGTTTGAAAGGCAATTGGCAGGCAGATCGCCGATCACCGATTTCCCGCTTCCATGTCCCGCCTGGCGTGACCGTCACCGGTGCCGGTGTCACGCAGATCGCATTTGATCAGCATGACTGAATCGCGGTCGAGGAAATTCTCTTCGTCGTCATGAAACTCCTTGCCGATGACCGGATCGGCGAAGATTGCGTTGATTTTCTCGAAGGCCTCCTCGCTGGGCATGACCCATTCGGCGACACAGTCATACTCCCAGTCGCAGGGGCCGAAAGTGCCGCCGCCCGGCTGGGTGGGGACGCCGCCGCCCCAGGTCTCGGTTTTGTAGTTGCGCTTGTACTCGATCAGCAGGTCGCCGAAATACTTCTGCGCCATCACCGCATGGCTGCTCTCGTAATGATCGCGGAACTGCTCATGTGTGATCCCGTGCTTGCGCTTCAGCAGCCACATCACCTTGTACATCCTGTGCTCCTCTCGTCTCTCGCTGTGCCTGTTCGCAGCGAAACAGTTTTCCTACACGGCTTGTTCCATTGTAGCAGCTTCGCAATGAAACTGCCCGCCCGTTCCTGCGCCTGCTCCGCCACGATCGCGACATGCAAGACGCGCAAGGTGACACTTTTCGCGCAAGGTGACACTTTTCCCTTTAGACAGTGTCAACCTGTCAACTTCGCACTGTCAACTTGCGCATGCGCAGCGAGCCGATCGCGCTTGCGCCTGTTGCGTTCCGGGCGCGCCTGGAGTGAGGTGGACGGACAGCGATTCGCAGGAGAGCATGGATGAAAGTCGGTTTAATTTACCCCCAGATCGAACTTGGTGGCGATCCGGAAGGCGTCAGGCGGATCGGCCTCGCGACCGAGGAAATGGGCTTCGATCATCTGCTGGTCTACGATCACGTGCTCGGCGCAACGCATGATCGCGAGCCGAAACTGGCGGGCCCCTATACGGAGAGAGACCCGTTCCACGATCCCTTCGTGATGCTGAGCTATGTCGCCGCGATCACCAGCAGGATCGAGCTCGTCACCGGTGTCATTATCCTGCCGCAACGTCAGACGGTTCTGGTCGCCCGTCAGGCCGCAGATGTCGACCTGCTTTCGGGCGAACGGCTGCGGCTCGGCATCGGTACGGGTTGGAACTATGTTGAATATGATGCGCTCGGCGAGGATTTCGAAACGCGCGGACCCCGCTACTCCGAGCAGATCGAGCTGCTGCGCAAGCTTTGGGGCGAGGAGCTGGTCGCGTTCGACGGCAAGTTTGACCAGGTCGACCGTGCCGCCCTGATCCCGCGTCCGAAGCGCCAGATCCCGCTGTGGATGGGCGGCTATTCCAATATCGCGCTGCGCCGCGCGGCAAGGGTCGGCGACGGCTTCATGTTCGCCGACGGTCTTGGCGACAGCTTCCGCAAGCTCGAAAAGCTCAAGGAGATGCTGGCCGAGGAAGGGCGCGACGCCGCCAGCTTTGGCCTGCAATGCAACATGCTGAGCGCCAAGGGCGCCGAAGCGGTCGTCGAGCGCTCGCTACGCTGGCGCGACGCGGGCGGTAGCCATGTCGGGGTGAACACCATGGGGATGGGGTTTTCGACGATTGACGAGCATATTGGCTATGTCGAAGAGGTGCGGGAGGCGCTGGGCAAGGCGGGGGTGATGTAGGCGAGTCTGCTTTCAGGCTACGAATGGAGGTCACGCGACGGCGGGTTCTGGGTGGGAAGCGGACATTCCTGTCAAGGACGCTTGCTTATCGAACCCCGGCGACCCCATCTATCCTTGAGATGCAGAGCAATGATGGTCATAGCAAGTAAGATCAGGAGAGCTACTAGTAGGCCGATCCAGCCGAACTCGACCAAAATGGAGACGGAAAGCAGACCATGAAAAGCGCCCAAGGCCAAATGCTTCAATGTTCTTGCTGACAAGGTCCTGACCACTTTCTACTTGTTTCGACAAAACGCTTACAGAGTTGACCGAAGGTCCTCAATTAGGGTCGTCTCCGGACAGTCTGCTTTCAGTCTGAAACTTCGCTTACTTGACCTCAGGATAGCCCACACCCGCTTCCAGCTCATACAGCAGCTCGATCGAATCCTCGACCATATCGCCCGCCTTTTCCCGCCACTGCGGCTGATAAGCCCGCGCAGCATCCAGGTCGGCAAAGCCCTGTTCCCACAGGTGAGTCCAGTTGGTCGGCAGGCCGGTGTCGGTTTCGCCGTCGAACCATTTGGCGGCGAAGCTGTTATATTCGAAGATCGAGTTGATCATGCCGCAGCGCTCCGCCTCTTCCTTGGCGATCCCTGCGAAGCGTTCCTGGGAGCCCTCGGCAAGTTGCAAGGCCACCAAGCGCCGCGCAGCGCCTGCGGGCAGCAAATAGTCCGGCTCGTCGATGTCATAGCCGACAAGGCCGAGGCCATGGGGATTGTCGACGATGATGCGCTCGGGGCTGTCATTCATCAGGAACCGGTCGAGGATCGCCGCGTGATAGGGATGGCGCATGTAGCGCTGGTAGTGCTCCGGCGATTGGTAGGCGTGTTCCCAGACGAAATTCAGGTTGGTTTCGGATTCCGCATGACCAATCGCCGAATGCAGCAGTTCAGGGATGAAATTGGCGCAATCGCGGATGCCGACATTCATCGCTTCCCTGGCCTCAGCCGAAGCCGCTGGGTCAACCGGATAGATTTCATAGCGTCTCAGCATGGCGTCAGCCCTCCACCGGATAGAGGATGCGACGCCGACCGCCGGTGCGCAAACTGGCTGCTGTGGCGGAAAAGGCATGATAACGCGGATCGAGGAAGAAATCGCGGCGCGCGACATTCCAGGCCTGGTGATCGGAAACCCGCCAGGTCACCTGAACCTCGACATCCTCGCCGATCTCGGGCGATGAGGCGAGGACCGAAAGGCACTCGATCCCGGCATCGGTCATGGTCGGGACGATCTCTTCGCGCACCAGCGCCAGGAACCGTTCGTGATCCTGCGCCGCGACCAGCGACGTGTCGACGATATGAACCGGGGCATGCTCCATCCTCTCAATCCTCCTTCCCCCTTGTGCTAGGCAATTATGGCTGGCGTCAATGGTTTCCTTGCCGCTGTCCTGAGCGGTCAAGACGGGCTATGGCTGGCTCCATAGCGCCAGGCACGGATGAGAACAGGAGCCAGTCCGCCATGAATTCACTCGCCCATATCGGCCACGCGGTCTCGGACATGGAGACATCGCTGAAGTTCTATACAGAGCTGATCGGCTTTCGCTTTGACCGCGAGCTGAACTTCACAAATGATCAGATCCAGGACCTGCTTGTCCTCAAGCAGCCAAAGGATATGCGCGTGATCTACCTGCTGCTGGCAGGATTCACGCTCGAACTGATGGAGATGGACCCGGCGGCTGTTCCCCATGCCGGCTCGCGCGATTTCACCCTGACCGGGATCACTCATTTCTCCTTCGTGGTCGATGACCCTGCGGATATCTATGCAAGGGTCGAAGATTTCGGCGGCACGCGCTGGAGCGACATCGGCATCGCCAACATGATCCGCGACCCCGACGGCCAACTGATCGAACTGCTCCCGCCAACATATCCGGACAGCATCGAAGAACAGCGCCAGGCGTAATAGCTGGGGCGATTGTCGAGGCCCCGCTTGCCGCGCCGGGGCGGCGATAACTTCACAAACTTTACCTGTATGGGTCATGCAGGCCGTGTATGGAATCGCTGCGCGTGAATTGGAATAATTACCTGTTATTACAAAAGGTAGGGTGATATTCGGAGCCATACGAAATCATTGCAAACTTTGCTCGTTTAGGAAAGACCTCGAAACGCTTGTTGGTTGAGTGATGCGGCGTAATTCGGGGACATGATATTGGGTGTCGCCGTCTGGAGATGCGGTGGTGGGCAGAGTTTAGGGGTTAAGTAAAGTGTCACCGTAATGAAGTCGTTATCCCGAAGGTGAAACTAAGATGGCTAGTTCCAGGTAATTGAAATGACCTTTTCAACAGTGATTCAACAATGGTTCGACACCGAGTGGGGTGGCAGCATGATTCTGCCGGATGGCTGGTTTGGTAGGCCCTACGACAACCAGCACGCCCTCAGCTCGGTCACTGAAGGGGATGATCAGCTGACGCTTGTTCTCGACGAAATTTTGCGCCTCCACTTTGAAGGTCTGAAATCGGTCCGTGTTGAAGGGCATGATCTGATATTTGGTCCATTCGAGAACTTGCGGTTTGAGTGGACGCCGTATGGAGGGGGCAAGCTCTCGACAAAAGACTATCGAGACGGAGAGGTGAAGATCATCTCGATGGAGGCCACAGGGGTTGCAACGAAGTAGTGCAAGATACATGCCGCAAATTCCGGAAAATTCCGGGGACAGGGGAATTCAAATTAGGAAATTACGAAATTATAATTACGAAAATTACGGTGACACCTTACTTAACCCCTAAACTCTGCCCACCACCGCATCGCCTAGCCAGGCGGGGACACGCAATGGCATGGCCCCGACGATATCGCGAGCTGCCCACCCCGCTGCGGCTAGCCTCATCTGCGGTTCGGCAACCCTCGCACCCCTCCCGCATGCGGGAGGGGTGGTGAGACTTGGTCTTGGCGCTTGCCAAGGCCTAGTCGCAGAGGGGTGGGCTCTGGTCGCGCGCTGCAACGTGCCCAGCCCAAAACCCTACTTGTCCGGCAACGCATAGGCGATGATGTAGTCGCCCAGCGTCGTCCCCAGGATCTGGTGCCCGCCTGCGACGATCACGATATATTGCTTGCCAGTCCGCTCCGAAACATAGCTGATCGGTGCGGCTTGTCCGCCTGCCGGCAATCGCTTGCGCCACACCTGCTCGCCGGTCGCGGTGTCATAGGCGCGGATGTAGTCGTCGACTGCTGCGCCAATGAACAGCAGACCGCCGCCGGTTGCCACCGATCCTGCGATATTCGGCGCGCCGGGCACGGTAACGCCGAAAGGTGCCATGTCCTGCGTCGTGCCGAACGGGCGCTGCCAGCGGATTTTGCGGGTCTTGAGGTCAATCGCGGTCAGCTTGCCCCAGGGCGGGGCGTTGCACGGGATGCCCAACTTTGACAGCAGGTTGATCGGATTGGCCGCATAGGGCGTGCCACGTTGCGGCGAAAATTGCGCGTGGGCAAGGCCGCCGGTGGTCTCAACCTTGTCCTGCGGGATCAGCTGCATATCCATCGCCAGATGGGATGAATTGACCAGCAGCGCGCCGCTTTTCACGTCGATTGTCGCGCTGCCCCAGTCCATCGCTCCGAAATTGCTGGGGTACTGGATGGTCTTGTTGGTCGATGGCGGGGTGTAGCGCCCGGTATATTCAGCCGAGCGGAAGCGAATGCGGCACAAGAGCTGGTCAAGCGGGGTTGCGCCCCACATGTCCGTCTCCTCCAGTGTCTCCTTGCCGAGCGGCGACGGGAAGCCGACAGAAACCGGCTGGGTCGGGGAATAGCGCTCGTCCGGGATAACACCCTTGGGCACCTTGCGTTCCGCCACTTCTGTCAGCGGCTCGCCCGTCTGCCGGTCAAGGATGTAGATGTCGCCCTGCTTGGTCGGCTGGGCCAGCGCCTTTACCGAGGTTCCATCCGGCATCGGCATGTCGAACAACACCGGCTGTGAGCCAAGATCATAGTCCCACAGATCATGATAGACGGTCTGGAAATGCCACTTCCGTTCGCCGGTCCGGCTGTCGAGCGCGACGACCGAGCTTGAGTAGCGATCCATTTCGGGAGTGCGGTGCATCCCGACATAATCGGGCGTGGCATTGCCCATTGGCAGATAGACCATACCGAGTTCCGGGTCGGCGGCGATTACTGTCCAGGCGTTGGGCGATCCGCGCGTGTAATGCTCGCCTTCACCAGGCAGCCAGTTCTCATCGACCGCGCCTGAATCGAAGGACCAGGCGAGTTCGCCGGTGGTGGCGTCATAGCCCCGGATCACGCCCGAAGGTTCGTTGGTTTCAAACCCGTCGAGTACGAAACCGCCGATCACGGCAATGCCATTGGCCACTGCCGGGGGCGACGTGACCATATACTGCCCCTTGGGATCGACACCCAGCCCGTCCCGCAATTGGACAATGCCGTCCTTGCCGAAGTCGGAGCAGGGCTTGCCTGTTAGTGCGTCCACCGCGATCAGCCGGGCATCGATCGTGCCATAGATGATCCGCTGCGCACATTGGCCTTCGTCAGCGCCGGTTTCGAACCAGGAGACGCCCCGGCAGGCTGACAGGGCGGGGTTGGCCATGTCAAGCTTGGGATCATAGCGCCACACTTCCTTGCCACTATCGGCATCGGCGGCAACGACATTGGCATTCGGTGTGCAGACATAGACAAGCTCACCGACCTTGAGCGGGGTTGCTTCGAAGACATGGGCCATCGAGGCCCCGGAACCGGGCATTTCGCCGACCCGCAATGTCCAGGCGACTTCCAGCGCGCCGACATTGTCAGGCGTGATCT
Organism: Novosphingobium sp.; assembly: GCA_029247785.1. Classification (GTDB taxonomy): domain Bacteria; phylum Pseudomonadota; class Alphaproteobacteria; order Sphingomonadales; family Sphingomonadaceae; genus Novosphingobium. The sequence goes on from JAQWKP010000086.1 coordinate 11,130, forward strand.
GGTCTGCGGGCGAGAAGCGGTCAGCCAGGGTGGTGCGGCCGAATGCGGTCCAGTCTTC
>JAQWKP010000092.1 GCA_029247785.1 Novosphingobium sp.
GCTTCCGGGTGATACTGCACCCCGAACGCCCGCTTGCCCTTTGCCGCCACGCCGCAATTGCTGCCGTCGAACAGCGAGACATGGGTTTGCTCCAACGTGTCGGGCAGGCTGGAATTATCGACCGCGAAGCCGTGGTTCATCGATGTAATCTCAACCAGTCCCTCGCTCTCACCCCAATCGCTGCCGATGCGTTGGACCGGGTGGTTGGCGCCGCGATGGCCCTGGAACATTTTGACGGTCTTCGCGCCCGCCGCCAGCGCCAGCATCTGGTGGCCGAGGCAGATGCCGAACAGCGGCATGTCGCGCTCCAGCAGCTCACGGATCACCGGAACGGCATAGGCACCGGTTGCCGCAGGATCGCCCGGCCCGTTGGACAGGAATACGCCATCGGGTTCCAGCGCGAGGATAACCTCCAGCGCAGATTCAGCAGGAACTACAGTAACTTTTGCTCCAGCCTTCACAAGGTTCCTGAAGATATTGTCCTTGGCCCCGAAATCCATCGCCACGACATGCGGCCTGGCGTCACGCGGTGAGCGCGCATAGCCCTTGCCCAGCGCCCATGCGCCGCCTTCCCAGCCCTCCTCATCGTCACGAGTGACGAGCCTCGCCAGGTCCATGCCTTCCAGCCCCGGCCAGTCCTGCGCCTTCTTGAGCAACGCCGGAATATCGAAATTGGCCTTCGGATCATGGGCGATCACCGCATTGGGCGGGCCATTGAGGCGAATCCGACGGGTCAGCGCCCGCGTGTCGACTCCGGCCAGCCCGATCTTGCCCTGTGCCTTCAGCCAGTCGCCAAATTCGCCGCTCGAACGGAAATTGGAGGCCAGCGTCACATCTTCACGCACTACGCAGCCCACCGCGCTGTCGGTCAGCGATTCGCGGTCCTCATCATTGACGCCGACATTGCCGATATGCGGGAAAGTGAAGGTCACGATCTGCGCCGCGTAGGACGGATCGGTCATCACCTCCTGATAGCCGGTCATCGATGTGTTGAAGCAGATCTCGCCCACAGCCTCGCCAGAAGCGCCAAAACCCTTGCCCCAGATCACCGTGCCATCGTCGAGCACGAGAACGCCGGTCGCGCCCTCGGGCTGAGGCGCGTGCGAAGTGGCGGGGTCGGCCATGGGGCGCTCCGTTTAGCGTGTATGCGGACTATGTTTGCTAAGACATTTTCGCTAGAGAGCAACGTGCACTGCGTCAAGCGCGAGGCGTGCAAAACGCCGCGCAACTTGCTAGTTTCCCCCGGGCAAAACATCTCAATCGACAGGAAAGCAAAAGAAAATGATCCGCGACTCGATCAAGACCGCGCAGGTAACGGCAATGAAGGCTGGCGAGAAGCCCCGCGTAGCAGCGCTGCGGCTGATGCTCGCCAAGATCAAGGACCGCGATATTGAGCTCCGCACGGCGGACAAAGTGCCCGAAGACGACGCGCTGGTGATCGATGTGCTGCAAAAGCTTGCCAAGCAACGCAAGGAATCGATCTCTCTGTTCGAACAGGGCGGACGCCAGGAGCGCGCTGACGCGGAGAAAGTGGAATTGACCGTGATCGAGGAATTTCTGCCCGCGCAGATGGACGAGCAGGCAACCCAGGCCGCGATCGAGGCGATCAAGACTGAGCTTGGTGCCTCATCGATGGTGGACATGGGAAGGGTGATGGGCGAGCTCAAGGCGCGCCACGGCAGCGAATTGGACATGAGCTCGGCCAGCGCGCTGGTGAAGGCCGCGCTGGGCTGAACGGGAAGCTCGGCCCATGCTCTCTCCCCAATGGCTTGACGAGCTGCGCTCGCGGATCACGCTGTCCGGCGTCATCTCGCGCAGCACACGGCTGACCAAGGCGGGGCGAGAGTTCAAGGCCTGCTGTCCGTTTCACAACGAGAAGACGCCCAGCTTCACCGTCAATGACGAAAAGGGTTTCTATCACTGCTTCGGCTGCGGTGCCCATGGCGATGCGATCCGCTGGATGACAGACCAGCGCGGATTGTCCTTCATCGATGCGGTCAAGGAATTGGCGGTAGAGGCAGGCATGGAAGTGCCCGCACCCGATCCCCAGGCGGCGCAGCGGGCCGAAAAGCGCGACACGTTGTTTGACGTGGTCAATGCAGCACAAGACTGGTTCGTCCAGAACCTGCGCGGTGCGGATGGCTCGGCGGCGCGGGACTATCTCGATTCGCGCGGTATCGGCGCCGAGACGATTACGCAATTCGGCTTTGGGCTTGCGCCGTCCGACCGCCAGGCGATGAAAAGCGGCCTTTCGCGTTTCCCGGAAGAAATGCTGATCGAGGCAGGCCTGCGCATTTCGGTCGAAGAACGTGATCCTTATGACCGCTTCCGGGGCCGACTGATGCTGCCGATCGAGGATGCACGCGGGCGCGTGATCGCTTTTGGCGGACGCATTCTGGATGCGGGCAATTCGCAAGCGCCCAAATATCTCAACTCGCCCGACACTCCGCTGTTCGACAAGGGCCGCACGCTTTACAACCTGCACCGCGCTGCACCGCTCGCCCGCCAATCTGGACGGCTGATCGTGGTCGAAGGCTATATGGATGTGATCGCACTGGCGGCCGCCGGCATCGGCGATTGCGTCGCCCCGCTCGGCACGGCGCTGACTGAACAGCAAATCGAATTGCTGTGGCGCCATGTCGAAAGCCCGATCCTGTGTTTCGACGGCGATGCTGCAGGCCAGCGCGCAGCGATGCGTGCGGTTGGCCGCGCACTGCCATTGCTTCGCCCCTCGCACTCGCTAAAAATTGTGCAACTGCCCGCAGGTCTTGATCCCGACGACCTTGTGAAGCGTGACGGTGCGAGCGCGATGGAACGACTGTTGGGAGAGGCCACGAGCCTCGTCGACATGCTGTGGGCGCATGAGCGCGACGCGATCCCGCTCAACACGCCGGAGGACAAGGCCGGCCTCAAGGCGCGTCTCCTTGACCATATCGAGGCCATCGCCGATTCCGACATTCGCGGTCTGTATCGGCGCGAGCTGCTCGACCGCTTTTCGGCCTTCGTTTACCCCAAGCGCGAACCCATCAAGCGCCAGCAGCGCGGCGTTCCACTCCCCGCAGCATCATCGCCCGAGGTGTTGGGACGCCTGCGCCGCGCCAGCAGCGGCGGTTCACGCGATGCATTCTCGGCGGCGATTTTGGCCGGCCTGATTCGTTGGCCCAAGGAAATCGACCGCCATGCAGAGACCTTGGCGCGTTCGCCGGGTCTGGATGCGCGCTTCGACGTGCTGCTTGATTGCATTGACCCCGCCCAGACCGTTGAATCCTGCGATATATCCACCATATTGTCGCAGCAGGGTCTGGAAGTGCCCAATCCTGCGGAATATTCAGGCTTGCGGTTTGGTTTCTTGAGTGAAGATACTCCGCCGGAACAGGCGGTCTCCGAACTTGGGCAAGCCATTGAATTGCTGGTCGAACGGCCAGCGCTCGAAGCAGCCCTGGGCGAGGCCACAGCCCGGTTTGAGGCGGAACTGTCGGACGAGGCATATGCAGAGCAACAGCGACTGTTGAAGAGAAAGCTGGAATTTGACGGTCGACTGAGGCAAATGGCGACGAAACGCGCGGCAGTTTCTTGAGGAAACGCCGAAAGTTCAGGGCGGTAGAATGGCAACGAAGAAAATCGACAAGGCACAAGCCAATGGTAATGCCGGCGACGAAGGCGGTGATGCGCCGCTGATCGACCTCAATGAGGCGTCGATCAAGAAGCTGATCGCCCGCGCCAAACGCCGCGGTGTGATTACCGTCGATGAACTCAACGAGGCCTTGCCCCAGGACCAGATGACCACCGACCAGATTGAAGACATCATGTCCGCGATCTCGGAAATGGGCGTCAATATCGTTGAGAGCGACGAGGACAGTGCGAGCGATGACAGCGGCGTAGAGGAAATTGAACCCGCGAGCGGGGACACCTCGCCCAAGCCTCCGGTGGAGACCAAGAAGAAGGAAACGGTCGAGCGCACCGACGATCCGGTTCGCATGTATCTGCGCGAAATGGGCGCGGTCGAACTTCTCAGCCGCGAAGGCGAAATCGCGATCGCCAAGCGCATCGAAGCTGGCCGCGACATGATGATCCTGGGCCTGTGCGAAAGCCCGATCACTTTCCACGCCATCATCCTGTGGTCCGAAGCGCTCAACAATGAAGAGATGCAATTGCGCGAGATCCTCGATCTCGATGCGATGCTGACCAAGGAACCGCCGCCTGAAACGATGTCAGACGACGAGGATGACAATGATTCCGGCGAAATCAGCGAAGCCACCGCCGGCCCTTCCTACAAGGAAGACGAAGAGGTCGAAGAACAGGAGTCAGTCGACGCGGACGAGGAAGACGAGAACGGCGAGACCCAGACCAAGCGCGAATCCGAGGAAGAGGAAGAAGACAACACGCTGAGCCTCGCTCAGATGGAAGCCGCGCTGAAGCCCGATGCGCTCGACAAGTTTGCGCTGATTACGCAGCTATTCAAGAAGTTCGAGAAAATCCAAAACGAACGACTCGATGTCCTTGGTGTCGGGGACGATTTTCCTCCACGCAGGGAGAAGAGATACCAGTCACTGCGCGAAGAGCTCACTGCCCAGGTCGAAAGCGTTCAGTTCCACGCCACCAAGATCGAATTTCTGGTGGACAATCTCTATGCCTTCAACCGCAGGCTGACCGCGCTGGGCGGCCAGATGCTACGCTTGGCAGAGCGCCACAAGGTCAAGCGCGTCGATTTCCTCAAGGAATATGTCGGCCGCGAACTCGACGATGGCTGGCTTGGTGAAATGGCCAAGGCCGACAAGAAATGGGCCTCCTTCGCCAAGTCTGAGGCCGATACGGTCGAGCGAATTCGCTCCGAAGTCGCCGATATCGCGGCTGCAACGGGCATGTCGCTGATCGAATTCCGCCGCATCGTCAACATGGTGCAGAAGGCCGAGCGCGAGGCACGCATCGCCAAGAAGGAAATGGTCGAGGCAAATCTGCGGCTCGTCATCTCGATTGCCAAGAAATACACCAACCGTGGCCTGCAGTTCCTTGACTTGATTCAGGAAGGCAACATCGGGTTGATGAAGGCGGTCGACAAGTTCGAATACCGCCGAGGCTACAAGTTCAGCACCTATGCCACCTGGTGGATCCGCCAGGCGATCACTCGATCGATCGCCGATCAGGCGCGCACCATCCGTATCCCGGTCCACATGATCGAGACGATCAACAAGCTGGTGCGCACCAGCCGCCAGTTCCTCCACGAGCAGGGCCGCGAACCGACGCCGGAAGAAATGGCCGAGCGCCTTTCCATGCCGCTCGACAAGGTGCGCAAGGTGATGAAGATCGCCAAGGAACCGATCAGCCTGGAAACGCCAATCGGCGACGAGGAGGATTCGCATCTCGGCGACTTTATCGAGGACAAGAATGCGATCATTCCGGTTGATGCCGCGATCCAGTCAAACCTCAAGGAAACCGTCACCCGGGTTCTGGCATCACTGACCCCGCGCGAGGAACGTGTGCTGAGGATGCGCTTCGGCATCGGCATGAACACCGATCATACGCTTGAGGAAGTTGGCCAACAGTTCTCGGTAACCCGCGAAC
>JAQWKP010000097.1 GCA_029247785.1 Novosphingobium sp.
TTTCGCGCCTGTCGGAATTGATCGAATCGCTGCCCAATTTCACAACAGAGAAACGCGGTGACGAGCTCTACTTGAAGCGGGTGCGCTAAACTTCAATCCGCCGCACAGTCCAACTTGCACAACACAATTTGATCGCGCTTATCCTCCCAACAAGCGGCCCACGGCCTCGGTCGAGGCGGTGGGTTCGAATAGTGGTTCAAGACCGAAGTCCTGCTCGCTCAACGCCGCCAGGTCTTCCGGATCCACTGATACCGGTGAGCTTTCCACGATCCCCACCCGCGTGGCCTTGTAGGCCGAGGCGTGATAGGTTTGCCCGCTAGTCTGGCAGGCTTCGCTGCAGAGCCAACCGACGGTAGGGGCGATCGCATCGGGGTGGATCATCGCGCGCAGTTCCGACCCCATTTCCGCATCGATCGAATCAGCCGATAGCGGCGTATGCGCGAAGGGCATGATGGTATTGACGGTGATGTCCGCGCCCTCGGGCACTTCTCCGGTCAGCGAGCGGGCGAGGCCGATCATTCCTGCGCGGGTAGAGCCATAGGCGGCAACGCCGGGATAGCCGTAGATGCCGACAGTCGAACCAGTCAGCACGATCCGGCCATATTTGCGCTCCAGCATGTGCTGCCAGGCCGGTTGCAAGGGGTAGAGCGTGCCGAGCATGTTGATCCGCACCAGTCGCTCGATATCGTCGAGATCTGCCTCGGCGAAGGGCGCGTCGGGCATGATCCCGGCATTGCAGATCATGATATCGAGCTTGCCGAATGTATCTATCGCCGTCTGGGCGATCCCAGCCGCCGCTTCGCGATCATCGACCGCGCCTTCATGGGCGATTGCCGTAAATCCCTCCGAATTGATCTGGTCGACAAGTTCCTGGGCGGAAGAGGATACTCCGGTATGGGTGCGGTTGTTGACCACTACCGAGCAGCCCTGCCGGGCGAGCCACAATGCATAGGATTTACCGAGCCCTTTGCCGGCTCCGGTGACCGCAGCGACGCGGTTTTCGACCAGCGATTGCGTGCTTGTGGTCATTCCAATTTCCCGCCGATTATGGTTGCTGCTTCTTACTTCTACAACTTTACAATCTTTGCCCGTGTGAGCTTTGTATAATGGAAGGATTCGAGTCTCTAAATGATTTACTTAAATATTTGAATCTCTGAGATTAAGGTCGATTTTGAGAGTTCAAGGCAAGTGTCGCAAGTTTTGCCTGAGTAGGAAAGTCGCGAGTGCCTAGAAGGGATTGCGTCTGATTGCGGCGGCGCAATGGAGCTATAACTAGCGGATAACGTCGATTTAGACTTGCTATATCTCACAATTCTGGGCAGTATGCTGCAATGCAACATACTGCTGAACCCGAAGTCAAAGCCGAGCGCAAGTTCATCGAGGCTATCGCGCTCAAGCGCTTAGTCGTAGCCGAATACAACGGCAGCCAAATGCATCTCGCGCCGCATCAACTGTTTGCGCGCCATGGAGATCTGTTCGTCAGTGCGCTGAACACCGGGAAAAGCTGGCGCAGCGACGATGAGCGGCGTCTAGGCAACTTCAAGCTTCAGGGCCTGTCGAATGTCGCGCTGACGGAAAATCCATTCGAGCCGTTGCAAAACTATGATGGCCAGCTGCCCCGCCAGAGCGACGAGCAAATCTTCGCAATCAGCGCGTAATTGCCTGTTTGACCGCTCTGGGTCGCCAGTTTCGATGACCCTGGCTCACGCTGGTTTGGGTAGTCCCAGCGAGGGAAAAGGAGCCAGGCCTAGGCTAGTGAAATCTTGAAAGGTCACTTTCGATCGGCACCGCGATTGCGTTGCCGCTTACTGTGCGATCCAGAAACCTTGCCTCGTCCTCAACCAGAACTGCCCGTATCTCGGGCTTGCCGGCGATCCGCTTGAGCTCGGCGTAGCCACCGGCGTCGTGGAAAACTAATTCGGTCAGGCAGTCATAGGCGTTCTCGCCGGATGCTCCATCACTGAAGCGCACGCCAGCAGGAATGTAATTGCGACGGTAGGACCGGAAGAGGTGCCCGAAATACTTTTCGCCAAGCAGAGCATGGCTGTTTTCATAATGGTCGCGAAATTCTTCGAAGGTGATCCCCGGCTTTCGCTTTAGCAGGACAAAAACGCGCTCCATTTATTCATCCCCTTGCGTCACTAGATGGGACAGGCTCGAAGCATTCGGCTTTTCAGTCAAGCATCGATCAAATCCGGGTCGAGTTCCCCCGCCCGGTTCTGGATGAACATGAAGCGGTGCTCCGGGTTCCTTCCCATCAGCCGGTCGACCAGGTCTTTCACAGCGAAGCGTTGTTCGGCTTCGGGGGGCAGGGTGATGCGGACCAGGGAGCGGGTCTCGGGGCTCATGGTGGTTTCGCGCAACTGCTGCGGGTTCATCTCGCCCAAGCCCTTGAAGCGGCCGACATCGACTTTCTTGCCTTTGAACGTGGTCATTTCCAATTCGGCGCGGTGGGCCTCGTCTCGGGCATAGGCCGAGGTGGAGCCAGAGGTGAGGCGGTAAAGCGGCGGTTGCGCGATGTAGAGGTGTCCGCGTCGTACTATTGCCGACATTTCCTGAAAGAAAAACGTCATCAGCAGGGTGGCAATATGGGCACCGTCGACATCGGCGTCGGTCATGATGATGACGCGGTCATAGCGCAGTGCTTCGGGGTCGCAATCCTTGCGATTGCCGCAGCCCAGCGCGAGGTTGAGGTCGGCAATCTCGGCATTGGCCCTGATCTTGTCGGCGCTGGCCGAAGCGACATTAAGAATCTTGCCACGGATCGGCAGGATCGCCTGGGTCTTGCGGTTGCGCGCTTGTTTGGCGCTGCCGCCAGCCGAATCGCCTTCAACGATGAACAGTTCGGTCTCACCCTTGCCATCGCCCGAACAATCGGTGAGTTTGCCGGGCAGGCGCAACTTACGCGCATTGACCGCCGTCTTGCGCTTGATCTCGCGCTCGGCCTTGCGGCGCTGGCGATCCTCCATGCGCTCCATGACATGGCCGAGCAGCGCCTTGCCGCGATCCATATTGTCGGTGAGGAAATGGTCGAAATGGTCGCGCAAGGCATTTTCGACCAGGCGAGCTGCTTCGGGTGAGGTCAGCCGGTCCTTGGTTTGTGACTGGAATTGCGGATCACGCAGAAACAGTGACAGCATGATCTCGCTGCCGGTAAAAATGTCCTCGGGCGCGATGTCCTTGGACTTCTTCTGGCCAAGAAGTTCGCCAAATGCGCGAATCCCCTTGGTCAGGGCGGCCCGCAGGCCCTGTTCGTGGGTGCCGCCGTCATGGGTCGGGATGGTGTTGCAATACCAGCTATAGGACCCGTCGGACCATAACGGCCAGGCAATCGCCCATTCGGCGCGGCCCTGGTTCTCACCGGGAAAATCCTGGGAGCCGGAGAAGAATGCGGTAGTGACGCATTCGCGGTCTCCCACCTGCTCGGCGAGGTGATCGGCGAGGCCGCCCGGGAACTGGAACACCGCTTCTTCGGGAACATCGTCACTGGCCAGTGTCGGCGAGCATTTCCAGCGGATTTCGACACCGGCATAAAGATAGGCCTTGGAACGGGCGAGGCGAAACAGCCGTGCGGCTTTGAACTTCTGCTCGCCGAAAATCTCGGTGTCGGGGACGAAGCCTACCGTGGTGCCGCGCCGGTTGGGCGTGCTGCCCAATTTCTCGATTGGCCCAAGCGCGAGACCGCGCGCGAATTCCTGGGCATAGAGCTCACGATTGCGGGCAACTTCGACACGGGTGTGGCTGGACAGGGCATTGACGACACTGACGCCGACCCCGTGCAATCCGCCCGATGTCGCATAAGACTTTCCTGAGAACTTGCCGCCCGAATGGAGCGTGGTGAGAATCACTTCGAGCGCGGACTTGCCCGGAAACTTGGGATGCTCATCGACCGGGATGCCGCGACCATTGTCGATGACGGTAAGCTTGCCAGGACTGCCGGGCTCTTCTTCCAGTTCTACCTCGATCCGGGTGGCGTGCCCGGCGACGGCCTCATCCATCGCATTGTCGATCACTTCGGCAGCGAGATGGTGCAAGGCGCGCTCATCGGTGCCGCCAATATACATGCCCGGGCGCCGCCGCACCGGCTCGAGCCCCTCAAGCACTTCGATCGCGGAGCCGTCATAGCTATCGTCGCCGCCTTCGGGCAGCTTGTCGAACAGGTCATCACTCATAGGCTAACGGCTATACGGTGCCGAGATTCGACCGGGCAAGCTGGCCCGCGTGCTTATCCTCAATCGTCGAAGCGGGTCGGGGCCGGGCTGACGACGCGCACACCATTGGAACGCACCTCGCGCACTTCGAGGGCGCGTTGGATCACTCCATTGCGCTGGAACCGGAATGCACCGTCAAGCCCGAGGAAGCCGCCCTGGTCGAACAGCTTCGCGGTTGGAAATTTGCTGCCAGGCTGCCAATCGCGGGCCACCCGCAGCGCCAGCAAGACGGCGTCGTAGCCCAGCGTGGCAATGCGGAACGGCGTGCTTCCAAAACGCGATTGGTAGCTGCTTGAGAATCGGCCAAAGCGAGCATCGGACACAGAGGCGAACCATGCGCCTTGCAGCGCTGGGGTGCTCGTGACCACCTTCTCACCGCCCCACAGCTCTGATCCGAGGATCTGCGGCCTGTCCTGCGCGTCAGGAGCATTGAGCGCTGTGGCCGCGCGGCTCGACATCTTTCCGCCGCCGGCTATCAGCACCGCCTGGTAGCCGCCGCGCTCATGGAGCTTCCTGGCAGCGGCGGTAACTGATGAAGTGCTGCGGTTGTAGCTTTCCATCCCCGCAACCTGTCCACCGTTCGCGCGCACCGAGCTCAACAGCGCACTGGATGCGCGTTTGCCATATTCGCCCAGAGGCACCAGCGCTCCATATGAGGTCATTCCCCGTCCGCGCGCATATTTGACAACGCGATCGACCGACTGGCCGGGAATATTGCCCATTATGAATACGCCATTGGCGGTCGCTGTCTCGTCATTGGAGAAAGAGATCAGCGGAACATTGGCTCGCCGGGCGGCAGCAACAACACCCGGGATATTGTCTGACAGGAGCGGACCGAGGATCAGCGTGTTCTTATCAGCAAGCGCCTTTTGGGCGGCGGCGGCGCCGCCGGTTGCGGTGTTGTAAGTGGTGACCCGCAGGTTCTGCGCATTGGTGTCGAGCAGGGCCATGGTCGCGGCATTGGCGATTGACTGGCCGGCCGCCGCGTTCGGGCCGGTAAGCGGCACCAGCAAGGCGACGCGGTGGCGCGCAACATCGGTCGGCAGGGTGTTCGCATCGATTGGCGGCGGGGCGGGGGGTGCTGCGGGGCCTGTGCTTTTGGGAACCACGGTACAGCCCGCCAGCAGGGCCGTTGCCGTGATGGTTATCAGCCTGCGCCGGGTGATCATCTCTTGCCGCTCCGAATAGAATTGCTCCATGTAAAGCCGGATGGAACAAGTACTTCAACCCGGCCTCTATATCGTGGCAACGCCGATTGGCAATCTCGGTGACATCACCTTGCGCGCAATCGAGGTGTTGCGCGCGGTTTCGGCGGTGGCATGTGAGGATAGCCGGGTCACCGGGCGGCTGCTCAACCATCTGGGCATCAAGAGCCGGATGATTCGCTATGATGACCATGCCGGGGAGGCCGATCGAGACAGGCTGCTGGCCTTGATGCGCGAACAGCCGGTGGCACTGGTCAGCGATGCGGGAACCCCGCTGGTTTCCGATCCGGGTTACAGGCTGGTGAAAGCCGCACGCGAATCGGGTATTGCGGTTACCACCCTGCCGGGTGCCAACGCTGCCGTGGCGGGTCTGACAATTTCCGGCCTACCGAGTGACCGCTTTGTCTTCGCCGGGTTCCTGCCTACCAAGGCGAAGGCCCGGGAGAACGAACTGCTCGAACTCGGCGCTGTCCAGGCTACGCTGATTTTTTACGAAACCGCGCCAAGGCTTGCCGCAGCGCTCAAGGCGATCGGTACTGTGCTGCCTGGTCGCGAAATTGCGGTTGCGCGCGAACTGACCAAGACCTTCGAGGAATGTATCACCGGTAGCGCCGAGGACGTTGCTGCCCATTTCGCAGAAAAACCGCCAAGAGGAGAGATCGTGCTGATGGTCGGCCCCGGTGCTGGCAAGTCCCCGGCCAGCACGGCAGACGCCGATGAAATGCTGCGCAGCGAACTGGCAACTTCTAAGCCTTCGCAGGCGGCCTCCAAGGTCGCAAAACTGACTGGTCTCGATCGCAAGACGCTCTATGCCCGGGCGCTCGAACTGAAATGAATGAGCGGCGCGCCAAGGCGGAGCGGCGTGGCAGACGCGGCGAAAATCTCGCTGCATGGTACCTGCGACTCAAGGGCTGGCGGATACTCGCCCGCAGGGTCAAGACGCCGCGCGGCGAAGTCGATCTTGTGGCGCGGCGCTGGGGGACCGTCTGCTTTGTTGAGGTCAAGTGGCGGGCGTCGGCGCGCGACTGGGCTAGTGCTATCGACGAACAGCGGTTGAGGCGCGTTGCGCAGGCAGCGCAGGCCATCGCTCCGCGCTACACCAGGGATCGCGATTTGCAGCGGATCGATGTGCTGCTGCTTGCGCCACGCCGCTTCCCGCGCCACATCGTCAACGCCTGGATGCCATGAAAGGGTCCGAACCGAGATGAGTTTACGCGTTGCCGTCCAGATGGACCCGATCGAAAGCATCAATATTGCTGGCGATTCCTCCTTCGCGCTGATGATGTCCGCACAGGAGAGGGGGCACAGCCTGTACCACTACGACGTGCGCTCGCTCGCTTATGACACAAGCCAAGGTGCCAATGGCAGTCTCACCGCCTGGGGCGCGCCGATCACGGTCCAGCCGGTTGATGGTGATCACTACACCATGGGCGAGCACCGGCTTCTCGATCTCGCGGCGGATATTGATGTCGTGATGATGCGCCAGGATCCACCGTTCGATCTTGGCTATATCACCGGGACTCATCTGCTGGAGAGGCTCGCGGGCACAACACTGGTGGTCAATGATCCGGTCTCGGTGCGCAATGCGCCGGAGAAGGTGTTCGTTCTCGATTTTGCGCGGTTCATGCCGCCAACCTTCATTGCCCGACGGATCGAGGATGTGCGCCTGTTCCAGCAACGCCAGATCGAGAGCGGCCTTAGCGGCGAGTTGGTAGTCAAACCGCTGCACGGCAACGGCGGCAAGGCGGTATTCCGAGTTCCTGCCAATGGCGACAATCTCGGCGCGCTGATCGAGATGTTCCAGCAGGCGTGGCCCGAACCCTTCATGGTCCAGCCATTCCTCCCTTCGGTGGCCGAGGGTGACAAGCGGATCGTGCTGGTCGACGGCGAATTTGCCGGAGCGATTAACCGCAAGCCCGGAGAGGGTGAATTTCGCTCAAACCTGGCAGTGGGCGGCTCTGCCGAAGCGGCCGCGCTCAGCGCGCGCGAGGAAGAAATCTGCGCTGCAATGGGGCCCGAGCTACGCAATCGCGGGCTGGTATTCGTTGGTATCGACGTGATCGGAGGCGAGTGGCTGACCGAGATCAACGTCACATCGCCCACCGGCATTGTTGCGATCGACAAGTTCAACGGCAGCGACACCAGCGCAATGATCTGGGAAGCGAGCGAGCGACGTCACGCGGCGATGTAGGGCATCGCGCTACTCGGCAACCCCGGCAATCATCGCCAGCACATCGTCATTCGACGGACGCGAGCGGAAATCCTCGGAGACATGCTTGGCTTTTACCCGGCCATTGGGGGCGAGCACCAAGATGGTTGCGCGCGGCACTCCATAGGCTGAGCTTTCCGGACCATATTGCGGATCGCGCACGTCCAGCGCATCGATCATCGCGCTGTTGATATCGCTCAACATGGTGAAGTTGATCCCTTTATTGGCAGCGAATTTAGCGAGCAGATCGGACTTGTCATAGGACAGGCTGGCGAGCGAATAGCCCTTTGCGTTGATATTGCCGTGAATCCCATTCGTCTCGATCAGCTGTGCCTGGCAAAACGGGCACCAGTCTGCCGACCGCACAAGGAATAGGACCATGCCCCTTTCGCCCATATTGCCGGCGAGCGTGGTCGGTTCACCCTTGGCGTCATACAATTCCATCTCAACGGGCGCAGTGGCACCCACCGCGATACCGACATCGATACTCTTGGTTGGGAGCAGGGCAGGGCCAAGCATCCAGGCAGCCATCCCGGCGAACACCAGAACTACCGCTCCGACGATGTAAAGTGCGATTTTCTTACCCGACATGGCATTTCTCCTCGGCCTAATGGTTCGGACAGCGTAGCACGAAGTTTACGCTGTCCCCTGTCGAACTTTGCACTCGCGCTATTTTCGCCTAAACCTGCGCGCGAGGCAAACGGGAGAGAGACATGACCAAAAAGCTTGCAGCGGAACTTTTCGGAACATTCTGGCTGGTTTTCGGCGGTTGCGGATCGGCAGTACTGGCCGCTGGTTATCCGGAACTGGGGATCGGTTTTGCCGGTGTCTCTCTGGCCTTTGGCCTAACTGTGGTGACGATGGCTTACGCGGTTGGCGGAATTTCGGGTGGTCATTTCAACCCTGCGGTTTCGCTGGGCCTGGCGGTTGCTAACCGCTTTGAGTGGAAAGAACTGGTGCCCTACTGGATTGCGCAAGTGGTCGGAGCAATTGCTGCTGGCGCGGCGCTTTATGCCATCGCTTCGGGCAAGGCAGGCTTCGAGGCTGGCGGATTCGCTTCGAATGGCTTTGGCGAGCTGTCGCCAGGCGGCTATTCGATGCATGCGGCGTTGTTGATCGAAGTCATCCTGACCGCAGGGTTCCTGATCGTGATCATCGGTTCGACATCGAAATCCGCACCTGCGGGTTTTGCGCCACTGGCGATCGGCCTTGCGCTGACACTGATCCACCTGGTTTCGATTCCGGTGACCAATACCTCGGTCAATCCGGCTCGATCGACTGGCGTTGCCCTGTTCGCAGAAACCGGCGCGATGGGGCAGCTGTGGCTGTTCTGGGTCGCACCGCTGGTCGGCGCTGCTGTAGGTGCGCTAATCTGGCGCTTCTTGCTCGGTTCGTCCGAGGACTGACACAAGCGCAGCATCGGTGCGTGGGATTGGCTTGACGCTAGTCTTTCTCGCGCGGATGGGCGTTGCGGTAGGTGTCGAGCAGGGTCGCAGCATCGACCTTGGTGTAGATCTGGGTCGAGCTGAGGCTGGCATGGCCGAGCAGTTCCTGAATTGAACGCAAATCGGCACCGGCACCGAGCAGATGGGTCGCAAAGCTGTGTCGCAGTGCATGAGGAGTTGCGCTTGGCGGCAGGCCGAGTGCGGTGCGCGCCCTGGCGGTCGCCTTCTGGACCATGCCCTGCGAGAGCGGACCGCCTTTTGCGCCCCGAAACAACGGCTCGTCGCGAGTAATAGGCCAGGGGCATTTGTCGGCATAGTCAGCCACCGCGTCGCGCAGGATCGATAGAATCGGCACAACGCGCTGTTTGCCACCCTTGCCGGTTACATTGAGCGTCTCGCCAAGCGGCAAGGCTCCGCCAGTCAGCGACAGCGCTTCGGCGATGCGAAGGCCCCCGCCATAGAGCAACAGCAGCACGGCGCGATCACGTGCACCGATCCATTCCTCTGTAGCGTCATCGGCAACCGTCGCCGCCAAATTGACGGCATCGTCGGGCGTAACCGGGCGCGGCAGGCCCTTCTTGATGCGCGGGCCGCGCATGTGCGGCGGCGCAGAATCGGTAAGCCCCGCCTGATCCCTTGCGAAGGCGACGAAGGCCTTGAGCGCGGACAGCTCCCGTGCCGCAGAGGCATTGCCAAGGCCCGCCGCTCGCCGCTCGGCCAGCTGTCGGCGCAGCGCATTGGCATCAAGATTGGCTAGCGCTGTCCAGTCACTTTCACCCAGGTGATCGAGCAGGCGCGCCGCCGTCGCCACATAGGCGCGCACTGTATGCGGAGAGCGCCGGCGACCTTGTGCGAGATGGCCTCGCCATGCTTCGAGGATATCGGCTGGCGTCATGCCGCAACCAGCCCCGCCGGGACAAGTTCGCCAAGCAGTGCGTCAAGCAGCACCATGCCATCATCGGTCACCCCGAGCCGTTGACCCTCGCGCCACAGCAGGCCCTTGTCCATGTAGAATTGCGCCTTAGCCTGATCGCACAGCGCCTCTTCCGCCAACCCGAAGCGGGCGGCGAGACTGCCTAGGTCAACGCCTTCAGTGAGCCTGAGCCCCATCAGCATCGCTTCGGCAGCCTGTTCATTCCCCGGAAGGGCGCGCGCTTCGGCGATCCCGTCGCCGTGCCGTTCGATGGCTGTGAGCCAGTTCTCTGGCTTGCGATGCCGCGTGGTGGCAAAGCCAGAGCGTCGACCATGCGCACCCGGGCCGATCCCGCAATAGTCCTGATAGCGCCAATAGGTCAGGTTGTGGCGGCTCTCCTCACCGGGTCTCGCGTGATTGCTGATCTCATAGGCGGGAAGTCCTGTGCTTGCGGTCTGGTCCCGGGTCAGCGCAAACATGTCTGCTGCCTCATCGTCGCCGAGCGGCGTGAATGTACCGTCTCTGACAAGGGTCGCGAAGCGCGTGCCCGGCTCGATCGTTAGCTGGTAAAGCGAGAGGTGTCCGGTTCCGAACCCCAGTGCGCGCGTAAGCTCCTTTTCCCACGAGGCGATCGTCTGTCCGGGGCGCGAATAAATCAGGTCGAAGCTCACCCGGAGGAAATTATGCTGCGCAACATCGAGTGCAGCAATTCCCTCCGCCACATCGTGCGCGCGCCCCAGAAAGAGCAGGGTTTCGTCATTGAGTGCCTGTAGGCCGAGCGAGACCCGGTTGACCCCGGCAGCGGCAAGCGCCGCATAATTCGCCGCCTCGACCGACGATGGGTTGCCTTCAAGCGTGATCTCGATGTCCCGGGTGAAACCCCAAAGCTTCTCGGCCTCCCTCAGCAGGCGCTCAACCAGTGCAGGCGGCATCAGCGATGGCGTGCCGCCGCCGAAGAACACGCTTTCCAGTTGCTCGCCGCCCGCGGCTTCGGCTTCGCGCGCCATGTCGGTAAGCAAGGCGCGCTGCCACAGTTCCACGTCGATATTATCACGAACATGGCTGTTAAAGTCGCAATAGGGGCACTTGCTAAGGCAAAACGGCCAATGAATGTACAATGCGCGGGCCATGACCTGACACTAGCCGCCGAACTGATCGCTTACCAGCTTGGCAAAGGCATCGGCGCGGTGGCTGATACGATGTTTTTCCTCGGGATCATGCTCGGCGAAACTGCGCGATTCACCCAGGGGTACGAAAACCGGATCGTAGCCGAACCCCATGGTGCCGCGCGGCGGCCAGGCCAGCGTTCCGTCGATGCGCCCTTCATAGGTGATGCTATTTCCATCGGGCCAGGCGATCGCCAGCACGCAGGAGAACCAGCAGGCCCGGTCGACTTCGCTGCCCTGCGCCTGCAGCATACCCTCGACCTTGCCCATCGCCATGAACCAGTCGCGGCCAGCTTCGCCCTCGAACCACTGACGCTCGGCCCAGTCAGCGGTGTAAACCCCGGGCCGCCCGTCCAGCGCCGTCACGGATAGCCCGCTGTCGTCGGCAAGCGCGGGGTGCCCGGCGGCAGCCGAGGCCGCGCGCGCCTTGATCAGCGCGTTCTCGACAAATGTCGTGCCGGTTTCTTCCGGTTCGAGCAGGCCGAGCTCACCTGCGGAAACACATTCGAGCCCAAACGGCGCAAGCAGCGCGGAAATCTCTTTCAGCTTGCCCGCATTATGCGTGGCAATGACGAGCTTTTCCGCGCCGAGCTTGCTCATTGGGTCAACCTGCCACCGCATCCAGCTGCGCAGAAAAGATACGGTCGCAGCCGATGCGGGCGAGGCGTAGCAAGCGCAGCAGGGCTTCCTCGTCATAGGGCGCGCCTTCCGCCGTGGCTTGAGCCTCAGCGATATTGCCGCCCTCGATCAGCACGAAATTGGCATCGGCATCGGCCGAGCTGTCCTCGTCATAATCGAGATCGAGCACCGGTGTCCCTTGATAGATCCCGCAGGAAATCGCCGCGACCTGGGCGGTGATCGGATCATCCTGGATCACGCCATCTGCCATCAGCTTGTTCACCGCGATGCGCAGTGCGATCCACGCGCCCGAAATTGAAGCCGTGCGAGTGCCGCCATCGGCCTGGATGACGTCGCAATCCAGCGTAATCTGCCGCTCGCCGAGCTTCTTCATGTCGCACACAGCGCGCAGGCTGCGCCCGATCAGGCGCTGGATTTCCTGCGTCCGCCCGGATTGCTTGCCTCTCGCAGCTTCCCGGCTGCCACGGGTGTGCGTGGCGCGGGGCAGCATTGAATATTCACCGGTCACCCAGCCTTCGCCCTTGCCACGCAGGAACGGCGGTATCCGCTCCTCGACGCTGGCGGTGCACAGCACCTTGGTATCGCCAAAACCGATCAGCACAGAGCCCTCGGCGTGCTTGGTGTAACCGGTCTGAATATCGATGACGCGCATCTCGTCGGGCGCGCGGCCGGATGGTCGCATGGTTTTTCCTTTATTGAATGATCCACCGCCGTTAGTCGCAATGGGCTTGAGGCTGCAAGCCCAGTGTCTAAGTTGGCAATATGGCAACACCGCCAATCACCGAACTGACCACACGTGCCCGCGAGATTTTTCGGCTTGTGGTGGAGGGTTATCTCACCTCGGGCCAGCCGGTCGGTTCGAAGACGCTGGCCGGGGCAGGGGACCTTGCCCTTTCGTCAGCATCGATTCGTTCCGTCCTGGCCGACCTCGAATCGCTTGGGCTTCTGGCGGCACCGCACACCAGCGCCGGGCGATTGCCGACCGATGCCGGGCTGCGCCTGTTCGTCGATGGCATCATGCAGGTTGCCGAACCAACCGCCGAGGAACGCGCGGCGATCGAAATGCAGCTTTCGCAACCTGGACCGATCGAAGCTGCGCTTGAAGCAACCAGCGCGGTGCTCTCCACCCTGTCTTCGGGTGCCGGTGTGGTGATGGTGCCCCGGCTCGAAACGCGTTTGCATCACCTTCAACTTGTTCCACTTGCACCAGGCAGTGCGCTGGCGGTGTTGGTAGGTGAGGACGGAGCGGTGGAAAACCGCGTCGTCGAGTTGCCTGTCCAGCTGCGGCCAGGAGCGTTGGAGGAGGCCTCAAACTACATCTCGGCCCATCTCGAAGGCCGCACTCTCGCCGAGGCGGCGGGTCTGATGCGGACCGAAATTACCACCGGTCAATCCGCGCTCGATTCGGCCAGCCGCGACCTTGTTGAGCGCGGATTGGCGGTGTGGAGCGAGGATGCAGCGCAGCGCCCGGTGCTGATCGTGCGCGGTCAGGCAAATTTGCTCGACGATTCTGCACTAGGCGATATCGAGCGGGTGCGGACGCTGCTTGACGACCTCGAAAGTCGGCAATCGGTTGCCGAATTGCTCGAGCTGGCCCGAGATGCCAAATCGACGCGGATATTCATCGGTTCGGAGAACCGGCTGTTCGCGCTTTCGGGCTCCTCGGTGATCGCTTCGCCCTACCACAACCGCGAGGGCAGGGTGGTTGGCGTAGTCGGTGTGATCGGCCCGACGCGGTTGAATTATGCGCGGGTCGTCCCCATGGTTGATTTCACAGCCCAAAGCCTGGGCAAACTCATAGGTTAGCTGGAAAAACGATACACCATGACTGAAGACGATTCGCAGCCGCCAAGAGACAATGACGGTGTCGACCCGGCCGTTGCCAGGGAACTCGAAGGCGTGCCGGAGCACCTCCTCGAAGTTGAGGAAGCCGCACTTGATTCGATCGACGAAACGCTTGCAAAGGTCGAGGAAGAGCTCGGTACCGCAAAGCAGGAAGTGCTCTATGCCAAGGCTGAGACCCAGAATGTCCGCCGTCGGCTAGAGAAGGACATATCCGACGCTCGCGCTTACGCCGTAACTGGCTTTGCCCGCGATATCCTCTCGGTCTACGACAACCTTTCGCGCGCGCTGGAAGCGGTTCCCGAGGAATTGCGCGAAGATGAGAAGCTCAAGGGCCTGGTTGAGGGCATTGAGGCAACTGCGCGTGAGATTGACAAGGCGTTCGGCCAGCACGGCATCAGCCGCATCGCCGCCATGGGCCTGCCGCTCGATCCCAACCAGCACCAGGCAATGATCGAAGTCCCCAGTGAGGACGCCGAACCGGGCACGATCATCCAGGAGATGCAGGCCGGCTACATGATCAAGGAGCGCCTGCTGCGTCCGGCAATGGTCGCGGTTGCCAAGAAGCCGGAGTGACAGGTTCCACTTGATTTTGAGGGACTAAACTACTTTGCTGTTGCTCGCCGAAAATTGAGGGAGCAGCCGCATGAAGACCCGCAACATCGTGATTCTTGTGCTTTTCGGGTTCCTCGCGACATGTGGGTCCTTTGTTGGGCTGATATTCTACGCCACCAGCGGGGTGACTGACGCTGGCAATGCATTCTTTGAGGCGGCGCGAAAGCATGATTACGAAGCGGCCTATGCGCTGACATCGGAGAGCCTCAAGCGCCGCGAGAGCAAAGAAGATATCAAGGCATTTATCGAAGCACGGGGATTTGACGAGGTCGTCGACACCAGCTGGTCATCGCGCTCAATCAAGAACGATACCGGTACGCTTTCGGGATCGCTCACGACCGAGACGGGGGGCACGATACCAATCGAGATCGGCCTGGTGCACGAAATGGACGAATGGAAAATCAATTCCATCTCTCCAGCGAAGGCCGGCTTGGAAGGCGCGAGTAGGACGACTGCCCGGAATCCGAGCGGGCCGGATATCGATGAAAATGTTCCATCCGATGCCAATCCGGCTCAGCTCCTGTTTCTGAATGCGGGCGGCTTCATCAGCTCGATGGAGGAAAGCGACTTTGATTTCTGGCGTCTACGGTGGGTGGACGGAACCAAGGGCGCAGACTTGGCCGCGCGCTATCCAGGAACGCCCGAACTTGTCGAGCGGTTGCTGAAACTGGAGCGTGTCCGCCCCCGCATCAAGAGCGCACAGATGAACGAGGCCGGACAGCTGCTCGTTACTGGCGTTAGCGAGGATCCTGAGAGTAGCCTGATCATGGAGTTGAAATTGGAGCTGGAGGATGGCCGCTGGAAGCTCACCGACTTCAACTATCAGCTGAAGTAGGCGGTTCTAGCGCTGGGCTCCGGGAAAGCGGACCAGCGATTCGTAAGCGCGCTTTTCCACTGCACCTGGCACATCCAGTCCGTTGCGTAGCAGGAATGCGTGGCGCACGATCTCGGCCTGCTGCTCGATCCCGTACTGGGTGAGCGGCCAGCTCGGTCTCAGCTTGTAGTCATAGCGGCGCGAGAAATTGCGGTATAGCGGCAGGTACCACCAGCCTTTGGTCTGGCTCTGCCAGACATGCGTCATCTCATGGATGAACAGCCCTTGCGCGCCCATGTCTGCCTGGCTGAAATCATCGCAATAATAAGGCGATTCCGGGTGGAAATGAATATGGCCCCATGGCGCCATCACCACCGCGCGCGGCTGGAACGGGAACCACCTGCGTCGTTTCAGCAGCACTTTCGAGCAATCTATCGCATCGCCGAAGATTGAGTGTGTCAGCTCGATTTCACCGGGAGACAGCGGGCGCTGCCCTCCAGCGGGGCACGCCTGGGTCGTGGCTTGGCCGTTCAGTTTCCTGCCCCGTGATCCATGGCTTGGGTACCGCCCATGTCTTCGATCGCTAGCGGAGCGGAGAGCTTGTCGCCATCGGTAAAGCTCAGCGTCATTTCGGTCGTGCCACCGGGCTTCAACTCATCTGACAGATCGAACACCATGACATGTTTGCCGCCCCGGGCAAAAGCAATGCTCTCACCCGGTTCAATTGGGAGCGAAGCGAGTTTAGCCATCGTTCCGCCTGTTGTCTCGTGCATCTCGGCCCCGATAGCGCCTTCGACATGTACCGCAGCAAGCTCGACCGCGTTTTCGCTCCCGTTGGCCAGCGTGAAATAGGCCGCACCGGGCCGCCCTGCCACCACCGGGAGAGTCAGAATTCCGTCGCTCGTCGACAGGCCCGGTTTGGCATCGGGGGCGGGTGCGGCGCTCTCTTGCGGAGCCTGCGCGGCCTGGTCGGACTGCTGGCAACCGGCCAGCGAAAGCATAGCGATCAGCAGTATCGAATGGCGGATCGATGCGGGACAAATCATTGTGATGGTTTCCTTGACCGGATTTGCATCCGCTAATGCCGCTCGAATGCCCTTGTGCCAAGAAAAACCACACCTATATCGCGCTGCGACGACATGGAGCGTCATCGAGCCGCCAAACTGCCTTGCCAATTCTCGGAAGGCTATCAGTGCGGTGTCATAACCTGACGTGAGGAATGGGGTAACATGGCTAAAGTAATCGGTATCGATCTTGGAACGACCAACAGCTGCGTAGCTGTCATGGATGGCGGCAAGCCAAAGGTCATTGAAAATTCAGAAGGTGCGCGCACGACGCCTTCGATCGTCGCCTTCACCAAGGATGGCGAGAGGCTTATCGGCCAGCCGGCCAAGCGCCAGGCGGTCACCAACCCTGACAACACCGTATTCGCGGTCAAGCGTCTGATTGGCCGCCGCTTCGACGACCCCATGACCAAGAAGGACATGGAACTCGTCCCTTACACCATAGCCAAGGGCAAGAATGGCGATGCCTGGGTCTCGGCAGGCGGCGAGGATTACAGTCCCTCGCAGATCTCTGCGTTCACGCTGCAGAAGATGAAGGAAACCGCCGAGAGCTATCTGGGCGAAACCGTCACCCAGGCGGTGATCACCTTTCCGGCCTATTTCAACGACGCCCAGCGTCAGGCTACCAAGGATGCCGGCCAAATTGCCGGCCTGGAAGTGCTGCGCATCATCAATGAGCCAACTGCCGCGGCGCTCGCCTACGGGCTTGAGAAGAACGACGGCAAGACCATTGCGGTCTATGACCTTGGCGGCGGCACCTTCGATATCTCGGTTCTCGAGATTGGTGACGGCGTGTTCGAGGTGAAGTCCACCAACGGCGACACCTTCCTTGGCGGCGAAGACTTCGACAGCAAGATCGTTGAATGGCTGGCCGACAAGTTCAAGGCCAAGGAGAACATGGACCTCAAGACAGACAAGCTTGCTCTGCAGCGCCTCAAGGAAGCAGCGGAAAAGGCGAAGATCGAGCTGTCGAGCACGGCAACGACCGAAGTCAATCTGCCGTTTATCACCGCGCGCATGGAAGGCGGCGCGACCACGCCGCTGCACCTGGTCGAGACGATCACGCGTACCGATCTTGAAAAGCTCGTCCTGAGCCTGATCCAGCGTACGCTTGATCCATGCAAGAAAGCCCTTGCAGACGCCGGCATTCCTGCTTCGGAAATCGATGACGTGGTGCTGGTTGGCGGCATGACCCGCATGCCTAAAGTGCGTGAGACGGTGCAGGAATTCTTCGGCAGGGAGCCGCATACTGGCGTCAATCCCGACGAAGTTGTCGCGATGGGCGCGGCGATCCAGGCTGGCGTGCTGCAGGGCGACGTCAAGGACGTGCTGCTGCTTGACGTAACGCCGCTTTCTCTGGGCATTGAAACGCTCGGCGGTGTGTTCACGCGCATGATCGACCGGAACACGACGATCCCGACCAAGAAAAGCCAGGTCTTCTCGACCGCCGAGGACAACCAGGGTGCTGTGACGATCCGGGT
>JAQWKP010000106.1 GCA_029247785.1 Novosphingobium sp.
TGGCACGCAAGCGGCATAGTGATGAGGATTGTATGAAGCTGCTGCGTTCGATCGAGCTGCAATTGGCGGCTGGATCGGATGTCCCATCGGCGTGTCGATCAGCCGGGATCAGCGATGCGACGTATTACAACTGGCGCAAGAAGTTTGGCGGCATGGGGCGATCTCAGCTTGCTGAGATGAAGGCGCTTGAGAAGGAGAACGGTCGGCTCAAGAAAATTGTCGCCGATCTGGTGACATAGGCGCTGACGGGAGACACTGCGGATTGATCAGCAGGTCCTCGTCCAGGGGTAGAACCTGAGCAGGCAGAACCCCATTTCGCGAGCCTATCAGCAGTACGCCCGCACATTCGAGTTGGTCAAGGGTGGCCGGGCCAGCGCGCGTCCGCTGTTGTCCCGCCCTGCGCCAGTACGATTTCAGCCTCACGCAGCTTGCTGATAATCTCTTCCGGCTTGTGCCTCTTGCCCATTTCCAAACTCCTTCATGATCCAACATGACAATGATTTTGGATCACTCAGATGGGGGCAGTTGAGTTGCTCGCTGCATTTCGCATCAGCGCAACTGCAATTGCGCAGCTAGTTTCCGTGCGCCAGCTCGTCACCGGCCTCGGCCAACAGCGGCAGGATCGCATTGTCAGCAAGGACTGTACAGAAATACTCGTTCAGCTGTTTGATCTTGCCGTTCTCGAAACTGAAGATGAAGACATATTGGTTGCAATAGGGCTTGCCGTTGCTGAGTTCGGCATTGCCTTCCCATTCGATGACGACCGTATCGCCTTCGGCAACGACCTTTTCGATCTTGGGGCGAAAGCCGGTCGGGACGACATCATTGAAAGCCTCGACCGTGGCCAGCATGGTCTCGCGATCGCGCCGACCCGATACCCCGGCAAAACCCTTGGTGAAGGTAAAGGCGTCCGGCGTCAGACAGTCGCCCTGGCCTTTGGCGTCGCCCTCGCTCATCGCATGAAGGAATTTCAGGGCTGTCTGCTTGTTCGCTTCACTCATCTTTCTCTCTCCATTGGTAAGTCATGCTTGCCCTAGATACCCATGCGCTGGATTTCCTTCTCCAGCAGATCGCTCGGCTTTCCGGCGGCATGCAAGCCAGCGAGCCAGCCGTGCGTCATCCCGCGCGCATTGGAGATGCCGCTTTGCATGACCGCCCCTGTCTCCATTCGAGCCACGGAGTTTCCGGCCAAATAGAGACCCGTAATCGGCGCGTCATTCCAATCGAGGGCGCGGCTTGACTGGTCCGCCAGCAGGCCAGCTGCAGGAATGGCGCTGCCCCCCAGTCGCTTCAGCTCAATTGCGTAGTAAGGACCCTCGCTGACAGGACCCAGGTTCGGATTAGGCTGCTGATTGGGATCGCCGCACATCCAGTGGCTCCAGGGCCGTTCCCCGCGTCCATAGTCCGGATCTTCGCCCTTTTCGGCAAATTCATTGAAACGGGTGACAGTCGCTTCCAGACCAGCCGCATCGATCCCGATCTTGCCGGCCAGCTCTGCAAGGGTTGCGGCGCTGGGGCCCAGCTCATCGGGCCAGACCTGATCAGGAAGGATCGGCCCGATCGGATATTTCCGCCTCGCCTGGCTGTCGAGAATCATCCAGCTGGGGAAGTTGGGATGGGTCTGGTCCTTCCCGTCGATCGCATCGGTCATGGCATAGAATTGGCGATAGAAGGATTCGTCACCAAAGCGCTCACCCTTGCGGTTGACGACGATGATATGCGGCTGACCGATCGCCTGCAGCACGCTGGTCCATAATGGCGCACCTTCGAAATCCTCGGAGCCGGGTACGATGAAGCCGAGCGGCGTGATGTCCGGAACGCCAGCGGTCTGCGCGCCGAATGGCCCGGCGAGCCGGTAATGCGCGCCATCCACGGTCGAAAACACCATATTGCCCAGTTCGAGCTGCTGGCTCAGCGTCTTGTTGAGCTTCTGGTTGCGCTCGTAACTGCTGACGGCGAGCACCACGCCGCGATTGCCTTTGACGAAGAAATCCCTGCCATCCATTTCGGCGCGCACGCCGATGACACGCTCACCATCGCCGATCAGTTCGACGACATTGCAGCCGGTATGCAGGGGAATACCGCGGTCGAGCGCGCCTTTCACGAAATAGGCCGCAAGCCCCGAGCCCAGACAGCGGATGTCATTGGAAATGCGCTCGGCCATGAGCTCGAAATCCCAATTCGACATATTGGCTACGCCGCCACCTTCGAAGATATCGTGATGGGTGAAGTTATAGGGCATGGTCGGCGAGATGCTCGTGCGGGGCTGCCACTCACCAAGCGTCGCTGCATCGAACGGTTCGCATTCCAGCATCCGGCCTTCGGCCACGCAGTCGTTGTTGAGGCCGTAATAATAATCCGGGCAATCGCGGATGACCTGCATCTTCAGGCCGATAGATTCCTCGAAATAGCGCAACGCCTTGCGCGCATGGACGACCTTGCTCAGGATTGCGGCATCGCTGCCATAGTCCATCGCCAGGCGCTTTAAATAACGGAAACCGCTGTCAGCCGAGTCCTCGATACCCAGCTCGGCAGCGAGATGATTGCCGGCCACCCAGACTTCGCCCATCGACAATGCCGTCACTCCGCCCACCTGGTCGGAGCGTTCAAGCACGATCGTGCTCAGACCGTGCTCATGGGCGGTAATCGTGGCCGATAATCCACCGACACCCGAACCGATCGAAACCAGATCGACCTCAACATCCCATTTTTCCGGAAGATTTCGAAGCATTCAAGATACCCTCTCAAAAGTGGCCACGTAGAGCCTGGAAGGAAGCCGCGGGGTCAGGCGAAAGCCTCTTCGCAGAAGTGCCACCCGGTGCAGTACACCAGTGCTGTTCCAGCTCAAGCAAGACCTCACACATAAGCATCGACGGTACCGGAACAGGCGATCTTATGGTCTCCATTCCGATTGCTAACTAATGGCCATTCAGGATAGTCCGCTTCAACCGCCGTGCAATCGCCTGATGCGCGTTCCAGGCTGAGGCGGATCGTGCGGAGCCCCTGCAAAACATTGCGCGATTGCCATCCATTGGCGGGCAGTCTCGCCGTCGGCCACCAGCGCTGTGTCGGCAATGTTGCGCGTTTGCGTTCCGACCTGGCAGAATTCGACCGCGCTTCCGGTGATACGTTCGGACCCTGCGGCATCGTTCCATTCCCAGACCGCGCCCGAGGGTGCGGTGAGGCGCAGATACGGCGGGCGTTCGGGTATCGGCAGTTCTCGCACGCGGAATGCCCAGGCAAATGTGCTGGCGCAGATCTGCGCCACGTTTCGCAACCGATCGGATTCCGGGCGGTCGCGGCCCACGGAATCGAATAGTGCCTGCCCGTGTGACCAGGCTTCCATCTGCCGAGCGCTGATACAGGATCGCGCGCTCATATCCGGGCCGCGTCCCCAGTAAACGCGGCGCCTTGGATCGATATCGCGAAAGGTCTCGGCAAGGCTCCGCGCGGTATCGATCCATCGGTCCAACAACGCTTGGCCGGCCAGCCCGTGCCAGCGACGAGTATAGGCGATGATGCCTTCTGCGCACACGTTGGCCTCGCTCATGCCTGCCATCTGGTCCCAAAACGCATCCTCCCCATCAAGCGCGGCTAATGCGGTGCAGTCTGTGTGATAGAGATGACCAATGATGTCGGTTGCAGTCCAGCGTTTGAAGGCACTCGGTTCCTCCCACATTTCCTCCGGGATTTGCGACAGCAGCTCATGCAGCACACGGCATTCATCGAGGAAGTCTTCTGCCTGGGGCATTGGCGCTATATCGTTCATTTCAAGGCCCCTGCCGCTTCGAGCGCCGCGATGTGATCGTCGGTGTAGCCAAGGATATCAGAAAGAACCTCGGCATTGTCGCGTCCATAGTGCGGTGCCGGGCGGCGATATTGCGCCGGGGTATCGCTCAGCCGATAGCGGGCCGCGTCAAACACGGTCTCACCCATCAATTCATGGGGCAGGCGCACGATCTGGCCCAGCGCGGCCAGCTGCGGGTCGCTGATCACATCGGCGCTTGCGGCAACAACATGGGCGGGGATGCTTTCGGCCTGCAAGGCTTCCTCCATGATCTCGGCATCGCGCGTCACGGTCCATGAGGCCAGCAAGGCTTCCAGCGCATCTTCATTTGCTCGCCGCGCATCCAGTGTGGTGAAGCGTTCGTCTGCTACCAGACTGTCGCCACCGACAAGCCTGGCAAGGCGCCGCCATTCTGCATTGTCGCGCGCAGCAATTGCGATCCAGCGATCATCGCCTGCCGCCGGGAAGATACCGCTTGGGGCGTGATTTTCATCGCGATTGCCCTGGGCAGAGGCGACATGGCCATTTCGTTGGAAGTGAAGCAATTGCGGGGCCAACATGGCGATAGCACCTTCAACCTGCGCGATATCCAGCCGGCAGCCCGCTCCGGTTGATCGCCGCCGATCAAGCGCTGCCAAAAGGGCAATCAGGCCGAAGCGCGGAGCAACATAATCGGTGTAGGGGCCGAAAGTCCCAACCGGAACTTCATCGCGCAGACCCACCAGATTCTGAAAGCCCGACAGCGCCCCGCCAATATTTCCATATCCGGCAAGGTGCGCATTCGGTCCGCTTTGCCCCATCAGCGAGCTCGACAGTATGACAAGGCCAGGGTTGATCTCGCTCAGCACATCGTAGCCAAGCCCGAAGCGGTCCATCTGGCCCGGAGTGAAGCTTTCGATCAGCACATCGGCCCAGCCTGCCAGATCGCGCACCACTGCGCGGGCTTCCTCGGTCCGTAAATCAAGGGACAGGCCAAGCTTGCCGGCATTGACGTTCTCGAACAGCAGGGACTTCTGATTGTCGAACACCGCGTCGGGGAACGGCCCCATGACGCGTGCAGTCTCTACCCGCGTGCTGCTTTCAACGCGGATCACTGTCGCACCGAAGTCTGCAAGCGCGCGGCCGATTAGCGGCCCTGCCACCACCCAGGCCAGATCGATGACCTTGAGGCCGGCAAGCGCTTCGGGACCGCTCATTGACGCGGCTCCTGGCGCTGACCGAGCCATTGATCAAACACTTCTTGCCTATGCTCATCGATGCGCGGCGCAGGGCGAAGCGGAGCCTGCAAGGGAAAGCAGCCCGCCGCAAATGGCGCAGGCAAGACCTCAACCGCATCACCAAGCGGCGCGTAGAAGCCGCGCGCCGCAAGTTGCGGGCTGGCGAGCAGGTCCGGTACGATCATGACCGGTGCCAGAAGCAGGCCGTATTCCCGCGCCACGTCGACCATTTCCGCCTTGGTAAATCGCTCAAGCACAGTCGCAACAAATGTGCGCGCGCCATTCAGATCGTCGGCAGAAAGCTCTCCATCAAGCAGCATGCGCGGCACATCGACCCAATCCCACGCGAGGTATTCAGGCGGACACTCGCTCACCTCGTCGATCCACTTGAACAGCGCATTGGAAAACCGCCCCGCGGCAGTGCCCATGCCGATATGCATTTCAAGCAAGCCATCCTTGAGCTGCCACTTGGTCTTGCGCGTGCGTGCGCCAGAGCCGGAGAGATCGAGCAGCTTGCTCGATTGCACGCCGCCCAGCGCGTTGAAGTCCTCGTGGCCGACTGCCATGGCCAGATGCGAGGACAATGTGCACAGCATGCAACTCGCCTGCGCCGAGATATCGATGTGCTGTCCCGCGTCAGTTTCGCCTCGTGCCTGCAGCGCAATCAGGATCGCGCCGGCGGCATCGATCGCGGCCTGACGAAAGGCCTGGTCGGCACTGATCTTGAGCGGAACACCATCCTGCCCGCGATGCGGCCAGACCGCGCCAGAGGATACCCAGACGATAAGGTCGGTCGCGGCATAGTCTGCCTTGGGGCCGTCCGATCCGAAGGCCGTGATACTGGCATGAATGATCCCGGGATTGATCGCCTTGAGATCGTCATGACCCAGGCCGAGCGCGGCCATCGCACCTGGCTGCGCTGAATCGATCAGGACATCTGCGCTCTTGACCAGCTTGAGCAGATCAGCGCGTCCTTCTGCCGTGTCCAGCGCCAGCGCAACCCCGCGCTTGCCCGCAGCATAAGCTTCCCAAACCAGCGAAGCTCCATCCGGACTTGTAGGCGCAGCCACGCGGGCAGGTGAACCTTCCGGGGGTTCGATCTGGACAACATTCGCGCCAATCTGCGCCAACAGGTGTCCGGCCATCAGGCCCCGCTCATCGCTGAGGTCAATGATACGGCAATGCGTGAGCGGCAATTCAGTCGCTGGGTTGGCTGGATTCATGGCAACAATCCAACTCGTTCAGACCGGTTACACTCCCGCAATGTTGCTGCTTGCCTTGTCACGAAGGATTATCGCCCCTGGCAATCACGTACACCAAGCACCAATTGTCCACCTGGACCACTCGCCACTGCACCAACGCCATTCCTTGGACCAACTACAAACCGAGAGCACGATCATTGAATTCGGCAGCCAGGGCGGCGCGTGTGATCGAACTTATATCGGACAATGGTTGAGCGCCCAGTCCACCATCCACCGCGATCAACTGGCCGGTAATGAAGCGTGCACGGTCGCTGGCAAGAAACACAACCAGGTCGCCTTGTTCCTCAACCGTGGCCACACGCTTGATCGCAGAGCGCGCGATGTGCTGGGGGATGATGTC
>JAQWKP010000112.1 GCA_029247785.1 Novosphingobium sp.
CCCTTGCGGGTGCGGGCATTGGTGTGAGTCCGCTGACCGCGCACCGGAAGCCCCTTACGATGCCGCAACCCGCGATAGCAGGCGAGGTCCATAAGCCGCTTGATATTGATCGACGTTTCGCGCCGGAGATCGCCTTCGACCATATGCTCGGCATCGATCGTCTCGCGGATCTGCAGCACCTCGCCATCGCTCAGGTCTTGGACCCGGCTGCTGCGGTCGATGCCCAGCTTATCGACGATTTCGAGAGCCTTGGTACGGCCAATCCCGTGAATATAGGTAAGCGCGATGATAACGCGCTTATTAGTGGGGATATTTACCCCGGCAATACGAGCCACTTAATTCTCCTGCTCCACAGGGAACGGCAGTCGCCTGCGGCCCCCCATCTCAACGCGTTAACACCCAAAATATGCAACAAGCTGCCAAAATGGCAAAAGTCCGGAGGGCGTGCAAAAAAGCTGCCGCCAGCCGGACCAACCCGCTCATATCGAGTGAAAGGCGCACTTAGAGCGATTCGCAAAGACTGTCAACGCCGCGAAAACGCACGATAAGCAATTCCCGTCGAATACCTCCGACGGGCAGTTCGCCAATCGAGCGATCATAGCCGATGACTGCCTGCCAGTCAAAATCCAGCCTGGCCAGCTTCAGCGCCCTGGGATGGGATCCGCAGCCTTGTCGGCATCCGGCAGGGTCGGGCCGTCCTCGCTGAGTTTGTCTTCGACTACGACATCTTGCCCGCCCGGGCTCAGATCATCTTCCGTCCAGCTCGATACCTTTCCGGCACCGAGCCGGTCTGCAAGTCGCAGGATCTGCTCGGCAAGCGCCCGGTCGACGGCACCTGCCATGCCCTTCTTTCTCAATTTGCCGGAGACGACATATTCCCACAGGATACGCGTACCACCTGCGATCGGCTTTAGGACAATCGTCAGAACGCCGGTCACCGCTTCCGACTGCATCGGCCCTAGCGCGCCGATCAAGCGCAATGCACGCGCATCCTCGGCAAAGATCACCCGCATATGCTCGACGCTGCCGCGTGGTGCAGCGGATGGCGATTTCAGATCAGGCAGGATTTCACAGAAGCACCCACCGGCGCGAGGGTGCAGCGAGAGGTTTTGAGCATCCTTTGAAAATGTGTGCGTCGCGCTCCACCATTTCGAGGGCCGGACCAACATGTCCCAGCTCGTCTCTGGCGTTTCCTTCACATCGACACTCAGGCGAATGACGAAGCCGGTCGCAGACTCCTCGTGAACCCGGGCCGAACTTGGCGTGGCCAGGGCCAGACCTGCCATCACGAATGCAGCGCATAGCAGGATGTGGCGCATTGGTTCTCCAGTAGAACGCTTGTTTGCGCCTCTGACCCGGTTCAGGGCGCGACGATCTTCTCGATCGCAGCAGTCACCTGATCGATATCGCCCATGCCGTCGACTCGCGAAACGATACCGCGCGCATTGTAGATCGGCAGTATAGGCTCAGTCTTGCCGCGATACTCCGCCATGCGCGTGCGTACCGTTTCCTCATTGTCGTCGGGCCGTCGTTTGAATCCAGAGTTACCGCATTTGTCGCAGTTGTCCGGCATTCTCGGGCGATCGAATTTGTCGTGATAGCCCTTGCCGCACGAGGCGCATGTGAATCGGCCGGTGATGCGCTCAACCAGCGCGTCCTCATCGACTTCCAGTTCGACGACATGGTCGAGCTTTCGGCCACGTTCGGCCAGCAGCGCATCGAGCGCTTCAGCCTGCGCTGCGGTGCGCGGATAACCGTCGAAAATGACGCCCGCATCCGGGCCCATCGCATCAAGCTCGTAGCCGATGATCGCCGAGACAATCGCGTCGGACACCAGCTCGCCGCGTTCCATCACCGCTTTGGCTTGCAGGCCTACCGGCGTCTTGGCCCTAACTGCGGCGCGCAACATGTCGCCGGTGGAAAGCTGCCGCATGCCGTGGCGTTCGACCAATCGTTGGGCCTGGGTGCCCTTGCCCGCCCCTGGCGGTCCCAGCAGGATGATATTCACGCGACTACTCCCGAATTGCGTGCCGGTCGCCTCAGCGATTCCGGCCCTTGAGCTTAGCCTTCTTGATCAAATCGCCATATTGGTGCGCCAGCAGGTGCGACTGTACCTGCGTGATAGTGTCGACCGTGACATTGACGACAATCAACAGGCTGGTGCCGCCCATGAACATCATCGCCGAGCCCATGCCGGTCTGTGCCAACCAATATTCGGGTGCGACGCAGACCACGGTCAGATAGATCGCACCAATAACCGTTATGCGAGTCAGCACATAGTCGAGATAAGTGGCGGTATTCTTGCCTGGGCGGATACCCGGAATGAAGCCACCATTCTTCTTGAGATTGTCTGCCGTGTCTTCAGGATTGAAGACCACTGCGGTGTAGAAGAAGCAGAAGAAGATGATGCCTGCCGCATAAAGCGCCATGTAGAGTGGCTGGCCGTGCTGCAGGTACTGGATGACGGTCTGGACCATCTGGCCGCCACTGGTGTCGGTCGAAATCGAGTTACCGGCAAATTGGGTGATAGTCAGCGGCAACAGCAACAAGGAGCTGGCGAAGATCGGCGGGATCACGCCCGCTGTGTTGACCTTGAGCGGCAGGTGACTGCGGTCTGCCTGCATCATCCCGCGCTGGGTGGCGCGCTTGGGATATTGGATAAGCAGCCGCCGCTGCGCTCTCTCCATGAAGCAGATGAACAGGATGAGGATGACCATGAGAGCCACCAGGCCAACCACCACGAACGGGCTGATCGAGCCGGTGCGCCCGCCCTCGAACATATTGCCGACAAATGTCGGCATCATCGCAACGATGCCCGCCATGATGATCAGGGAAACGCCGTTGCCGATACCGCGCGCCGTGATCTGCTCGCCGAGCCACAGCAGGAACATTGTCCCGCCGATCAAGCTGATCACCGCGCCGATGCGGAACATATAGCCCGGATCGACCACCGCCTGGAGACCGCTCTGTGCGCCATAGGCCTCAAGCCCCGACGCCACGAACCAACCCTGCAATGCACATAGGAATACGGTGCCATAACGGGTATATTGATTGAGTTTCTTGCGCCCAGCCTCGCCTTCCTTCTTCAACGCTTTCAGCGATGGGTGCATCGAGCCGGCCAGCTGCACGACGATCGACGCGGTAATATAGGGCATGACGCCCAGCGCGATCAGGCTCATGCGCTCAAGACTGCCACCCGAGAAGGTGTTGAACAGGTCGAGGATGCCACCCCGCGTCTGATCATAGAGCGATTCCAGGATCATCGGATTGACGCCCGGGAGCGGCACAAAGCTCATAAAGCGGAACACGATCAGTGCGCCGATCGTGAACCAGATGCGCTTCTTGAGCTCGGTCGCCTTGGAGAAATTGGCGAAGCTCATCGAGCTCGTGAGATTGTCGGCGCGTGATGCCATGGGATCGGTTGAACCTTAGTGCTAGCCGGTGGGTCTGCCCATATAGGGACTGATCTCGCTTGTCGAACCCCCTGCCCTCAGGAGATTCGACATTTCCGCTTTCGCAGCGATCACGAATTATTTGGCAGGCGTGTCGGCCTCTTCCTTCGCCGCCGGAACCTCGACCGATCCGCCAGCCTTTTCCACAGCCGCTTGAGCGCCTTTTGACACACCGGCTACCATGAAGCTGGCCTTGGCCTTGATCTCGCCCTTGCCGAGCAAGCGCACGCCATCCTTGCCGCCACGTGCCAGGCCAGCTGCCTTGAGCGCATCGTGGTCGATCACTGCCTTGGCGTCGAGCTTGCCGGCATCAATCGCCTTCTGCACCATGCCGAGATTGACCTCGGCATAGTCCTTCTTGAACATCGCATTGGTGAAGCCGCGCTTCGGTATCCGCATATGCAGGGGCATCTGGCCGCCCTCGAAACCCTTGATGGCAACGCCCGAACGGCTCTTCTGGCCCTTCTGGCCGCGACCGGCAGTTTTGCCTTTGCCAGAGCCGATACCACGGCCGACACGCATACGGGATTTGCGGGCACCGGGATTGTCCCGGATATCGTTCAGTTTCATAATTGCACTCGCTTTCGCTTTAATTCGCGCTGATTGGGAAGGCGGCCCTTTAGGCGACGAGCATCGCGCTGTCACCCCCCTTTCGCCAACCCCTTACTTGCTGTTAACCATGTTCGGGCAAGGCGGGGATTGTCGCGCAAGATAGGGAGAAAGCGAGTGTCGAACCGGGCCGCACTGCACCCCGCCTGGCTGTTCCTCGTCCTGCTACTCGTCGCCGCCGTGCTACGCTTCGACACATTCGGCGACCCCAACATGCATGGCGATGAGGTGTTCTACCAGACAGTCGGTGTAGCGATGCATCACGGCGCCCTGCCCTATGTCGATGTCTGGGACCGCAAACCCTTTGGATTGTTCGCTCTTTCCTGGTTGATTGCAGCCTTTTCAACCAGCATGCTCGCCTACCAGATAGCTGCCGCCCTGTTTGCGGGTGGAACTGCCTGGGCAATCGCGATGATCGCGCGCCAATGGACCGGCGCGTCCGGCGCTCTACTTGCGGGCGCCGCTTATCTGCTGTGGCTTGCTCCCCTGCAGGGCTATGGCGGGCAAAGCCCGGTGTTCTACAACCTGTTCATCGCACTTGCCGCGCTGTTGGTGTTTCGCGCCTCACCGCAGCTACGCAAGGGCCAGGTGCCAAGCAGCGTCTACATGGCAATGCTTATCGCTGGGTGCGGCATCACCATCAAGACGACCGCGCTGTTCGAAGCCTGCTTCCTGGGGCTTTACGCAGTCTGGGTGCTTTGGCGTTCGGGCATCGGCGTTCCGCAGTTGCTGAAATTCGCCGCGCAATGGGCCGTTATTGGCGCCGTGCCTGCGCTCATCATCGCCGGCAGCTATTGGTCGATGGGTTACTGGGCCGAATATTGGCAGGCCATGGTCGCCGCCAATCTCGACAAGCCACCACACTGGCCAACATCGCTCATCCGACTCAAGATAATGGCAATTGCAGTTGCCCCGGTCGCACTGATCGCCTTGCCTGGCCTCGCCTTCCTCAAACCCGCGCCGCGCGCCTTCGTACTCGCATGGCTTGCTTCTGCCTTGATTGGCCTGTTCGCGGTTCCCAATTTCTACATTCACTATGCGCTGCCCCTGCTAGTGCCACTTTGCGTCGCGGCAAGCGGGGTACTGGCACGCGGGATAGTCGGCTTCGGCGCTATCGCCTTCCTCGCGATCCTCTCGCTAACCATCGCCCCGCTGCAGCCAGGCCACGCCGCGCAATCACGCGCCGCCATCGACCGACTGGAGCTGTCGATCCGCACCCATATCGGCAAGGGACCGCTGCTGCTCTACGACGCCCCGCCGCAGCTATACATGCGCACCGGCCAGCCCTTCACCACCCCGCTGGTGTTCCCGACGCATCTGTCACATCTGATCGAAAAGGAAGTCAGCCACCTCTCGACGCTGGCCGAAACGAAGCGAGTTCTGTCGCTCAGACCGGGCGCGGTAGTGATCGCCGTCCCCCCACGCAACGGTCCCATCAACGAAGAAACCCACCAGCTGGTGCTGGCCTATGTCGGTAGCAACTGCCGCCTGATCGAAGTCGTCCCCACATTCGAACGCCAGCGCACCGACATGATCGCCATATGGGGCGACTGCGCGAGATAGACCGGACGTACTGGCTGCAGTGCAGCTTTGTGCAGTAAATGGCGCGTTGGAAACCGGTCCTTTACACGGCACGGTCTATACCCGTCATCTCGCAAGGAGATTGACGGCGGACCAGATTTGGTGGCAAGCGCCAGCTGCACCGTTGTAGCGCTGCAAAGCGGGTATAGCTTAGTGGTAAAGCACCAGCCTTCCAAGCTGGCTATGCGGGTTCGATTCCCGCTACCCGCTCCATTCCCCTGACCGTCATTGTCCGCTTTTGTCTAGAAAAATCCCCAAGAACTACGGTATTCTGCCATTCGTTAGGCCGCTAGCGTTCGCCCATGTCCGTCTACAGTCGCCATCCGGTGGGGGTATGATTGGGGGGTGTCTGCAAAAGGCCAATTGGATACTCCCAAGGCTGGGGGTATCCAATGGGGGCGATGCCCTGGAGGGATTGGCAGCCAAATGGCACTCACAGACGTAGCAATTAGGAATGCAAAACCGGGCGTGAAGCCGATCAAGATGACCGACGGCGCGGGCATGTTTCTTTTGGTCACGCCAGCCGGGGGCAAGCTTTGGCGGCTCAAGTATCGTATCGATGGACGCGAGAAGTTGCTGGCCATTGGACCCTATCCCGAGATCGGCCTGAGCGAAGCCCGCAAGCGGAGCGAGGAAGCGCGAGCGTTGATTGCCAAGGGCAAGGACCCTTCCCGCGAGAAGCAACGCGGCAAGGCACGTTCGCGCATTCAGGCCGCCGATACCTTCAAGGCGATAGCCAAGGAGTATTGCACCAAGCGCAGGCGCGATGGGTTGAGCGGCTGGGCAGCATCGGCGGCGAAACGGAGCGAGTATCTACTGTCCTTGCTCTATCGCAGCATCGGGAGCTTGCCCATTAGCGAAATCGAGCCTGCCAACGTGCTGGCGGCAATCCGCAAGATCGAAAGCAAGGGCAATCTGGAAAGCGCGCGGCGCACATTGCAACTAGCCAGTCTGGTTTTCCGCTACGCCGTATCGACAGCGCGCCTTCGCTCGGACCCGACCCGCGATTTGCGAGGCGCGCTCACGTCACCAACGGTAACGCACTACGGGGCGATTACCGAGCCCGCGCGGGTTGGCGATTTGTTGCGTGCTATCGATGGTTATGACGGACAGGGCTATACCAAGCTGGCGCTGCAAATCGCGCCCCATGTCTTTGTCCGCCCCGTCGAGCTTCGCCATGCGGAGTGGAACGAGTTCGATCTGGACGGGGCGCTCTGGATCATCCCGGCTGGCAAGATGACGATGCGCAAGCCCCACCATGCTCCTCTGTCGCGGCAAGCGGTAGAACTGTTCCGTGAGGCGTATTTGGCTGCCGGGCCGGAAGGCTATGTCTTCCCTTCGATCCGAACGCGCACGCGCCCGATGAGCGACAACACCATCAACGCGGCCTTGCGGCGGCTGGGCTATTCGAGCGACGAAATGACCGCGCACGGTTTCCGGGCCATGGCTTTGACATTGCTCAATGAGAGCGGCAAATGGCATCCGGACGCCATCGAGCGCGCCCTCGCCCATGGCGATACCGACAAGGTCCGCGCAGCCTGTCATCGCGGCGCACACTGGAACGAGCGGGTCGAAATGGCGCTATGGTGGAGCGACTATCTCGATCAGCTTCGTAAGGGGGGCGGACATCGTTTCAATTTCGGCGATGGGCGCAAACTGAAAGAGGTGTTCGCGACAGCGACAACATGACTGGCGCGGACCAAAGTTCGACTTTAGGCAGACGTCCGATATCCGACAATAGATTGAGCGTTGACCATAACGAAAGGGCATTCTACCCATTCGTTATGGACTTAATGCAATTCTCTGATGCAGTGCGCCTACCCCTGCAGACAACCAGGATCAGTGCAGCAATACGCGCAGCGGCCCTGGCCCGCGGGCGAGCAGTCCCCCGGTCAGCTTTGCCGGCTCGGCAGACGGATCCCACCGCATGTTAGGAAAGCGGTCCATCAAGGCATTGATCGCCGTTGACATTTCCTCGCGCGAGACATGCTGTCCAAGGCAGGAATGGTGACCGGCGGCGAAGGCGAGTGAGCGCTGCACCGGGCGATGGACGTCAAATCGGTCCGGATCGTCCCAGCGTGAGGGATCGCGGTTGGCTGCGGCCAGGCACAGATGCAGCACCGCGCCTTTTGGAATGGCTACCCCGGCAAGCTCGGTGTCGCGGATTGCCTGGCGCGGGAACATCGGATCGTTCGGGCACCAGCGCGCGGATTCGAGGATAGTCCGCGAGATCAACGAACGGTCGGCCCTCACCGCTTCGAATTGCT
The DNA here is from genome assembly GCA_029247785.1 of Novosphingobium sp. Classification (GTDB taxonomy): domain Bacteria; phylum Pseudomonadota; class Alphaproteobacteria; order Sphingomonadales; family Sphingomonadaceae; genus Novosphingobium. The sequence continues at coordinate 7,910 of JAQWKP010000112.1, forward strand.
CACGATCATTGAGCAGGCAGAACAAGGTAATACCAAGCTGGCGCCAGGTCGTGCCGCCGCCCGCAAATACGATGAGCCGGCAAAAATCGCAGATCTCACGCACAGTCAGCCGCCGCTTTGAGCCGTCTTCCTCCTCAAGCTCGGCAAAGGCGAGCTTGGAGATCATATCGTCCTGCGGGTCTTTCTGGCGTTGACGGATAACATCTTCGGCAATCGCGATCGCCGCGTCGAATTCAGCCATCCGTACTGCCGGCGGGGCATCGTGATCATTGCCCTTCTGAATATGTCGACGGAATTCAATGCCTTCCTGGGGCGACAGGCCGAATCCGGCAGTCACAGTGTACATCGGCAGCTGGGCGCAGAGCTGAGAGTTGAGATCGACACTCTCATCTTTCTCGAAAGCGCCGACCAGCTCATCTACCAGCCCGGCGATGACCCGCTCGCGCCACCAGTCGCTGGCAGCATCGGGCTGGAAAAATTCCTGCACCACATTGCGATAACGCCGGTGGCGGAGCCCATCCATCGCAAGGATCATGTCGCCGAGCATCGTCGTCACCCCGATTTCGTTATAGAAGCCCGAGCCAAAATCGTCCTTGCGGGTATAGACCTCGCTGATCGCGCCGAAGCCGAACACCGAGAAATACTCCTTGCCGGGAATGTAGAGCCCCTGCTGCTCGACTGGCATCCCCATGCATTCGGCGACCGTGCCGCGATGCACCGGCGCTTGTTCGAGCAGCTCGGCCCATACCGGGAAGGGATCGTCGACCACCCCCGTCCCGGAGCGCGCAGCTTCCTTTTCGACGTCGAACATATCGTCGTGAACCTGGCCATCGCTCATATTGCTCATCGTCTCAATCTCCTGGATTTTCGCAGTCTGCGCGGGCCCTGCTCACGGTACATGACGCTCCCATTCAAACGGAACCAGCGAGTAAAACGGCGCAGCGAGCATGCCTTTCACCTCGCCTGAAGCCCAGCGCTGGCGCATCGCCTCGCCAAGCGCTTCGGCGCACTCCACCGGGTCTTCGTCGAGATAACAATAGGTGACCTGCAACCCGCCTGCGTCAGAATCAAATTCAGCTGACTGCGCCCCATGATACCACCACACCCCGGCTACGCCGGGAAGATCGACCAGCGCTTCGGGCGAGGCCTGCCCCTGTTCGAATATGAGATAGACGCCGTGGCAGGGTCGCCATGGAATAACGTCGCTTCCGGCTACTGCATGGGCGGATGCCACCTTGCCCGCAAGATCGCCGGTCAGATACCCCACTGAAGGCAGCCTAAGCGGCATGCGTCCATTGCGGTCCAGCACGCCGCCCAGCGCGGTAAACTTGGTGAGATCGTCATCGGAGAACAGATAGTTCATCACATGATCGACGCGGTCGAAATCTCCTTCGCTGGCTGCACGAGCCGCGCGGCAGGCTGGCGTCGAGACAAGCCGGAGCGTGTTGCGTATGTTTGCGAGGCGATATTGCTCAGGCCGGTGATCCATCGCGTGCCACTCAAGATATTCGGCATCGCGCCCATCAGGCTCACGCGCCGATAGCGATAGGAAAACATAGCGGACCGGCGTCAACCCGGTGGCAAGCACGTCCGGCAGCTGGTCAGACGGAGTTCCTTCAAGATGCATGTTCACGCGGCTTCATCTCCCTCGTGCTGGTTCGGGTCTGGTTCACCCCAAAGGCTGCATGCTCGGCCATGAAGTTGCAAGTCGCTTCGTTGTTTCCGGCTTCCTACTGGCACCTGGACGCAATTGGCTTGCCTCCGCATGTCTGGCAAGCCAAAATGGCTGCTGGGTAGCAAATCGGACCACCGCCAGACGTCGTCAGATAATGAGTTGGCCGAACCCGGGGAGTAACAAAGCATGCAAACTGGCGCGACCATGGAATGGCGCAAATTCTGGACGCTGCCAATTGCCGCCGCGCTGGGCAATTCTTCAACCGTCCTCCATGTCTATTCGATGAGCGCCTTCATGCAACCGCTTGAAGAGACCTTTGGCTGGACACGCGCGCAGATATCTCTTGGTATGCCCTTTGCGAGCACTGTCTCCTCGCTGATGGGTATCTTCGTCGGCATCCTCATCGATCGTATCGGACCACGTCCGGTCGGTTTGACTGGAATTCTGATCATCTGCTCGGCCTTTGCGCTGTTGGGTACAGCTTCCGGCGGTCTCGCCAACTGGTTCATGTTGTGGTGCCTGCTCGGGGTCGGCGGGGCCTGGGTAAAGCCGACCATCTGGACCAGCGCGGTAGCAAGCCGCTTCGACGCTTCTCGTGGGCTCGCCATCGCGATCGTGGTTTCAGGTGCCGGCGTTGCCGCAACCATCATTCCGCCCCTGACCACATGGTCGATCGGCGAATTTGGCTGGAGACAGGCCTTTTTCCTGATGGGCGGACTATGGGCGTTGGTGGTCTTTCCCTTGCTATTCTTCTTCTTCCGGGGGGCGCAAGACGTGCGCAAGAAAGCAAGCAGCGAAAAGCGTAAACCAGCCGGCGACGCGATGGCTGGCCTGACCTTCAAGCAAGGGATCAGATCGCCGGCATTCTACAAACTCGGGATCGCGGGCGGACTGTTCGCATTCGCAGTTATCGGGCTAATCATGCATTTCATTCCGATCCTCCAGGGCATGGGTGTCAGTCGGATGGGCGCCGCCGGTATTGCGGGACTGGTGGGTATTTCATCGGTGATCGGTAGGTTGGGGACAGGCTTCCTGCTCGACCGGTTCCAGCCGCACCGCATCGCCATGATCGCGTTCCTGCTGCCGGTGGTCTCCGCTCTTCTGCTGCTCAACTCCAGCGGGACCATGGCCCTTTCCGCAGCGGCGTTGATCGTCGGCCTGTCGCTCGGTTCCGAGCTGGATGTCGTGCTCTATCTGTCGACCCGCCATCTTGGGCTGAAGCGTTTTGGAGTGCTGTTCGCGCTGATGCTGATCTTCCTCGCCATCGGCAACGCGATTGGCCCGGTCTATGCCGGAGCCATCTACGACCATTTCGGCAACTATACCTGGTTCCTGTGGACTATAATTCCGTTCGTCATCGTCGGAGCGGCGCTGATGGGCTCGCTCGGCCCAGCCCCTGATCACGGGGAGCCGCAGGAAGCAGCTTCATAATGAAAAGCCCCGGACCAGGCTGGGGCTTTTACAAGCGATCAACTCGCATGGTGAGAACGGCCTATTCGACCACTTCCACCATATGTGGCAGGCGGGCGATAGCGCCCCGTGTTTCGGGCGTGTCGACGACTTCGACAACCTTGTGCATCTTGCCGAGGCCAAGGCCAATCAGCATCTGCTTTTGCTTTGCCGGACGACGGATCGGCGAACCGATCTGTCTGATCTTGATGGTCTTGGGCTTCGCCATCTTGCTTACTCCGTAATCGCTTCAGCGGCGGCCTCGGCCTCCACCTCGCCGGCTCCGCCACGGCCGAGCAGATCAGCGACTTTCTTGCCGCGACGCTGGGCAACCGATTTCGGCGAGGTCTGGTGGACCAGCGCATCGAAAGTGGCGCGAACCATGTTGTAAGGATTGGACGTGCCAATCGACTTGGTGACGACGTCGGCCACACCAAGGCTCTCGAA
>JAQWKP010000131.1 GCA_029247785.1 Novosphingobium sp.
AGCGAAGGAACTAAGATAGTCGGCTCAGCATCGCATTGGCTGGTTCGGTTTGCTTCAGTAGCACCAGGGTTGAGATGGAATTCAACGTATTGAACAGGAAGTGCGGGTTAAGCTGGTAGCGCAGCATGGCGAGCTGGGCGCTGGTCGCCTGATTTTCAAGCCGGATCAGCTGATCGTTCTGCTCTTCGACCTGGATGAAGAAGTTGATGGCGTAATAGAGCGCTGACCAGGCACCGAGAAGTGTCGCGTCGAGGAAGAATACACCAATGAACAATTGAGCAAAATTCGCCTCGCTTTCGGCGCGGTATAGCGAGATCACCCAGGCGTCTGTAAAGGCGTGAAGGCCCACGAAGACCAGCAGGATCAGTCCGGTCAGGCCCCAGGTTACAATAGGGCGCTGAACAATAAGCTGGCGATAGATGACGGCGAGCACCAGCGAAATTGAAAAGCCCGTGATTGTCATGACCAGCACGAGCACAAGAAACGCCGGCGGCTGGCCATTGGCGATGGCCGACATCGTCCTGAGCAGCATGGCACCGCCCCAGCCAGCGAATTGGAGGCGCCAAAACGCCTGATTCTTGTTGGCAAAGAACGGGACAGGTTGGATCGGCAATACGGCCATGTGGACCCTTTATCCGAAAAGCCACCGCACAGGAAATCATTCGCGAGAAAGACCGTTGAACAAGTGTCTCAGACGAATGGGTGTTTCCGGGTGGCTGGTAATGCCTGCCCGGCCCCACTAACGTGCTCGCGGACAAAACAATCAGGCGAACGGCGAATGGTCGATGTCTTCATTTCATACTCGCGACGCGATCAGGCCAAGGTGGCGATGCTGGCGCGGGCTATTGCAGATGAAGGATATGACATCTGGTGGGATGCTGAACTGCCACCGCACCGCAGCTATGGCGACGTAATCACCGACAAGATCGCCAGTGCCAAGGCGGCACTGGTCGTGTGGTCGATCGATTCCGCCCAGTCGGAATGGGTCCGCGCTGAAGCCGACATGGCGCGCAACCAGAAAAAGCTTATCCAGACGGCGATCGACGACGTAACGCCCCCGTTGCCATTCAACCAGATCCAGTACGCGGAAATCGGAGACTGGCAGGGCGAAGCCGACCATATAGGGTGGCGCAAGGTCAAGTACAGCCTTGCTGAGTTGTGCGGCGAGCGCTCGGGTGGCGAGCAGGCTGACCGTGGTGGCGGACGCGCGCCTGCCCCTGTTCCTACTCCAACCTATCAGCAGCCGCCTACGAATCCGGCTGCGTCTCCAGGCTCGAAGTGGCCGTTGTTCGTTGGATTGGGCGTCGCAGGTGTTGCGCTGATCGCAGCGGGGGTCTTCGCGGGCGGGCTGCTTGAAACAGAGACAGTCGAACCCGCGCCAGCCACCGCTCAGGCTAATCCCGACGCAGTTGAGCGGAGCGCCGTGACAGGGGACGAGGCGGGGCAGGAGAGGTCTTCGTCACGATTTACATTGCTTGCCACCGTTGCCGATCCAGACGGTTATTCCAATCTACGTGATGCGCCTTCGGTCAGCGGACGCATAGTGGGGCGAGTGCAGGTCGGTCAGGCCTTTGCGACATACGACCAGTCAGGCAAATGGTGGCAGGTACGTCTACCTGACGGGACGATTGGATTCATCGCACGCTCGCGCATTCGTCTTT
>JAQWKP010000141.1 GCA_029247785.1 Novosphingobium sp.
ACAGTTTGAGGCAGTCGATGAAATTGGTGCCGTTGACCGGGTCGCCGCCAATCCCGACAGCTGTGGTCTGGCCAAGGCCGACCAGCGTGGTCTGGTGCACGGCTTCATAGGTCAGCGTGCCGGAGCGGCTGACGACGCCGACCGAGCCCTTCATGAAGATGGAGCCGGGCATGATGCCGATCTTGCATTCCTCCGGCGTCAGTACGCCGGGGCAGTTCGGGCCGATCAGGCGGCTGTTGGAACCCTGCAGCGCGCGTTTGACGCGGATCATGTCAAGCACCGGAATGCCCTCGGTGATGGCGACGATCAGCTCGATCCCGGCATCGATCGCCTCGAGGATAGAATCGGCGGCAAATGGTGGTGGGACATAGATGCAGGACGCTGTCGCGCCGGTCGCGGCTCTCGCTTCGGCGACGGTATTGAAGTTCGGCAGGCCGATATGGGTCGTGCCGCCCTTGCCGGGTGTGACGCCCGCAACCATTTGCGTGCCATATTCCAGCGCCGCTTCGGTGTGGAACGTGCCGGTCGAACCGGTCATGCCCTGAGTGATGACCTTGGTGTTTTTGTCTACGAGGATCGACATGATCTATTTTCCCAGTGAGTCCCCGTGAAGATGGGGACCTTATTCAGCCAAGTCGGGCAGTGCCGACTAAAGTCCCGCCTTCAGAGGACCGATGATCGTCAGCCCAGGCCCGGATCGATGCCTTTGCACGCTTCAAGCAGTTCCTGGACCGCGTCGATCGACACTTTGAGGCCCTTCTTCGCTTCACTGTCGAGCTTGACTTCGATGACTTCCTCGATGCCGTCTGCGCCGATCATCGCCGGCACGCCAACATAAAGGCCGTCAACGCCGTACTGGCCGGTGAGGTGGGCGGCGCAGGGCAGAATGCGCTTCTGGTCGCCTAGATAAGCCTCGGCCATGCTGATCGCCGAGGCTGCTGGTGCATAGAAAGCCGAGCCGGTCTTCAACAGGCCGACAATTTCGCCGCCGCCGCTGCGGGTGCGCTTGACGATTGCATCAATCCGGCGCTTGGTCGACTTCTTCATCTTGATAAGGTCGGGGATGGGGATGCCGCGCACGGTCGAATATTCGACGACCGGGACCATCGTGTCGCCATGGCCGCCGAGCACGAAGCTGGAAACGTCGCGGACCGAGACGTCGAATTCTTGCGCCAGGAACGTTGAGAACCGGGCAGAATCGAGCACGCCTGCCATGCCAACGACCATGTTGTGTGGCAGCCCGGAGTATTCGCGCAGCGCCCAGACCATCGCATCCAATGGGTTGGTGATGCAAATTACGAAGGCCTTGGGGCAATACCTCTTGATGCCCTTGCCAACCGCTTTCATGACGTTGAGATTGATGCCGAGCAGGTCGTCGCGGCTCATGCCCGGTTTGCGCGGCACGCCTGCGGTGACGATCACGACATCGGAGCGGGCAAGGTCCTTGTAATCATTGGTTCCGGTGACTTTCGCGTCAAAGCCTTGGACCGGGCCGCATTGCGACAGGTCTAGCGCCTTGCCCTGGGGAATACCTTCGACGATATCGAACAGGACGACATCGCCCAGTTCTTTCTGCGCGGCGAGGTGGGCGAGTGTGCCGCCGATATTGCCGGCGCCGATAAGGGCGATCTTCTTGCGAGCCATGATGTAATGAATTCCCCAAGCTGGGCGGGAGCGTGTCGGACAGGGTAGCCAGCTTCATCCCGCAGCAAGCCAGGCACCGGAAACTTCGCACGTGCCCTAGGCGCGAGAACTGCCTATTGCAACCGCGAAATGGGCGAAATTGGGGATAGGAAGCAGTGAATTACTGCTAATAGTTCGCAATAGTATTAATTGGCTCGGACTAGCACGTATCAGCCCGCCGCAGCGTCCTGCCTGGCAAGGCTTTCGCCCATCGGCCGATCGAGCTTGCGGCAGATCGAGAGCCACCATTTAAAACCCTCGGTATCGCCGGCCTCACGTGCTGCCTCGGCCGATTCTGCGGCTTGCTTCGCAGCGTGCAGGCCGTGCTCCGCGAAATGGCGCAAGGCTTCCCACAGCATGCGTTCGTCGCCTGGGTCACCGGCATCGCCATTGTCATTGACTGGGCAGATCGGCACCGACGCGCAGACCGTCCTGGCGATGACCGAGCTGTATCCCTTGGTGGCAGTGGCGAAGCGAATGGTCATGCGGAGCGATTCCTTTACGGCAGGCTGAGAACCTCCGCATTAGCGGCGAGGCTCTAAATCTTGGTGTTGGCCTATGGTTTCCGAATGATTGCCATGCGGCCCCACGTTTCATCGGGCCGATCGCGAAATGGCCGCGGACTGGCCAGCCTTAGCTGGTCGGTTTGACGATCCACTGCCCGCTGTTGCGATATTCGGGTTTGATGCCGGTCGCCTCGGGCAGCTTGTCACCGCGGAACAGGGATTCGCCGCCGCGCTGCTCAAGGTCTTGAGCATAGATTGGCGCAGGGGCCGGCTTAGTCGATGCTTGCGCGATCTTCGATGTGCCGGGCTGCGGCTCGTCTTCGAAGGCGCGCTGGATGGCGAGCGGGTCGTACAGGCTTTCTGCGGTTTCGACTGCAGCGACGCGGCTGTGCCTCACCGGCTGCGGTTCGGCGCCGCCATAAGCGAAGCTGAATGTGCCAAGGCGGCCTGCCGCTCCCTTGAAGCTGTAGAAGCGGTGCGCGCCGATCCTGCCCAGAAATGAGAGGGAGGGAGCCCAATAAGGATAGATCTGGACCGTGTGGTAATGCGTCGCCAGCCCAACTGCGGCATGGACATAGCCGCTTAATGCCTGGCGGGCGATGTTCTGCGCATTCTCAAGCACCAGCCTGCCTGGCTTGCGCGCCAGAGAGCCGTCGCAGGTGAAGGAGAACTGGCAGCCGGTTCTGCGTTCTGAGCCTTGGTAAACGACGCCGCAGATGCTGCCGGGATAGGACGGATGGGCGACCCGGTTGAGAACCACCTGCGCCACGGCGCGCTGACCGGAATCGGACTCGCTCGCCGCTTCGTAATAGATCGCGGCGGCGAGGCATTGCTCGGCCCTGCTGCGGTTGATGCCGCTATTATCGACGAATGTCGGGCGAGCAGCGGTGCCGGGATGTTTGCTTGGCTCAGCGGAATCGGCATCGGAGTGAATGCCCTCACCGAAGCCGGGCGTTTCGGATTCAACTGCAAGATAGTAAAACGCGGAACCAGGAAAGCTGTTGCCTGCCTGTTCGAAAGGCATGGGCTGGACAGCGATATCAGGGGTCCCGGCATCGCCGATCTGGAAGCGGTCCCAGCCGGCGGGTTGAGCGAAAGCTGGCAGGGCAACCGCGCCAGGCAGGGCAAGCGTGCTGCGGCCATGCACCCGGCGGCGCCGCCTGCTGGCGATGCTGCGCTGGCGCGAGCGCTTGATCCGGACAGAAAAATCGCCCGGTCTTGGCTCATGCTGCAGGTTGAAACTCGTGCTCATCTATTCCCTTTGGCGATCCGCGCGATTTAGCGCGTAAGCCTTGCAGTCCGGCCATGCAGCCGCTGATTCCGAGGCGTGCCGAAGCGGCACATCCGACGGGTCTAAGTCTAAGAAGTGAGGAGAAAGTTAAACCGAATGGTTAATCCGTTAATGGTTTGGCCTTGCACCTGCGTCCTCCACTGCTCTTGCGCAGAGCGTCCATGCCGCGTATCGGCCACGCCACGTCACGGGTTTTCCGCTTTCGGGCGGGACGAAGAGGGAAGTGGGTGAGGGGAAAAGTCCCAAACCCCACGCTGCCCCCGCAACTGTGACCGGGGAGCGACCCGCCAAATACGCCACTGGTGCCGCGAGGCACCGGGAAGGCAGGCGGCAAGCGATGATCCGGGAGCCAGGAGACCTGCCCGAGACGGTCGTTCCGCGCCGGGCGGGGTGTACCGGAATGCAGCGAGACCCGCGCGGGTTAGTGCGCGGCCTCACGCCATGAACGGCATTCGTTCATGTGTGGAGGTTTGTGCAATGAAATATCTGAAATATCTGGTTTTCCCCTTGGTTGGTGTGCCCGTTTCGGCGCTTGCGGAGGACGGAAAAGAGGTCGTGCTCGCTGACCGGGTTCGAGATTCATACATCACGGTTGTCGCGACCGGCCTGGATACGGTCCTTGATCGGACCTCGCAGTCCGTCAGCATCATCGGCAAGGAGGAGATCGACGCGGTTCAAGGGCCGGACATATCCCGTGTTCTGGAGCGCCTGCCGGGCGTTTCGCTGGCGCGTAACGGCTCGCTTGGCGGCTTCACCGGGCTGTTTGTGCGCGGGGCAAACTCGCAGCAAGTGCTTGTGGTGGTCGACGGAATTCGCGTTGCCGACGCGGCATCGCCCGGTGGCGGCTATGATTTCGGCAATCTGATGACCGGCCCGATTGGCAAGATCGAGCTGCTGCGCGGTTCGAACAGCGTGATCTGGGGGTCCGATGCGATCGGCGGGATCATCGCCATGACGTCGCGCGATGTCGATGGCGTGGAAGCCAGCATTGAATATGGCGCACGCCAAACTGTGAACGGCGATCTCACTGCGGGCATCCAGCGCGAAAGCTTCGGTGTCGTCCTGAGTGGCGGTTATACCGAGACCGACGGCTTTTCATCCGCTGCCGCCGGCACTGAGCGCGACGGATTTCGCCAATCGCGCGTGGGCGGACGCGGGCACGTCGATCTAGCCCCCGGGCTCTCGCTGGTCGCATCGGGCCGTTATGCCGATGGCCGCACCAATTTCGACGGATTTGCCTTCGTTCCGCCTTTCGGCCTGATCGACACGCCGGAATTCACCGATACCGAGGAGATTTCCGCGCGAGTCGGGCTGCATTATGCCGATGACAGTCTGGATGTCTCTGCGGGCTATTCAATCTACGACATCGACCGGGCGAATTTTGATCCGCGGTTCGGCACCGCGCCGGGGTTTGCTGCCAATGGGCGGCAGCAGCGAGTCGAGTTGAAAGGCGCGTGGGACGCAAGCTCTCACATTCGCCTGATTTTCGGCGCGGATCACGATTGGTCGCGCTTCTCGACCACTTTCGATACTCCCAAGATGGCGAATGCCACCAGCGGCCATGCGCTGCTCGGCTGGCATGGCGATGATGTGAACCTCGCCGCAGGTGTCCGTATCGACGATCATTCGGGCTTTGGTAGCGAGCTGAGCTTCGGCGCGAATGGCAGTGTCCGCATTGCCGGGGACTGGCGCATCCGTGCATCCTATGGCGAGGGTTTCAAAGTGCCGAGCCTGTTCCAGCTGTTCTCCGATTTCGGCAATGACACTCTCCAGCCGGAACGCAGCCGCAGCTATGACATTGCGGTGGAGATGGGCGATCGCAATTCTGGCCTGCATGTCGCAATCAGCGCGTTTCGTCGCGATACGACAAATCTGATCGATTTTGTTTCGTGCTTCGGCGTGGTCGGCGGCATCTGCGTCAACCGGCCATTCGGGACCTATGACAATATCGGCAAGGCGCGCGCCGAGGGTATCGAGCTGGAATTGGGCGCGGCGATTACAGAGGATCTGCGCGTGCAGGGAGCCTATACCTATCTGAAAGCCACAGACCGCACGCAGGGCGGTTTCAACCGGGGCAACGAATTGGCGCGCCGACCGCGCCATGCTGCAACCATCTCGGCAGATTGGGAGACGCCTCTGGCCGGGCTCGCTTTGGGCGGTGATTTGCGGCTGGTGGGTCGAAGTTTTGATGATGGTGGCAATTTCACCCGGCTCGGCGGCTTTGTCGTGGCGACTGCGCGCGCTAGCGTACCGCTTTGCGAAGGTGTGGAGCTGTTTGGTCGGGTCGAGAATATCGGCAACAAGCGCTATCAGACTGCGGCCGGTTATGGCACGTCGGGACGATCCGCTTTCTTCGGCGTGAGAGGCCGGTTTTGACGCAATCCTTCACTTCATCATCCCCGCGTAGGCGGGAATCCAGGACGCGGCACCGGTTGCGGAAGTGCTGGGTTCCCGCTTTCGCGGGACTGACGATGATGGGATGCAGCGCGCAACCGGTGAGCGAGGCGGTTGGGTCGATCCGTCCCACGATCGTCTCGCTCAATCCGTGTAGCGATGAGGTGCTGGCCGAAATTACCGATCCCGGCCAGCTCCTCGCCATCTCGCATTTCAGCCGCGATCCTGCGGCAAGTTCGATGGGAGTCGAGCGTTCGCGCGATTTTCAGGTCACCTCTGGGTCACTTGAAGAAGTGCTGGCGCTCGGCCCCGATGTGGTTGTCGCTGACGAATATCTGCCAGCTGTGACCCGCACTGCGTTGAGTGATCTCGGCATCCGCCTGGTGACTCTGCCGATCGCTCGCAATGTTTCGGATAGCGTCGAGCAGGTCGGCCAGCTCGCACGCCTTGTCGGTCATCCCGAGCGCGGCGCGGCGCTCAATGCGCGGATTTCAGCAGCGCTGGCCTCGGCTGAACCCGCGCCGGGAGCAAGGCAAATTAGCGCGGTCGTGTGGCAGGCAGGCGGTATAGTTCCGGGCGAAGATACGCTGATCATCGACCTGCTTGGGCGGACCGGCTTCTCCAGTCTCAGCGCGGCGCGGGGGTTTAGCCAGGCGGATTACCTGCCTCTCGAAGTGCTGCTCGCCGATCCTCCCGAACTGATTCTTGCAGCAGGCCACCCGCGGTCCAATGAGGATCGCTTGTTGTCGCATCCGGCTCTCAATGCGCTCACCGACACGCGTCGTGAGCGGCTTGACCCGCTGCTGCTGTGGTGCGGCGGCCCCACCATTATTCGTGCAGCGCAGCGCTTGGGTGAGGTGAGGGACAGCATTGGAGGTGAAGATGGCTAACCGCCCGGTTTTCTTCCTGCTGATTGGCCTCGCCATCACCCTGCCGCTCTCGCTGCTGGCGGGCCGGGTGTGGATCGATCCTTTCGCGCCCGAAACCCGCAATGCCGTGACGATCCTGATGGAGCTGCGGCTGCCGCGCGCTCTGCTGGCGATCACTGTTGGCGCAGGGCTTGGCGGGGCGGGCGCGGCGATGCAGGGCTATTTACGCAATCCACTCGCCGATCCCGGCCTGTTCGGCATAGCCCCGGGCGCAGCGCTCGGCGCGGTGCTCAGCTTGTGGACCGGCTATGCGGTGGCGGCCTATGCCTTGCCGGTCTTCGCGCTGGTTGGCGCGGCAGGTGCGATGGCGCTGCTCGCGCTGATCGCGGGGCGGGACGGCGGCATCGCCCTGTTCACGCTGGCCGGGTTGATGATCGCGAGCCTGGCGGGCGCGCTGATGAGCCTGGCCATCAGCCTGTCACCGACACCCTTTGCGATCAGCGAGATTGTTACCTGGCTGATGGGCGCGTTGGTCGATCGCGGCTGGCGCGAGGTCTGGATTGCCGCGCCGCTGACGCTGGCTGGGCTCGCGTTCCTTGTTGCAGCAGGCCGCAGCCTTGATGCGCTCACCTTGGGTGAAGCCGCGGCGCGCTCGCTGGGCGTCAATCCGGCGCGGCTGCAATTCATCCTCATCGCCGGAATCGGCCTGACGGTTGGCGCTGGCGTCGCGGTGGCGGGAATTATCAGCTTTGTCGGTCTGATCGTGCCGCATTTGATGCGGGCCCTGACCGACCGCCGCCCGTCCTCGCTGATTGTGCCGAGCGCCTTGGCCGGTGCCCTGCTGTTGTTGGTCGCGGATTGTTTCTGTCGTATCCTGCCGCTGGCCGGCGGCGAATTGCGGCTCGGCATCGCGCTCAGTCTGATCGGCGCGCCATTCTTCCTGCATCTGCTGCTGAAGATGCGAAGGGGGCTGGTGTGATATTGTCCGCAAATGCCATTTCGCTCGGCGGACGGCTCAATGATTTTACTGCGGCTATCCGGCCGGGTGAAGTCACCGCGATCTGCGGGCCGAACGGGGCGGGCAAGTCCAGCCTGCTAGCCTGCCTGGCCGGGCTACAACAGGTGGATGCCGGCGACGTCACGCTGGACGGCGCTGGGCTCGCCTCGCTGAAACCACAACAGCGCGCCCGCGCTATTGGCTATCTGCCGCAGAGCCCAGAAGTTGCGTGGGACGTCTGCGTCGAGGTGCTGGTCTCGCTTGGGCGGCTGCCCTGGAAGAATGCGCCGGCAGGCGAAGCCCAAGCGGCGGTGGACGCGGCCATCGCGGCGATGGATCTCGACACCCTGCGTCAGCGGCCGGTCTCGACGCTGTCAGGAGGCGAGCGGGCGAGGGCGCTGATGGCCCGGGTGCTGGCAACGCGGCCGCAATGGCTGTTGGCTGACGAACCGCTCGCCAATCTCGACCTTGCCCACGGCGCTGCGCTGATCGCGCGCTTTCGCCAGCAGGCCGATGAGGGCCGGGGCGTCGTTCTGGTACTCCATGATCTGGCCAGCGCGATGAACCATGCCGATCGCGTGCTGGTGCTCGATCGCGGTATGCTTGCCGCCCACGGAACACCGCGCGAGACTCTGTCCGCCGAGGTGATCGAACGTGTCTGGGGCGTGAAGGCGCGCTGGCTGGGCGAGGATGGGGCGATGGGGCTGGTGCTGGACGGCTCCACTTCAACGCCAGGTTGAGTGCTCGCCGCTGAAGGCGTAGCTTCCGACAAAACAACACTTTCCTACATTGCTTCGGGCGCGCAATGCATTTCCGGCCTGGCTGGACAGGCAGCAAGCGGAGTCTGGATATGGATGCAATCGATCGGACCTTCTTTTTTGCGCGGGTGCGCGAACGGCCGTTCAGCGGCTCGCTGAGCCAGGCACAGATCGACGGGATGTCGGCGATCCTCGATTATTGGGAAACCAGCCATGAAGGCGGCGATGACCGCTGGCTCGCCTATATACTTGGCACCACCATTCACGAGACAGCCCGGCGCATGCAGCCGATCCACGAATTCGGGACCGACGCGCGGTTTGAACGGCTTTACGAGAACCGCCGTGACCTCGGCAATGATCAGCCCGGCGATGGCGCGCGTTTCCATGGCAGGGGTTTCGTGCAGCTGACCGGGCGCCGCAATTACACCGACTGGGGCAATCGGATCGATCAGGATCTTGTCGGCAATCCCGACCTTGCGCTCGAGCTCGCGATTGCGACGCGCATCCTGGTTGACGGCTCTGTTCTAGGGACTTTTACCGGGGCGAAGCTGGGGAACTATTTCAACGAGACAGGTGACGACTGGAAGAATGCGCGGCGGATCATCAATGGCAATGATCGTGACGAAGACATCGCGGTTCTGGCCAAGCAATTCTGGTCGGCGATCAGACATGAGCAGAGGGGCAGATTTGGACAGGCTGGCCTCCGCCCAGTGCTGGTCGAAGGCGCAAGGGGCGAGGACGTGCGGTTCCTGCAGGAACTGCTTGGCCTGGAAGAGGATGGCAGTTTTGGCCCGATGACGCGCCATGTGGTTGAGGCCCAGCAAGCGGCCAATGGGCTGACGGCTGACGGCGTGGTTGGCGGCATGACTTGGGCGGCATTGCTGCGTGTTGAAGATGCTGCGCCCACTCCAGCGCCAACGCCTGCTCCGACTCCTGCGCCCGCTCCTGCAGCAGATCGCCCGGTGCTGCGCTTTGGTGCGATGGGGTCCGATGTCGAAATTCTCCAGCAGCAACTGGGCATCACTGCCGACGGCGATTTCGGCCCGAAGACTTTCGAAGCCGTGGTAAAATTCCAGAAGCAGAAGCATTTGACCGCAGACGGCATTGTCGGGCCTGCGACCTGGGCGGCGTTGCAAGTAGCTTGAGCGACAGTTCAGTCCGCACGGAAGGAATGAGAATGAGACGCCTGACTATGTATTCGCTGATCGGCCTGTTCGGCCTTTCGTCAACCGCGCTGCAGGCGCAGGATTTCACCTGCGGCAATCAGGAAGCCCAGATCAGCTGTGCCGAAGGTGCCTGCGAGATCGAGACCGACAGCTTCACGCCGATGGGGCTGTCGCGTCGCGGCGAGATTCTCGAAATCTGTGCCTATTCGGGCTGCGCCAACGGGCCGATCACTTCGCGAATTGCGAGCGAGGGTGTCGAACTGCTCCAGGCGCGCGTCGCCTGGGTGAAGCATCAGCAGGACGATGCGGACCGGGACTGGGAATTATTGTCCGTCATCCATGATGCCGGCGAAAAGGTCGCTCAGATGCGCTGGGGCGGATTTTCCAATGTTATGACCTGCCCGGTGGTTGAGCCGACACCCTAACGCAAGCCCGCACGGTCCAGCTTTGCTTTCAGCCGCTGCAACTCGCGGGCCGGGACGCGTGAGCGCTCGGCTGCTGGGCGGCCTTCGCGCAGGCGTTGCCGGTCGCGCTCAGGCGGCTGGACCACGCGCACGCGCACCGCAGCGATGCCTTGTCGGCGCACGCCGAGCTGGTCGGCTGCGCCCCTCGACAGGTCGATAATCAGCCCCCGTCCGGTTGCGAAGGGGCCGCGATCGTTGATCCGCACCAGGATCGTCTTTCCGGTGTCGAGCGACGTCACCTCTGCGTAGGTCGGCAAGGGCAGGGTGGTATGCGCCGCGCTGATCCCGTGAGGCCGGAAACGCTCGCCATTGGCGGTGGTCGAGCCCGATTCCGAACCATACCAGCTGGCATAGCCGAGCCGGTCGTAGCGCGGATTTGTCCGGGGCGCATAGGTCACTCCGCGCACCTTATAGGGCTTGCCAATCTTCACTGGCGTGTCGCTGACCGCGCGATAGCCGCCGCCGCCACTGCTCGGGCCTGATCGGCCCTGCGACCCGCCAATACAGGCGGACAGGGCCAGCGCCATTCCTGCTACGATGGCAATGCGGTGCCAATATCCGATGCTATGCTGTGCTTGCATGGGCGATGGCGTAGTCGGAGGCGTGCGCCGGGTCCATGTGGCTGTCAGGCGAAATCCACGGATATCAGGGGCTCTGACAAGCCCGAAGAGAAGGATGCCGGGTCGGTGCCGATTCTGGTTCAGTGTAACCAAAACAGCGTCTAAGCATCCGGCATGGCAAGCGAAGCAACACAAGTTATCTCGGGCCTGAGAGTCAGGCTCAACGAATTCATCGCTGGGGAGACTGCCGGCGGCTTTATGCTGATGGGCGCGGCACTGCTGGCAATGCTGCTGGTCAATCTTGGCGCGGCGCAGGCCTATGACGCCTTGTGGCATATACCCGTGGCGATCACCGTCGGCGATTATGGTATCGACAAGACGCTGCTGCATTGGGTCAATGATGGGCTGATGGCGGTGTTCTTCTTCCTCGTCGGGCTGGAAGTGAAGCGCGAAATTCTGGGCGGCGAGCTGTCCAGTTGGTCGCAGGCAAGCCTTCCGGTGTTCTGCGCCATTGGCGGCATGGCGGTGCCGGCTGCGATCTTCCTTGCGGTAAACGGCAATGCGCCGGCGAATATGGACGGCTGGGCGATCCCTGCCGCCACCGACATCGCCTTCGCGCTGGGCATTTTGGCGATGCTGGGCAAACGCGTGCCGATGGCGCTCAAGCTGCTGCTGCTGGCGATCGCGATCATCGACGATATCGGCGCGATCGTGATTATCGCGCTGTTTTATACGGCAGACCTTTCGCTATTCGCCCTTATCGGCGGAGGCGCAGCTGCTACGGCTTTGTTCATCCTCAACCGTCTCGGCGTGACGCGGGTTGCGGTCTATGTGCTGCTCGGCGTCGTCATGTGGGTGTTCGTGCTGAAATCGGGTGTGCATGCCACGCTGGCCGGCGTCGTCACCGCGCTGGCCGTGCCATACCGGACAAAGGGCGAGGGCAAGTCACCGCTGGAAGAGCTTGAACATTCGCTCCACCCTTATGTCGCTTATCTGATCCTGCCGCTGTTCGCCTTTGCCAATGCCGGCGTCTCGTTTGCCGGACTCGGCCTGGGCGATCTGATCGCCCCGCTGCCGCTGGGGATCGCTGCAGGCCTGTTCCTCGGCAAGCAGCTGGGCGTGTTCGGCGCGGCTGGCCTGGCTTCGGCGCTGGGCTGGGCAAAGCGCCCGGACGGCGTCAGCTGGGCTCAACTATACGGCCTCGCCTGCCTGACCGGCGTTGGCTTCACCATGAGCCTGTTCATCGGCTCGCTGGCCTTCCCCGGACCAGAACAGGAAGACGCGGTTAAACTCGGCGTGCTGGCCGGTTCGCTGGCCTCAGGGCTGCTGGGGTTCGTGGTGTTGCGGTTGTTTGGACGGGGGACTGGGGAGGGCGGAACGGTATGAGCACTGCTGCCACCCGAGCCTCCTCAAAAAGCAGCGCAGCTTTCGTAGTGCCCGCCACGGCACGCAGCGACGTCTCTGCGCCAGTCTGACATGGCCTGTTCGTAGTTGCCGCGGTCTTGCGCGTAGCGGGCCTGTTTGCTTTCATATTCGGCAAGCCTGCGCTGGTAGGCCAATTGGTCGGGATGCGTGCCGGACAAGGAGAGCTCATGGTCGCGCCAGCCTTGTTTGAAGCGCTTGTCGCGTTCCGTTACCTGGGCGAGCAGGTCCAGGTTCATCAGGCGGATGAGCTCGCGGTCGCGCGCGATGGCGGCGGCGTCCATTGTCGGGTCGAGCGGATCGTCGGCAAGCGCCGCATAAGGTGTCGCAACACACGCCAGCACCAGCGCACCCAGGAAATTTGCCACTTTCATCTCGACCGTCCTCCTATCCCCATCGGCCTAGAGGGGAGAAGGTTTCGGCACTGCAAAGGGATAGCGTTAATTCGGGACCGATTCATCTCTGAATGGCGGTGATAGCGCCCTTGCCCGAATCGAACATATCTGGAACATGCAGTTCCCATGAGTCTCACTCACATCACGGTCCGCGGGGCCCGCGAGCATAACCTCAAGGGGTTCGATGTTTCGCTGCCGCGCGAGCAGTTGATTGTTATCACCGGCCTGTCGGGCTCCGGTAAGTCGAGCCTCGCATTCGACACGATCTATGCCGAAGGGCAGCGGCGCTATGTTGAGAGCCTGAGCGCCTATGCGCGCCAGTTCCTCGAGATGATGCAGAAGCCCGATGTCGAGCATATCGACGGGCTTTCTCCCGCTATTTCGATCGAGCAAAAGACCACCAGCCGCAATCCGCGCTCGACTGTGGCCACGGTCACCGAGATCTATGACTATATGCGCCTGCTGTGGGCGCGGGTCGGCGTACCGTATTCGCCTGCGACCGGACTGCCGATCGAGGCGCAGACCGTCTCAAACATGGTTGATAGGGTGATGGCGCTGCCCGAGGGCACGCGGCTTTATCTGCTCGCCCCGGTGGTGCGTGGCCGCAAGGGTGAATATCGCAAGGAGCTGGCCGAATGGCAGAAGGCTGGCTTCACCCGGGTGCGGATCGACGGCGAGATATACGCCATCGAGGAAGCACCGGCGCTCGACAAGAAGCTCAAGCATGACATCGAAGTGGTGGTCGATAGGCTGGCGGTGCGCGCGGGTAGCGAGGAACGCGAAGGGATCGAAACGCGGCTGGCCGACAGCTTCGAGACCGCGCTGAAGCTGGCCGAGGGGCTGGCCTATGTCGATCTGGCGGACGGAAATGTGCCGGGGCGCGCGGAAGAGGAGCAGGGCGGCCCGAACGTCACCGGTGGCCAACTCAAGGGCGCGCAGCTTCCCCCCAACCGCATCGTCTTCAGCGAAAAATTCGCCTGCCCGGTTTCCGGCTTCACCATCGAGGAGATCGAGCCGCGATTGTTCAGCTTCAACGCGCCGCAGGGTGCCTGCCCGGCCTGCGATGGGCTGGGCGAGAAGCTGCTGTTCGATCCGCAGCTGGTTGTGCCCAATGAGAACCTCACGCTGAAAAAGGGCGCGGTGGCGCCGTGGGCCAAGTCCAACCCGCCTTCGCCTTATTACCTCCAGGTGCTCGATAGCCTGGCCAAGGCCTATGATTTCGACCTGACGACGCCGTGGAATGAGCTTCAGCCCGACCAGCAGATGATCGTGCTGCATGGCACCGGCGGCATGCCCGTCGCGCTGACCTTCAAGGACGGCCGCAAGAGCTACACCGTCAACAAGCCGTTCGAGGGCGTGATCGGCAATCTCAATCGTCGCATGCTGCAGACTGACAGCGCCTGGATGCGTGAGGAGCTGTCGAAATTCCAGACCGCACAGCCCTGTGAGAGCTGCGACGGCAAGCGGCTCAAGCCCGAGGCGCTCAGCGTCAAGGTCGGCGGTGAGGACATTTCCACCTGCACACGATTCTCGGTGTCGGACGCGCATGAATGGTTCGGTTCGCTGGACGAGCAGCTTACCGAGCAGCAAAGCCAGATCGCCCGCGCCATACTCAAGGAAATCAACGAGCGCCTTGGATTCCTCAACAATGTCGGGCTCGATTACCTGAACCTTAACCGTACTTCAGGTACGCTGTCAGGCGGCGAGAGCCAGCGCATCCGCCTCGCCAGCCAGATCGGCAGCGGGCTGTCCGGCGTGCTCTATGTGCTCGACGAGCCCAGCATCGGGCTGCACCAGCGCGACAATGATCGCCTGCTCGAAACGCTCAAACGCCTGCGCGATCTCGGCAATACCGTGATTGTGGTGGAGCATGACGAGGATGCGATCCGCAATGCCGACTGGATCGTCGATCTTGGCCCCGGCGCCGGGGTGCATGGCGGCGAGGTGGTTGCCGAAGGCAAGCTCGGCGCGATCCTCAAGGCGAAGAACTCGCTCACCGCCGACTATCTCACCGGCCGCCGTGAGATCGCCATTCCGCCCACGCGCCGCAAGGGCAATGGCCACGCGATCACCGTGCATGGCGCTCGGGCGAACAACCTCCAGAACGTCACCGCCGCCGTCCCGCTCGGCACATTCTGCTGCATTACCGGGGTTTCGGGGTCCGGCAAGTCCAGCCTGATCGTCGACACCTTGCATGCCGGCGCGGCACGGGCGCTCAATGGCGCGCGGGTCATCGCCGGTCCGCATGACAAGATCACCGGGCTGGAAATGTGCGACAAGGTGATCGAGATTGATCAGTCGCCGATCGGCCGCACCCCGCGCTCAAACCCGGCGACCTATACCGGCGCTTTCACCAATATCCGGGACTGGTTCGCCGGGCTGCCGGAATCGGGCGCGCGCGGTTACAAGCCGGGCCGCTTCAGCTTCAACGTCAAGGGCGGGCGGTGTGAGGCCTGCAAGGGCGACGGGCTGATCAAGATCGAGATGCACTTCCTGCCCGACGTCTATGTCACCTGCGAGGAATGCAACGGGCGGCGCTATAACCGTGAGACGCTGGAAGTGAAATTCAAGGGCCTGTCCATCGCCGATATCCTCGACATGACGATCGAGGATGCGGAAGGCTTCTTCAAGGCCGTCCCGCCGATCCGTGACAAGATGCACATGCTCAACGAGGTCGGGCTCGGCTATGTAAAAGTCGGCCAGCAGGCGACCACCCTGTCAGGCGGCGAGGCGCAGCGCGTAAAACTCGCCAAGGAACTGTCCCGCCGCTCGACCGGCCAGACCCTGTATATCCTCGACGAGCCGACCACCGGCCTGCATTTCGACGACGTGCGCAAGCTGCTGGAAGTGCTCCACCGGCTGGTGGACCAGGGCAATAGCGTGGTGGTGATCGAGCACAATCTCGACGTGATCAAGACGGCGGACTGGATTGTCGACCTCGGGCCTGAGGGTGGCGTGCGGGGCGGGGAGATCGTGGCGGAAGGCACGCCGGAAGAAGTGGCGGCGAATGCGCGGAGCTTTACCGGCGGGTATTTGGCGGGGATGCTGGGGAAGCAGGGGCGGGAGGCGGCGGAGTGAGCTCGCGTTTCGCGATTTTGTCAGACCGAGAAGGTGTGATGCCGTACCTCTCAGAGGTGCGAACCGCAGCAGATGCCGAAAGGAAGTCTTTCGGGTTTCTTCCGGCGGCGGCTTACGAAGAATTTGCACTCCAAAAGCGGCTATTGGTCGCGATCTGCAAAGATGACGATAGGTTTGCTGGATATTTAGCGTTTGGCGGCACGCCTCCTCAAGCACGTGTGTTTCAAACTTACGTATCGTCTGATTTTCGTCGGTCGGGAGTGGGTGGGCAATTGTTAGAGGCTTTAGTGGCTATTGCTGAGGAGGCGTCCTTTCTTAGCATCAAGGCTTCGATTGCCGATGACCTCCAGCAAGCGAAGGAGTTTTATCGAAAGCATGGATTTCGACCTGTGGGAGAGAGACCTGGAGGAAGGACAACAAGACGCACCATTGTCACTCATGTTCGAGAGCTTGAGACACCAAGCCTGTTTGACCAGCTCGCCTACTCTAGCCTAGCAGAGAGCAAGTTCAGTATCCGGGGCAGAGTATCTGATAGACGGTCGGCTTATTTGATCGATGTAAATGTTGTCTTCGATTTGGCGAAAAAGCGGGCGAAAGCGGTTGGAGCCGGAAGGGTCTTTGCCGCCGCGATGGAGAATTCGGTCGAACTTAGTATTTCATCTGAATTTATCACTGAATTGGAGCGCAACTGGAATGGCGGACCTGATCCAATACTAGAGATGGCACGGGCCTTGCCGCAGTACAAGGTGCCAGAGGCAGCCGTCTTGAGTTTGCTTCGAAAGCGAATCGCGTAAACAGTTTTTCCTGAACGGTGGAACAAGAATAGACTTTCGATCCAAGATGAATCCGATATTCGCCACCTAGCGACGACGATTGAGGAGGGGGCGAGCGGCTTTGTAACCTCTGAGAAGGCCATACTGCGACACGCAGATTGGTTTCGCGAAAATTACCGAATTGATTTGATTTCCCCTGAAGTGTTCGGAAAGCGACTTAGCTCGCCTGACCGTGAATCAGCTGCATACCAAGTTCATCTTGGTGGACGACGGATCACCGTGACCGATGTGCATGGTGCTGTCGACGCGTCAGTTCGCAAATTCTTATCCTCCCAACAGATTGCTGAAAGTACGCTTCGACAAGCTCTCAGGTCGGGAACATCTATAAGCCCTCGGCGGCGTCTATTTGTCACCGCAGATGGTGAAGTCAAGGCATTCGCTTCGTGGAGTCCTACTAAGGCTGAACTTCGAACGAGCCGTTTGTATCTTTTTGCAGAAGAAGGGAACTCGTTTGGAGCTGCGGCTATTGGGCATCTGATTGATTTGGCGTCACGGGATGTCTCTTTTGATGGTCCGGCAATCATACATTTGGTCGTTCCTCCTGATCAGCCGACGATCCGAAGGGAGGCACTCAGCGTGGGTTTTCGTCCGCATGGCGATGGCAATCCGCGCGTTGCGAATCTGGAGAAGGTATGTCTGGGCGGTGTGGTGACAGATGAGAACTGGCTGAGATTTCGCGCCGAACTTATTGCTCTTGCTGGGCTTGAACTACCAATCCAGCCGCCGTCGGAGGTTGATACGAAGTTCTCGCTGATCATTGGAGCGAATGCTGGAGAGCACTTCGAGATATCGATTCCACTCTTGGAGAGGGCATTGTCTCCCGCCCTTTTTGTACTGAAGGATCGACCCAGTGTGATTGTGCCGATCAAGCCGAGATACGCCGAATCCTTGTTTCAAGGCACGCAGCAGCCATCGTTCTTGGATGATCCTCAAGCAGCGATAATCTCACGAAAGCGTTACTTCGGGGACGTTAAAACGTATTCAACAATCGGCGAGGGTGGCTTGATGGTTTTTTACGAATCGCAAGACGGGAATCGTGGCCGGGGTGCGGCCATTGCTATTGCTCGTATCACGCGGCGATACCTTGCGCCGGAGAATGCCGTTGAGGTTTTGTCGCAGGAGCGCGGAGTGCTGAACCGAACAGAGGTTCGGAAAATCTCTCGAGGCAAAGAGATATGTGTCACCGAGTTGGACAATTTGCACCGGTTCACAAACCCGATATTTCTTGCCGATCTAAAGGCGATCAATTGCGCCGATGGCGCAAACTTGGTGACAGCTAGACGCTTAGATTCTGACGCGCTCGCAGCGCTGATCAAGAGGGCGCAGCCTCATGCTAGATGACGGCGTCGCAGATATTGTAATTTCGCTGCATGGACGCTTCGTCGACGCATTCATCAGCGGAGAAAAATGCGTTGAGTTACGCCGCAGGACGCCATCCATCCCTGATGGGGCTAGGATATGGTTTTATGCGAAAGTTCCAGATGGTCGTATTCGTGCATTCGGAATGCTGAAAGCGATCAAGGTCATGACCCCCGCAGAAATATGGGATTGCTACAGTTCTTCTTTAAATCTTACACAGGAGGAATTTCGGACTTACCTAGAAGACCGAGAGTTCGCTTCTATATTACAGTTTGCTAAGATTTATGAAGTGGAGGTTCCAGTTAGTCTAGAAGGTGCTCGCCAGTCAGACCCTCAATTCCAGCCGCCACAATTTTTTGCGTATGTTCGGTCAGAGCGCCTTAAGAGCGAATTGCACACAAGGATCGAAGGTTCACGTCAGATTTCTCACGTATATTGAAAAGACCAGAATTCCGGGACAGAGAATTCCGGGGACAGGAGAATTCCGCAGGAGAATTCCGGGGACAGGAATTCCGGGGACAGTATACTCAATTGGAGTCCTTTGTCTTAGCCCCTCAAGCGCCGGGCGGAGCGCATCCGCGCTCCTTGGCTTTCCTCGCAATAAGCTCGGGCGGGCGGTCGCCCTTGCGGTCCGCTGGGCGCGGACCGGATATCGCCGGATAGTTCGCGGTTACCGTGACAGGTGCTCTGAACTCTGTGCCTCTGTGTGAAACCCTTGCCTGCGGACGGGAGGACGCGGTAAACTTCCCTTTCCACCCAACAGGAGCCCCCGCGATGAGCCGTCTGCTTGGAAAACCCGCCCACCAGTGCTTCGTCTATCCCCACTTCGACGCGGCGTTGGAGAAATTTGCGGCTGGGGGGATCGGGCCGTTTTTTGTGCTCGACGAGATTGGCGGGATGGGGGACTATCGCGGCGAGAAGCATGCGTTTTCGGCCCAGGTCGCCTTTGTCTATTCGGGCGATGCCTGTTTTGAGATCATTGCGCCCAAGCCCGGCGGCATATCGGCCTATAACGCCTTCCTCGAGTCCAATCCCTATGGCGGGCTGCACCACATCGCTTATTATTCCGATGATTTTGCAGCGACGCTGGCGATGATGGAGCGGGAGGGCAGGGCGCTGGAAGTGGTGGTCGACATGCGCGATCCGGCGACCGACTTCCAGATCGAGATCTATTGTGAGCCGGTGGGGGCCGACAACCCCGTGCTCTACCAGCTGATGCACCCCGGCATGTTCGATGGCTGGTTCGAGGCAATGCGCGAGGCGGCGGCGACCTGGGACGGCAGCGATGCGATCCGCGACGCGCGCCCGCTGATGATGGCGGCGCTGGAAGGGGTCGGGGCCGGGGCCTGATCCACCTGCGACGCAGCTACGCTCGCCAGTCTGGGCGCCGGCCTGGGCGCAGGGTTCGCGGCCAGGCGCTTTCCTACATGGCGCTCAGCTGTCAGTCTGGCCGCCGCTTATGCTTCCCCACTCTCCCTCCATCGTCCCGTATCGGCGAGGCCGACCCGCTCCGGTCATCGACCGTCATCACCAGAATAGCCAAAAAGGCTCCGGTGCCGCGTGTCGCCTTTTTCAGATTATTGAAGGAACTCAATGATGTGGGGCCTATTTGCAAGGTGACACGGTGTAACCTTTGTCAACTTGGAGCAACGTCGCCAGTGCTATGACGTGCTGATGTCGCCGCCTTCGGAGTTGGGACCAAGGCCCCCGTTTACGTCGCCGAGAAGGGAATCGAGCTTGACGAGCTCCGGGCGTGTCCAGAGCATCTTTTCCGGCGTTGTATCGGCTGGGCTGGCCGGCTCCGTATCGGGGGAAAGGTTCATTTCTTCTCCTTTGGCTCAAGGCCTTGTGTGCGGTGGCGATATTTGCGGGTCGGTCGCGACCTGTCAATCG
>JAQWKP010000156.1 GCA_029247785.1 Novosphingobium sp.
TGCTGAAAGGCCCGCAAGGCACGCTGTTTGGCCGCAACACCACTGGCGGCGCGATCTTGCTGGTGCCGAAGAAGCCCACTGACAGGCTGGAAGGCTATGTCGAGGGCTCCTATGGCCGTTACAGCCAGCGCCGCTTCCAGGCGGTTCTCAACGCGCCGCTCAGTGACACTTTCAAGATTCGCGCCGGCGTCGACTGGAATAAGCGTGACGGCTATCTCAAGAACAACAGCGGGATTGGGCCCAAGGCCTATCGCGACGTCAATTATGTTGCCGCGCGCCTCAGCGTACTTGCGGATCTGACGCCTGATCTTGAGAATTACACGGTATTCAGCTACTCCGATTCCGACACCAAGGGCGACGCGCCCAAGCTGCAGTTCTGCGATCGTGCGGCTGCCGCAGCGTTCCCCGGGACGGCGGCGTTCCTGGACTCGGTGGGTCAGGGATTTCTCATCGGCATCTCGTCCTGGCGATATCTCGGCTGTGCGCAGCTCGATCGTCAGGCGGCCCGAGGCGACGGCTTCTGGGGCGTCGAGACCAACATAGAGAACCCTCGCCAGAAGATCGAGCAATGGCAGGTCATCAACACGACGACCTGGCAGGCGAGCGACAATCTGACGATCAAGAACATCGCGTCTTATTCCGAATATCGCGAGATCGCCAATTTCACCCTCTGGAGTGATAATTTCATTACGCCCCCGGGCGCTCCCTTCGCGGGAGTCTGGCTGCCGCCTGTTGGCGCTCCGGCCTTGTTCAAGGGAATTACCCTCTTCAAAGGCAATAAGGGTCCGACGACGGCGCAATGGACATTCACCGAGGAACTGCAGTTCCAGGGCGAAGCAGCCGCAGGCCGGCTCAAGTGGCAGGCTGGCTTCTATATCGAAATCAGCAAGCCACTGTCCTTCAACAGTCATCTCGTCGATATCTTCGCCACTTGCTCCGATGTCTACACGCCGGTTTGCACATACCCGTTTGCGGCTTTCGGTGCCGGGCAGATTTCGGATGACAGCACCAAGGACTATTTCAATGACAAGGGCATTTACGCCCAGGCGACCTATGACATTACCGACCGGTTGAGCATGACCGGCGGATTTCGCTATACATGGGACAAGCAGAGGGACCTTGCGCAACGCCTGAGCATCATCCAGGTGGCGCCGGGCGTTCTGGCATCCGTTTGCCAGCCTTCGGTTGATCCTGCCACGGGCGCTCTCACGCCGACCGTGTTCCCGACGACTCCCAGCGATTGTGATGTCACCAGGAGGATCAAGTCGAGCCGGCCGACATGGACGATCGACCTGGCATACAAGCCCACCGACGATATCATGATCTATGTAAAATGGTCGCGCGGCTACCGCATGGGCTCGATCACGTCCAACAGCATCGGTTACGAAACCGTGGGGCCGGAAAAGGTCGATACTTACGAGATCGGCGCCAAGACGAGCTTCCGCGGGGCGGTGCCGGGCTATTTAAACATCACCGGCTTCTACAATGACTTCCGCAACCAGCAATTGACGGTCAACACCGTCGTCTCGCAGGCGTTCCTGAGCCGGATTCCACCGGCTGCGCCCAACATCAATGCCGGCAAGTCGCGAATGTGGGGCGTCGAGGTGGATGGTTCGATCAGGCCGTTCGAAGGCTTCAAGCTTGACGCGGCCTACACCTATCTCAACACCAAGCTGCTGGAATTCACGCCGCCGCCTCTCCCGGCCTTCTATGACTCCTTGATATCGGCAGTTATCGTGGGCGGCCCCCTGCCGCTTTCGCCCAAGCATCGCGTCAATGTCTCGGCGAACTACACGCTGCCGCTGGATGAGGGCATCGGCCGGATTACTTTTGGCGTGACCTACGTTCATACGAGTTCAAGCGTGGGTTCGACGCCAGAGGCATCGCCAGCCTATCTCCTCAGGGGATATGACCTGGTTAATCTCAACGCGAGCTGGGAGGACATGTTCGGACAGCCGATCGACCTTTCCTTCTTCATGACCAACACCACAAATGTGAAGCGGATACTCTACCCGATGCAGGCCTTCGGGAACTTGGGAGTCGATGGCGGCCACGTCAACGAGCCGCGGATGTGGGGCTTCCGCCTGAAATGGCGCTTCGGCGAGTGAAGGAAGGATCGACGGCACGCTATGCAGGACCACAGCGCCGCCGTCGATGGTAAGACCGAGGGAGCAGGAAGAGGAGTGAACCATGCCTGAAAGCAGCGGACGGTGCTGTCAAAGCAAATGCACTGAGCCCGATTTCGGCACCTCGACTTCCATATTTCGCAAATCGAAATCCAGCAATTCCACCATTTCCAG
>JAQWKP010000171.1 GCA_029247785.1 Novosphingobium sp.
GACCAGCTATGCGGCCAAGGGCTCAACATTCCGCGGTGAATTTGCTGTCGGCGCTTCGCTGTCGCACCGGCTCGACACAGGCAGCCCTTTTGCGCTGACGGCCAGCCTGAGCCATGCTGGCGGCAAGAACACCGGTGCCAGTGTCGGTTTCTCCGGCGAGTTCTGAAGGGGCAGGTAATGATGTGCCGGGAATCGGGTGGGCAGGAGCGCCGCTGCAATTATCCACCTGGCCCTGGCATGCGGCCCTTATCAGGCGCGAACGGACATAGTCGCCCGCTTCCGGGCTAAATTCTCGCTCTTCAGGCAAGACAATGGCGTTGCGTCGCCTGAGCATATGCGCAACAAGCCGACTCGCAGAATCGCTGTCGGAGGGGGAACCCTCTCATCCGGGCGAAGCCATCACAAACGGGGCAAGCGCTCCGACCGAACAACGAAGTGGGAAGAGACAATGGCTACTATCGAAAAGACCAACCTTGGAATCGAACCAGACGTCCTCAAGAGCATCTACCAGCAGATGACGCGGATCCGCGCGGTCGACAAAGCGATCCAGTCCGGTCTTGCAGCAGGCAAATTCATGTTCACCTATTGGCCGATGACCGGGCAGGAATGCATTCCCGCAACGATCTCGCAGCTCACCGATAAAAAAGACTACATGATCACCACCTATCGCGGCATCCACGATCAGGTTGCCAAGGGTGTTGATCTTGAGGGTCTGTTCGCTGAAGCGCTGGGCCGCGAAGATGGCGTCAACAAGGGCAAGGGCGGTAGCCCGCATATTTCCGATCCTGCGTCCGGCTCGATGGTCACCACCGCGATTGTCGGCGGCGGCGCACCGATTGCCAATGGCCTTGCGATCTCCGCCAAGGAGCGCGGCGAGGACCGCGTGACGATCGTCAATTTCGGCGACGGCGCGACGTCGATTGGCGCGATGCATGAGGCGATGAACCTGGCCGGTGCGTGGAAGCTGCCGGTGATATTCCTGTGCCAGAACAACCAGATCGGCGAATACACCCCGATCCCGGACTATACCGCCAGCAAGAACTTCGCGGGCCGCGCCGATGCGCTGGGATTCCGCGGCGTTATACTCGATGGCAATAACCCGGCCGAATTCTACAACGGCATGAAGGAAGTGATCGAGAGCGTGCGTGCCGGCAACGGCCCCGTGTTCGTCGAAGCCAACACCTTCCGCCTCGGGCCGCATGCCGGGCCCGGCGAGAATACCAATGTCAGCAAGGAAGACCTCGACGCAGCCAAGGAACGCGCGCCGTTCGAGAATACGCGCTCGCTGCTGGTCGATGCCGGTATCTGCTCCGAGGACGAGCTGACCGCGATGGAAGCGGCGGCCGGAGAGGAAGTCGATACCGCGATCGCCAAGGCGATGGAAAGCAAGGTTACGCCCACCGAGGAAACGCTGATCGACGTCTTCGAAGACGCCGATTGCGTGCCGCGTCGGGGCCATTACCCGGAGCGTGCTGACGAAGGCGAACTTCCCGGCGAGACCAAGGAAATGGCGCTGGCCGAGGCTATCCTCAGCGCGCAGACCATCGCCATGGCCGCAAATCCCGAAGTCTTCATCCTCGGTGAGGATGTCGGCGATCCGCATGGCGGCGTTTTCGGCACCAACCGGGGACTGCAGACCGAGCACGGCAAGACCCGCGTGCGGCCGACTCCGATCGCGGAAACGGCGATCATCGGTGCGGCGATCGGTTCCTCGATTGCTGGCATGAACCCGATTGCGGAAATCATGTTCACTGACTTCCTCGGCGTCTGCCTCGACCAGATCGTCAATCACGCGGCCAAGCAGCGCTACATGTCGGGTTCGACGACCCATGCGCCGATGACCATCCGCGTGCAGGCTGGCGGGGGCATGGGCGGCTTTGGCGCGCAGCACTCGCAATCAATGGAAGCCTGGCTGCTCCATTCGCCGGGCGTCAAGGTGCTCTATCCGAGCAATCCGGTCGATGCGAAGGGCATGCTGCTTTCCTGCATCGACGATCCCGATCCCTGCGTGATCATCGAATCGCTGATGCTGCTGTTCACCCAGAAGGGCGAGGTGCCGGTGGGCGACTACCGCATCCCGCTCGGCGTTGCCAAGGTGGTGCGTGAGGGTACGGATGTCACGCTGATCTCCTATGGCTGGGAGCTCAACATGACGCTGGCCGCAGCTGGCGAGCTGGAGAAGCAGGGCATCAGTGCCGAAGTGATCGATTTGCGCAGCCTTGTGCCGATCGATTATTTCCGTGTGCTCAAATCGGTGAAGAAGACCGGCCGCGCGCTGGTCGTCCATGCTGCTGTCGAGTTCTGCGGTTTCGGTGCCGAGATCGCCAGCACGATCAACGAGGAATTGTGGGGCGATCTCAAGGCCCCGGCGATCCGTCTTGGCGCGCAATATGCGCCGATCGCCTATTCCCACGAGATCGAAATGAACCAGGTCCCCAATATCGGCCAGATCGTCGAGCGGGCGAGCGCCCTGGTCAAATCCTGAACACCTGACTGAACTGGAAAGAACCCCTTATGTCGACGACGCTGATCTTGCCCAAGCTGGAAATGTCCATGCAGGAGGGCACGCTTGCCGAATGGGTTGCCGGAGACGGCGCCGAAGTGAAGGAAGGCGAGGTGATCTACCTGCTGGAAACCGACAAGACTTCCCGCGAGATCGAGGCCCCGACTGCGGGCAAGCTGGTCCACAAGGCCGAAGCGGGCGAAGTCTATAGCTGCGGCACGGAAATCGGCGAGATCGTCTGAGTCCTTGTGGGTGCGCTGGTTACATCCGTGACCAGCGCACCAAACAAAAACTCCACACTATTCTTCCCCCTCCTCCAGTTCCTTCTCTTTGATCAGCTCTGCCAAGCGGTGTCTGGCCATCGCTTCGACCTTGGCGTGGACCGAGGCCTGGATGGCGGGGCGCTTGGCGGCGGCGATTTTTTCGGTTTCGATCTGCCATTCGCGCTTGAGGCGTTCATAGACCGGGTGGCCGGGCTTCAAATTGGCGAAATGCGCGCCGCCTGCATTCCAGCGTTTGGGCCGGCGCTGGCGCAGCAGGAAGGTGAGCAATTGGGTGTCATAGTGCTGCCAGTGGCCGAGCAGCTTGCCGTGGCTGACCACCGGACGCTCCTCGCCGACGATCGCGCGTTCCAGCGCGCAATCCTCAAGCCGGGAAATCCCCCGGTCGATCGCCTCTTCCCACGCCGCTGAAAACCCTTCCGCGCCCTTGCGGTGCCGCAGCGCATATAGCGCTTCAAGCGACGCCCCGATCTCCCGCGCCGCCTGGGTGACGATGCCGGTAGCCGCCAGCGCGGCAATAA
>JAQWKP010000174.1 GCA_029247785.1 Novosphingobium sp.
TCGATAGAGTTTTTCCTTTTGTGCGCTCAAGGCATCCGCCTTGAGCTTTGCATCACCGGCCCGCTCCCCCTGCCCAACCCCCCCAAGATTAAACAGGCGGGGGGTTGGGCAGGGGGAGCGGGCCGGTGATGCCAGCCGATCACGGATGTGACCGGCGTACCCAACAAGGACTCAACCAGCAAAGCTTGCTAAGCTTATTTACCTAAATACTTGGTTAGTTTAGTAAAATTATGTTTTCAAATGAAAGTACCATGATAGACTGGTCGCCATGAAGTGAGCCGCCTCTTGAATCCGCAATTCCGGCGGCAAGAAAGGAGAACACTCTCATGGCATATACCGACCATAGAACAGACACCAATCGCGCTGCCAAGATCATTGCCGTCAGCGCCTTTCATGGGGCTATCATCTACGCCCTTGTGACCGGCTTGGCGGTCGTGATCGATGAGCCCGAAATCTGGGTCATGCCGACCGACAGCTACAAGATCGACCCACCTCCGCCTCCGCCACCTGATCCGAAGCCGATCACGACACCCGAAGTGATCAAATTCGTGCCTCCAACACCGGTTCAGCTCCTGCCGATACTCCCGCTGGGTGATCTGCCGGTCAATCTCCCCCCGCTCCCGCTTCCGGTCGACACACCGCAATTGCTGCCTGTGCCAAGCCCTGATCCGGCACCGAAATTTACACCGGCGAGGGCCAAGCCGCGCAACAATCCCGGTCTTTGGGTCTCAACATCCGACTATCCCTCAAGGGATGTCCGCGAGCACAATGAAGGGACCGCGCGCTTTCTGCTTTCGATCGATGCCAGAGGCAAGGTGCAGGACTGCGAAATCGTCCGGTCCAGCGGCCACCCACGTCTGGATGCTGCAACCTGCAAGAATGTCACGCGTCGCGCCCGCTTTGAAGCTGCCAGCGATAAGGGTGGATTGAAGGTTGCCGGGACTTACTCGGGCACCGTGCGCTGGGTCATTCCCAAGGATTGACGAAATTTGCTTCTCTCGCCTGAAAGTGGGGCTTGCCCTTGCTCCCATCAGCGGGCAGGTATGAGCGACACGGTGTCTCATATTCTGGGTCGCATAGGCTTGGCCACACAGGCTGGGTCTCATAAGCGGGAGAAGCGATTATCATGCAAATGGCCGGAGAGCAGCGGATCGCTGCGTCCCGACAGCGCGTCTGGGAAGCGCTTAACGATCCGGAAGTTCTCAAGGCCTGTATTCCCGGCTGCCAGAGCCTGGAAAGAGAGGGCGATGACGGTTTCAATGCCGTAGCGGAAGTCAAGATCGGCCCGATCGGCGCGCGCTTCAAAGGCAAGGTGAAGCTTACCGATATCGATGCGCCGAATGGCTACACGATCAACGGCCAGGGCAATGGCGGCGTCGCTGGCAATGCCAAGGGGGCGGCCAAAGTGCGCCTCAGCGATGACGGCGGCGTCACGGTGGTGTCCTATGAAGTCGATGCCGAGGTTGGCGGACGCATGGCCCAGCTCGGTGGACCGATCATCGATGCCACTGCCAAAAACCTTGCCGGCAAGTTCTTCACTACATTTGGCGAGGTCGTCGGCGGTGAAACTACGGGCGACGAGGGGCAGGCTGCACCGGCGACACAGGCCGAGCCAGCCCAGCAAGCCTCGTCGACGGCGCCTGCGGCCGGCGTCTTCGGCGGTGCGCGGGCTGAAACGGTCAGCCCTGCTTCGGTTCAAGGCGGCGGATCGCCTTGGGGCCTGGTCTTCACCATTGCCCTGGCAATACTCGCCGGATTCCTGCTCGGTCGCAGCACGGTTGCTGACTGGTGGGTGATCGCGGTGATGGTCGTGGTGGCGGTTTCGACCGCAGCCGGCTTCGAAGCCGGGCGCAGAAGCGGAGGACGTTCATGAAACCGGCACCATTCGACTATGTCGCGCCGACAAGCATCGACGAAGCGCTGAGCGCGCTTGCTGATGCGGGTGGCGGAGCAACTATCCTGGCCGGCGGGCAAACCCTGATGCCGCTCCTGAATCTCCGGATGAGCCAGCCTTTCATCATTATCGACATCAACCGGATCGCCGAACTCAAGGGCGTGACGCGCGCTAGTGGTGGCACAAGGGTCGGGCCGGTTACGCGCCAGGCCGATGCTCTGGCTGATGCGACGCTGGCCCAGCATGTGCCGGTGATGGTGGAGGCGCTTTCTCATGTCGGTCATTACCAGACTCGCAATCGCGGGACTGTTGGCGGTTCGGTTTCGCTGGGTGAGCCGGCGGCGGAAATGCCGGCGACCGCAGTGGCACTGGGCGCGACAATCGAAATCCGGTCGTCCAAGGGCACACGGCAGGTGCCGGCCGATGAATTCTATCTCGGCCCCTATATGACCGTTCTTGAGCCCGACGAACTGGTCACCGGCATCATCTATCCCGATTGGGCCGATGGCCATGTCACGCTGTTTCGCGAAGTGGCGCAGCGACCGGGCGATTTCGCACTGGTCGGAATGGTTGGCGCGCTCGAACTCAGCGGCGGGACCGTTAGCCGGTCGGGCATTGCCTGGCTCGGTATGGGGCCGACGCCGATCAAGGCAAGGCAGGCCGAAGCGGCATTGCTCGGCAAGTCGCTCGATGCCATCGATCCCTTGGCAATTGCCGAACTGGCTGTTGCCGACACCGCGCCGTTCGACGACCACCACGCTTCGTCGGAATATCGCCGAACCGTCGGCAGGCGCATTTTTACTCGCACCCTACGTGAGGCTCTGGGCCTCAAGGAGGCCGCATGAGCGACCATCGTATCGAATTGACCGTCAATGGCCGCAAGCATGGCGGCACTGTCGAAGCGCGCACCAGCCTTGGCGAATTCCTGCGCGAGCAGCTTGGCTATACCGGCACACATCTGGCGTGCGAGCACGGCGTATGCGGTGCCTGCACGGTGAGTGTTGACGGCGCGGTCGCGCGCTCCTGCTTGATGCTGGCGGTGCAGGCCGACGGCAGCGAAGTCACCACGGTTGAGGGTCTGGCAGAAGCCGACGGCACACTGCACCCAGTGCAGCAGGCAATGCGCGACAATTTTGGCCTGCAATGCGGCTTTTGCACGCCTGGCATCGTCATCACCCTGGCTTCGCTCACAGGTGAGGGCAAAGAGCCGACCGAACAGGAAATGATCGACGCGATGTCCGGCCATATCTGCCGCTGCACCGGCTACCAGGGCATCCGCAGGGCGATCCGCCAGCTAACGAGCGAAACGGCATGAATGTCCAGCTGCCCGGCGCGCATCGCTATATCGGGGAACGCACCCCGCGCAAGGAAGACGCCCGCCTGCTGACCGGGCGCGGTCAATTCGCCGACGATGTCCGCCTGGCGGGCATGTTGCACATTGCTTTTGCTCGTTCCCCCGTTGCGCGCGGGACCATCACCGCAATCGACAGCGCGGCGGCGCGCGAAGTGCCGGGTGTCCATGCGATTTACACCCAGGCGGATTTTTCCGGTGTCGCCCTCAATGTGATGAATTTCTTCTTCGGGCCATGCGAGGCTCCGGTGACGATCCTGGCCGATGGCCGCGTCTCTTGTGTCGGTGATCCGGTGGCAATGGTCATCGCCGATAGCCGCGCGATTGCCGAAGATGCCGCCGCCCTGATCGAGATTGAAATCGACGAGGAAGACCCGGTCATCACTCTCGCCGATGCGAGAGGCGGCGCGCCGGTTCACCCTGGCAAGGACGACAATATCGCCCAGGAAATGGGCGATGAGGATATCGACGAGGATCTGCAGGCGCTGCTTGACGGCGCGGCGCATACCATCACGCGCACGATCCACCACCAGCGCATCGCGCAATCGCCGATGGAAACACGCGGCTGCGTCGCGACATGCGACGGCAGCGAGGAAATGACGATCTGGATCAGCTGCCAGAGCCCGCATCTGGTTGCGCGCTATGTCAGCCTGGCCTTCAATTTGCCAGAAACGGCGATCCGGGTGATCGCCAAAGATGTCGGCGGTGGCTTTGGCCTGAAGAATTTCCCGTGGCGTGAGGAGGTGGCGGTGATCGCCGCTGCGCGTCTGTTCGGTCGCCCGATCAAATGGATCGAGGACCGCTTCGAATCGCTGACGGCTTCGAGCCATGCGCGCGAGCAGGAAGTTACTTTGACCATCGGCTTCGATGCCGACGGCAAGATGGTCGGCGGGTTCGGCGATTACAGCTCCAACAACGGCGCCTTCCCGATGGGCGAGGACTGCAATGTCGCGGTGCATATGTTCATGTGGCCGGCCTACAAGATGCCGGCCTACGGCTTTGTCAGCCGCGGCTGGTATTCCAACACGATGGGGCTGGGCGGCTATCGCGGGCCCTGGGCGATGGAATCGCTGATCCGCGAAACGCTGCTCGATGACGCGGCGCGTGAGATCGGTATCGACCCCATTGAGATCCGCCGCAAGAACCTGATCTACCTAACTGACCAGCCCAATACGACGACCTTTGGCATCGAGGTGACCGATATCACCCCGGGCGAATGTTTCGACAAGCTGCTTGCCAATTTCGACGTTCCCGCCTTCCGCAAGGAGCAGGCCGAATCGCGCGAGCAGGGCCGCTATCTCGGCCTTGGGCTTGCCGCCTATGTCGAGCCGACGGCAGCAGCCGGCCAGATGGCACCGATGACCGGTGAGCTGGCGACGATCCGTATCGAGCCGACCGGCAAGGTCACTGCATCTCTCAGCACCCACTCGCAGGGCCATGGCACGGCAACGACGATGGCGCAGGTCATCGCGGAACGGCTCGGCGTCAATTTCGAGGATGTGACAATCTTCGAAGGCGATTCCGCGATTGGCGGTTTTAGCCCCGGCGCTGCGGGCAGCCGGCAGGCAGTCATCGCCGGCGGCGCGGCATGGACTGCGACGGATATGCTGGCTGACAAAGTCAAGGAGATCGCCGCGCATCTTTACAATGCCAACGCGGAGACGATCACCATCGAAGGCGGTATGGTCCATATCGAGGGCACGCCGGAAATGTCGCATTCGCTGCGAGAGATCGCCGAGATTGCTTATGGCGAACCGGCCCGGCTGCCCGGCAACACAGGCGCCGGGCTGGAGGCGCAATTCCGTTACCAGCCCCCGCCCTTCACTTTCACTAGTGCCGCTCATGCCTGTGTCGTCGAAGTCGATGCCGACACCGGCTTCGTCAAGATCCAGCGCTGGATTTCGAGCGAGGATTGCGGAACGGTGATCAATCCCGGCGTGGTCGAAGGCCAGATCGCTGGCGGGCTGGCCCAGGCGATCGGCCAGGTCCTGCTGGAGGACATGCCCTATGACGCTCGCGGCAATCCGCTCGCAGCAACATTCAAGGACTATCTGATGCCGACCATCAGCGACGTCCCCGATTTTGAATATGTCCATGCCAACACGCCATCGCAGACCATCGGCGGAATGCGCGGCGTTGGCGAAGGCGGCGCGATTATCGGCCCGCCGACGCTGGTCAACGCGATTGCCGATGCGCTTCAGCCCTTCGGCCAGATCGACCTGCTGGAACTGCCACTGACGCCGTCGCGGATTCTCGATATTGTCGAGAGCCGCGATGTCTCCGGCGATGCTGCGAAGCGCGCCAAGACTGAGGCGGAGGCACCTGCAGAAGAGGCGACAGCAGAAGTCGCGTCGTCCTCTGGCGAAACAAGCATTGACGGTGCTTGGAACATGACGATGAAGACCCCGGCTGGCCCGCAAGAAATGGTCGGCCACTTCGCGACCGATGGCGGTAATGTGACCGGCAAGTTCACCAGCGATCAGGGCGATCAGGAGTTTGAGGGCACCGTTGAAGGCAGTCGCGTCAAGTTCAATCTCGACGTCGAACAGCCGATGAAGATCACGCTCAAATACGACCTGCTGTTCGAGGGCGACGGCGTCTCAGGCAAGGCCAAGATGGGCATGTTCGGCTCAGCCAAGACTTCGGGGACTCGGGCTTAACTCTATTCCTTCTTCGGCAGGGCGAACGCCGTGACTGCGCCATAGGCCTTGCCGCCTTTCGTGGGCGATTCGGACGAGACGACCACATATTGCCGGCCATCCTTGCCAGACAGGAACGTCATCGGCCGGGTCGCGGCTGAGCCAGGCAGATCGGCCTCGAACAGCATTGTGCCGGTCTCGCTGTCGAAAGCGCGGAAGCTATGGTCCTGCGATCCGCCGGCGAAGACCAGCCCGCCTGCCGTGCTCATTGTGCCGCCGAAGGTCATCGTGCCGATGGTGAAAGGCAGGTGGGAAGGGGTCATCATCGGTCCGGTGTCCCGCGCCGTTCCCAGTGGCCGGCTCCACAGCAGCTCGCCGGTCGACAGGTCGATCGCATTGATCAGCCCATGCGGCGGCTGCTGGCAGGGAACTCCAAGCGGCGAGACGAAGAAGGTGATGTCAGCGGCATAGGGCGTGCCTTCCTGCGCGACGAGCCCGCCTGCAAAAGCGGTTGAACTGGCCTTGAGGTCCTTCGCCTTGGGATCGTCGCGGGTGCGCAGCTGGACATGGGTGACAAACCGGTTCGACAGGGTGAAGCCCAGCTGCCGGGACGTATCGACCGAAAAGCTGCCCCAATTGGTGCCGCCGGTATAGCCCGGATCCTGGATGCTTGGGGTGAGGCCTGGCGGCGTGAATTCGCCATCGTAGCGTGCCGCTTTGAACTTGATTCGACACCACAGCTGGTCGAGCGCGGAAACGCCCCACATCTTGCTCTCGGTCAGGAGCGGACCGCCAAGATTGTGCATGGCAGGTGACCACGGCTGGGTCGGCGGCAGCTTCTCGACTGCGCCTTCTTGCGGTGCGGGTCGTTCCTCAATCGGGAACAGCTCCTCGCCGTTGCGCCGATCCAGCACGAAAGTCTGTCCGCGCTTGGTTGGCTGGAGCAGCGCGGGGAAGGTCTTGCCGTCCTTGCGCAGCTCAAACAACACCGGCTGCGATGCGATGTCATAGTCCCAGACATCATAATGCACCGTCTGAAAATGCCAGCGGACGTCACCGGTCTCGGCATCAAGCGCGACGATTGAGCTGGCATATTTGTTGCTCTCGGCTGTGCGATGCCCGCCCCAATAGTCCGGCGTGGCGTTGCCGGTGGGGATATAGACGAGGCCGAGCTCTTCGTCGGCGCTGGTTGGTCCCCAGCTGTTGGGGGTGCCCGGTGAATAGACTTCGCCGTCTGCCGGTTCGCCGCGCTCGCCGGGACGATCGAGATCCCAGGCCCATGCCAGCTTGCCGGTCACCGCGTCATAGGCGCGGATCACGCCGGATGGTTCGCCGGTGTGCTGGCCGTCGGAGATGGCGGCATTGACCACCAGCTTGCCACGCACCAGTGTAGGCGGAGAGGTGATGCGGTAATAGCCGGTATTGCGCTGTTCGATGTGGCGCGTGAGATCGACGATGCCGCCTTCGCCGAATGTCTCGCACAGCTTACCAGTTTTGGCATCCAGCGCGATCAGCCGGCCGTCACTCGCCGCAGTGTAGACCTGGGCTGCGCAGGCCTCATCGCCCTCGCTCACCTGGTAGTAGGTAACTCCCCGGCACTTGGTGGTGAACATGCCGGATACGTCTGACTTGGCATCGAATTTCCACTTGGTCTTGCCGGTCTCGGGATCGAGGTTGATCACATCGCTTAGCGAGGTGCACATATAGAGATCGTTGTCGACCTTGAGATGCTGGGACTGGTTCTGGCCCATCGGAAATGTCGGGAAGGGGCCTGTCTTTACGCTCCAGACCTGTTCAAGCTGCCCGGCGTTGCCGCGATCTATCTGGGCGAGGGTGGAAAAATGCCGGCCCTGTTTGGTTCCCCCGAAATTGACCCAGTCATCGCCCGCGTCCTCAGCAAAAGCGACGGCTTCGCGAGGTTCTGCCTTGACCGGGTCATAGCCCGAAGTGGCCCAGATTGTACCCACCAGGATAAGCGCGACAGCCGCCGTCGCCAGCCCGGCCTTGCGCTGCATACCCTTGCCGCGTGTCAGCGCGATTACCAGCAACGGCAAACCCAGCACGAAGGGTGAGAGCAGGCGCGGCATCAGCGCCCAGCCATCAAGCCCGGATTCGCCCAGGCCCCAGATGAGTGTCACTGCCATCAGGACCAGGAAGGTCCAACCAGCCAGCCTCCAGCGACCGACCAGCACGGTAAGCCCGGTAATTACTGTAGCGAGGCCAGCGGGAAGATAGTAAAACGACCCGCCCAGCGCGATCAGCTTGACGCCGCCATAGGCAAGGCCTGCACCCACCGCCAGCAGACACAGCCCATAGACGATCCGGCAGATCAGCTTTGCAACACCCACGGGCGTTCCCCTCTTCCGTAATGGCGGTCCTTGTTGATCGAGAACCGCTCTACAGCGCTGTTGCTACAACAAGCGTGATGGAATTCAAGCTGTCGGAGGAACGCGAGGCTAAACCCCCATGAACTCCCTGAGCATGCGGTGCAGGTGTGAGACCGGAATTTCCTGCTTGGGGTTGGTGCGCGCACCTTTGAAACCGCGTGATTTCATGCCTTTCTGGATGCCCGCCATATTCGCAAAGTCCTGACGCAGAACCAGAGGCCAGGCGTCCTCGTCGGCCAGGTCGTTGCACCATTCCTGCTCGACCTCGGGCTCCTTGCCCTTCGGGTAGCGTAGCAGCGAATAGACATCCCAGATCGCGCTGTCGGGATCATGGCCGTTGGGCCGCGCGCGATAGGCCAGCACCGCATTGGCGCTCGAAATCATGATGTGATTGGGAAATATGTGCCAGTCCGAGCCGACCTCGGCGATCTGCTCGGGCGTCAGCACCGGGCCATCGATGCCCTTGGCCGCCAGGTCTTCCATGGTGAACTGCGCAAGCTTCATCAGCACTTCCAGCGGTTCGGCTTCGCGCGGAACTTCCTCGACCAACCGGTCGACGGCATCAACCATCAACACTGCTTCGGATGTCTTGAGCGTCTTGTCCATGTCCTTGATATAATCGGCAAGGCCCTGACGGATATCGACATCCTCGGGCGATTTGCCAAGCCGCTTGGACGGCAGGCCGGGCGGCAGCGTGTCCTCATAGCGGAACATCGAATGGCGGCCGCGCGCATAGCTGGCGGTATAATCGTCCCAATAAGGCAGCATCTGGCTATGTGTCGCCTGCAGGTGATAGGCCTCGTTGAACATGCCGAGCACGGTCTTCCAATTGCACGGCACCACTGCCGATTTCTTCCAGTGGTAGCGCAAGCCATCCATCTGCAAAGGTTCGTGCGCCGCTATCGCCGGTCCGAGGAATGTCTCGAAGGGCTCACAGTCAGGGTCCATATTGATGTAGATCCAGCCGGCCCAGCGCCCGACTTTGACCGGCGACAGCGTGATGTCCTCGTCGGGCAGCTTGTCGCCCCAGTCGGTGCGATCGACGACTTGGTTCGGAGTTCCGTCCAGATTGAATTGCCAGCCGTGGAAGCTGCAGCGGAAGCGCTGCACATGGCCACAATCTGCAGTCAGACGGTTCCCGCGATGCGGGCAGACATTGAAGAAAGCTTTCACCTCGTCCGGTGCGGTGCGCACGACGATTATCGATTCATCGACAATGTCGTAAGTGTAGAAATCGCCGACTTCGGGGATGTCCTGCTCTCGGCACGCCATCT
The DNA here is from genome assembly GCA_029247785.1 of Novosphingobium sp. GTDB lineage: Bacteria > Pseudomonadota > Alphaproteobacteria > Sphingomonadales > Sphingomonadaceae > Novosphingobium. The sequence goes on from JAQWKP010000174.1 coordinate 9,546, forward strand.
GCCACACGCGCGGCCACAGCAGCTCGTTCTCAAGCTCGGCAAATTCCTGCGAGAAATAGTCACTCGCCGGGACATAGTCGTCGCGGACTTCGCCGATGCCCGCCATTGAAATATCCCGACTGTTCATCGCTGTCTCCCTCCGGGATGAATCCCTGCTGGCCTATCATTGCCGGACCGAGGCGACAATGAAAGCCAATTGGTTGCCCATCGCATCAAGATCGGTTGGGCATTTCGAGTCGATGATCTATCGCAAATAACGAATCGGTACCAACAGGAGAGAATGCGGCCATGGCGAATAATCCGGATACCATTGAGGACGAGAAACTCGATACGAGTGATGTCGACAAATATATCGGCCAGCGCGTGGCTGGCGGCCAGCTCAAAGAACCGATCAACATAACCGATATCCGCCGGTGGATGATGGCGCTCGACTATTACAACCCGATCCATTTCGAGGAACACGCGGCAACCGAACGTGCCAGCACCGGCAGGATCATCGCTCCGCAATCCTTTGCCGCCAATTGCTGTGTCGGCCATGGCTCGATTCCGGCGATTACCGGCAACATACCGGGCTCACATGTCGTGTTCGGCGGCGACGAATGGTGGTTCTATGGACCGCATATCGAGCCGGGCGACAAGATTCATACGACACCGCGTTTTGCCGGATACAAGATATCCAACACCAAATTCGCCGGACCGGTGATGTTTTCCCACGGCGACACGGTCTATCGCAACCAGCGCGACGAGCTCGTCTGCAAGCAACGCTGCACCATGGGCCGCTATCGTGTCGACCTCGCGCAAAAGCTTGGTTTCTACGACGATGCCGCCGAGGCACCCGTCTTCTCCGAGGATCAGCTTGCGGAATTCAAGCGCCTTAAGGGCCAGTGGCTGGCGGCAGGTGCTGGCGGCAGCGGCCCGGGCGAGGTCAGACCGGGCGACCTGCTACCAACCCGCCCGATCGGCCCGCATAGCGCGGTCACTTTCACCAAGGAATACTCCTCGCTGCTCTACAATGCCTGGGGCGGGCACAACTATGAGGATGGCTATCTCGGCGCGGAAGCGGGCTGGATTCCCGAGATGACCGCCGAGAATGACGATCCGACAATGCAGGTTGGTCAGGATGATGGTCCGGCCAGCGCTCACACCGATATCAACAAGGCCAAGTTGATCGGCCTGCCGCGGCTCTATGGCTATGGCTCGTCAATGGGTGCTTGGACGCTTGACTATCTGGCCTATTGGGCCGGGGACGGTGCTTTTATCCGCCACGCCAAATTCGACTATCGCAGCCCGACTTTCGAAGGCGATATCGCGATCATCACCGGCGAGGTGCAGGACGTTAAATACGAGCCGCTGGTCGGCGCCGACATCGTCACCGTCAAGATTCTCATGGCCAATCAGGACGACGTCGTGCTGACCTCAGGCTACGCCCAGATCCAGCTGAGCAGCGCCTAAGAGTCCTTGTCGGGGCGCCGGTCACATTCTCGTGACCGGCTTGTGATACCGGCCCGCTCCCCCTGCTTAACCATCCCAAGTGTATTCTGTCGGGTGGTAGGGAAGGGGGAGCGGGCCGGTGTTGCTTCCACGTCAGTGGTACAAGCTCTAATCGTCCTTGCGGGCGATCTTGATCGGCGGGGCGTTCTTCCAGTCGACCACGCCGTCCTGGGGCAGGGCGCAAGGATAGCCCTGGACATCGGTCCCGGCATGCGCCTCGGCCCAATGCGCGTGGTTGAGCTGGTGCAGCGTGAAGCTGGCGTTGAGTGAATTATGAAAGCCCATGTTGTCGACTGTCTGGTTGACCGATTCCTTGATCATCAGCGCGGCCATCGATGGAACGGTGGAAATGCGGCGGGCGAAAGCCAGCGTCTTGTCGGCAAGCTTGTCCTCCGGATAGACCTTCGAGACCATGTCGAGGCGATAGGCTTCATCGGCATCGATCGCGTCCGAGGTCAGCATCAGCTCCTTGGTCTTGCGCGGGCCGAATTCCCAGGGATGCGCGAAATATTCCATGCCGCACATGCCGAGCCGCGTGCCGACGACGTCGCAGAATAAAGTGTCCTCGGCAGCGACGATCAGGTCGCAGCACCACATCAGCATCAGCCCGGCAGACAGCACCTGGCCATGCACCTGGGCGATAGTGATCTTGCGCAGATTGCGCCAGCGTAGCGTGTTCTGGAAGAAATAATGCCACTCCTGCACGGTGCGCTTTTCTGCGTCCGCGCGACTGCCGCCATTGGTCTTGCAAGTTTCATGCTGGTCTGGCCCTTGCATCATTTCCGCCATCGACACCTTTGAGCCAAGATCGTGGCCGGAAGAAAAGATCGGTCCGGCCCCGGCAAGGATCACGACTTTCACCGTGTCGTCCCTCTCGGCGACCATGAAGGCATCATCCAGCTCAACCAACATGCCGCGGTTCTGCGCATTGCGCGCTTCGGGGCGGTTCAGGGTGATGCGCAGGATCGCGCCGTCGTCGAAGCTCTCGGTGAGTAGGTATTTGTAAGCCACATCCGTCTCCTTGTGCGATTGCGCGATCCTTCCCACGCAACACTTGCCAAGGCAAGCAAAGCTGCGGATAGGTTGACGTGAGCGGTCGGGGACAATGGCGGGAGCGGGAGAGACATGATCGACGAGGACGACCTGCAGGCGTTCCGGGAAGGCATTGCGCGAGTCCTGGAAGGCGCTGCGGACCGCACCCAGCTGCATGCCCATCTCGATGGCGAGCTCGCGCTGGACCGCACCTTGTGGGAGCAGGCCGCTGAGCTCGGCTGGCTTGCGATTGGCCTGCCGGAGGAAGCTGGAGGGCTCGGCTTTGGCGCGCAAGGGCTCGATATATTGCACCGCGAACTTGGCCGCTGCGCAGCGCCGGGGCCGTTTATCGCCTCGCTGGCGGCTGCGCAGGTGCTGGCCGAAACCGCCGATAGCGATGTGAAAGATAGCTGGCTCCCGCGCCTGGCCTCGGGCGAGGCAAAACTCGCTGTCGCGGCGCGGATCGCCGATGGCCCGGCTGGCAAGGACAGCTGGCTGCTGGGTGATGCGAATAGCGATGCCGCGCTGATCCCGCTGGCAACGGGCGATTGGGGTCTGGTTGGGCTGGAAGGCGGCCAGCCGGTCGAACTCTGGGACCGGACTCGAAGTGTTTTAACGGCAGACATCGATAGCGTGGCACCGTTGGCGGTGTTGGATGGAGAGGCCACGTCCCGCGCCCTCACCCGGCACCTGTGTCTTGCGATTGCCAGTGACAGCATCGGTGCTGCGCGGGCGATCACCGAAATCACCGTGGCCTATATGAAGGAGCGCGAGCAGTTCGGGAAACCGATCGCCTCGTTCCAGGCGCTCAAGCATCGGGTTGCCGACATGATGACGATGATCGTAGCCGGCGAGGAACTGGTCTCGCTCGCCGTGCAAAGCGCCGATGCTGCCGATCCCGATGCCGACATCTGGTCCAGCCTGGCCAAGGTGCGCGCCAGCGACATTTTCGTCCATGTCTCCAATGAGGCGCTGCAGATGCATGGCGGTGTCGGTTTCACCTGGGAATTCGACGTCCACGCTTTCTTGATGCGATCCCGGCTCAACGAATTGCTCGTCGCTCATAATCACGAGTTGCGAGACCGTGCTGCCGACGGATTTGCTCAGGCGTTAGAGGAAGGGCGTCAAGTGCTGGAGCTGGCGCTATGACCGAAGCTATCGACACACGCATCCTTGATTGCCGGGACGATCACGAGGCGTTCCGCAAGGCAGTCCAGACATGGCTGGCTGAAGTTGTGCCGCCCGACACGATGCAGCGCATGATCGATGCCGACGAGGATGAAGGCGTTACCATCCAGCGCGACTGGATGGCGCAGCGGGGTCGCGTCGGGCTAGGGACGCCGCATTGGCCTGCAGAATATGGCGGGGCCGATCTCAGCCTGATGTGTCAGGTCATCCTTGCAGAGGAATTGGCGCGCTACGAAGCCCCGGTCGTCCCGGCATTCATGATCTCGCACAATCACCTGCCCGGCACCTTGCTAAGCTGGGGGACGGATGAGCAGAAGCGGCGCTATCTGCCCGGCATTCCCCGGGGTGATATTTGGTGCCAGGGCTTTTCCGAGCCGGGCGCAGGCTCCGACCTTGCGTCCTTGCGAACCCGGGCTGACCGCAAGGGCGATCGCTACATCGTCAATGGCCAGAAGATCTGGTCATCGATGGCTGCTTTCGCCGATCACTGCATCTTGCTGGCGCGGACCGATTTTGATGCGCCCAAGCATGCCGGGATTTCCTTCTTCTTGCTCGACATGAAGACGCCGGGCGTAGAAGTCAGGCCGATCCGCCAGATCAATGGTCGCCGGGAATTCTCCGAGATCTTCCTCACTGATGTCGAAATCCCAGCGGAGAACCTGGTCGGTCCCGAGAATGGCGGCTGGAAAGTGGCGCAATCGACATTGGCATCGGAGCGCGGCGTGATCGCCTTCGAATATATTGAACGCGCACGTTATGTTGTTGAGCGGTTCTACGCAGAGGCGCTGAAAAACGATGCTACCTGGCTGAGAGACGACCAGTTGCGGCGCGAATTCATCGACCAGATTGTGGAATTGCAGGCCAACCGGCTGATGCTGCGGCGCTTGCTGAGCGAAAGCGGCTATGATCACAAGGCCAATGACATGCTGCCGTCTTATATCAAGCTGCAGGGCGCGACTTTCCGCCAGCGCTTCTCTTCATTGCTCACCCGTCTCGCGGGGCTGGAAGGGCAGCGCTTCGCGATGGGCTATGAGGGGGTCTATTATCCGGCGATGTTCACCTTCGTGACGAGCTTTTCCTGGACTATCGCGGGCGGATCGAGCGAGATCATGCGCAACATCATTGCCGAACGCGGGCTGGGAATGCCGCGAGCCTGATGGGGCGGGGCCTGGCTTGCCGGGATCACCCCAGCAGCTTCTTCAGCTCCTGCTTGAGGACCTTTCCCTGGGTATTGCGGGGTAGGGTATCGACAAAGGTAACACCCGCTGGAACCTTGTAACTGGCGATATTCTCCCGGCACCAGGCGATCGCTTGGGCCTCACTGATTGTGGATGCGTCCGCGCGGATCAGGAAGGCGTGGCCAGTCTCGCCCTTGCGCGCATCGTCCACGCCCACCACCGCGCAATGGCTGACGCCGGGCATGGCGCTGATCAGCACTTCAAGTTCGGCCGGATACACATTGTAGCCATTGGTGATGTACATCTCCTTGAGCCGGTCGGTCACCGTGAGATAGCCCTCGCTATCGACATGGCCGACATCGCCGGTGTGCAGCCAGCCCTCGGCATCCAGTGCCTCTCGGGTGGCTTCGGCATCGTCGAGATATTCGCACAAGGCGCGGGACGTGCGCACAAGGATCTCCCCGGTCTCGCCTGCCGCGAGCTCTTTGCCTGCCGGATCGGCGATGCGCACTTCAGCGTCGGGTGCCGGTCGCCCTGCCGTAAAGGCGACGTTTTCAGCCGGGTCTTCGCGCCGGCTGAAATTGGTCATGCCGCCTGATTCGGTCAGGCCGTATCCGGTGCCGACCTGCTCGACCCCGAGTTCGGCGACAAGGCGGGTGATCAGAACCGGTGGGATCATGGAACTGCCGGTGGCGATGAAGCGCAGGCTCGAGATATCCCAATCGGCGCGGGCGGGATGGTCGAGCACGTCCTGCCATACGACCGGCGGCGCGGGCATCACGGTAACTCCCATGCGCTGGATCGCATCGAGGATCGAGGCAGGGTCGTGAGCCTCGGTCCAGGTGACTGCAGCGCCGGTGACGAGCCCGTTGACCCAGCCGCCCTTGTAGCCGGCGAAATGGGAGAACGGTCCCAATGGGCACAGGCAATCCTGCTCACCGACCCGCGCGAAATTGACCATGCCGTGCCCGCTCAGCACGCTGGAGCGATGAGTGAACATCGCGCCCTTGGGGCGGCCCGTTGTGCCGGAGGTAAACAATATGTCCGAGATCGTGTCGCCCGCAACGCCCGCCTCGCGTTCGCGCAGTCTGGCCGCATCTAGCCCCTCACCGAGCGCAAGGAATTGCTCCCAATCGACCTCGACGCCCTCGAGTGCAGATGCCGTCGGCGGCAGTACGATCACGCGGCGCAGGTCCGGCAAGCCCTGTCCGCGCAGCAAGGCCGGGTAGTCTAGGTCATACGAGGTGCCGACCGTGACGATCCTGGAGACTCTTGCGCGGGCCAGCATATCGCTGGCCTCGGCCATGCGCAGGCGGGTGTTAAGCGGGACGAGAGTGCCGCCGGCGCGCTGCGCACCAACTGCCGCGGCGACCCATTCGCGGCTGTTTGGTGCCCACAGTCCGACGCGTTCGCCCAAGAGCATGCCATCGGAAATCAGCGCGTGGGCAAAGCGGTCAGCCTGCTCGTCGAGCCAGGCGAAGCTTGCCGAATTGCCGCTCATCGGCTTGAGCGCGGTCTTCTCCCCCCAGCGCCGCGCAGCTTCGCGGAGCAATTGCGGAATGGTCTCGGCGCTCACGCCTGATCCCGGTCCCACGTCGCCGCGGTTACCGCGTCCTCGCGCAGCCGGAATTTCAGCACCCGACCCGAAGCGTTCTTCGGCAATTCCTCGCGAAATTCGACATAGCGCGGCAGCGCGAAACGCGGCACGCGCGAGGTGGCCCATTCCAGCAATTCCGGCCCCGTCAGCTGCGCATCAGGCTGGAGCACCAGCGTCGCCTTGACGTCGTCCTCCATGAATTCCGACGCGACGGCATGGATCGCAGCCTCGGCAATATCGGGATGCTGGTTGAAAATCGTTTCCATCTCGAAGCTGGATATATTCTCGCCGCGCCTGCGGATGACATCCTTGCTGCGGTCGACGAAGAAGAAATTGCCGGCCTCATCGACCCGGCCATTGTCGCCCATATGGTGCCACAAATTGCGCCAGGACTGGATCGTCGCTTCGGGGTTGTTCCAATATCCGGCGAACATCACATCGGGCTTCTTGGGTCGCAGCACGATCTCGCCGATTTCGCCGGTTGGCAGTTCCTGGTCGTCCGCATCGACGATCCGCACGTCGAATGTGTCGTTGATCTTGCCGCAGGACCCGTCGGGCAGCCTCTCGTCATAGCGTGCATTGAGCGCCTGTCCGGCCTCGGTGCTGCCGTAGATCGTGCCCGAGCACCAGGTCAGTCCGAAGCGCTCCTTCCAGATGCCGGCGATATGATCGTTCATCGGGATGCCGATCAGCGTGCGCAACTGGCCCTTGCAGCGCCGCGATTCCTCTGTGTCGGGCGCATTGGCGACCATCAGCGCCATGGTGCCGAGCAGGACCACGAATGTTGCCTCGGTGCGTTCGATCTCGGGCCATAGCTTGCTCAGCGAGAACTTGCGCGCAAATGCTGCGGATGAGCGCAGCTGCATCGTCAGAATCGCCATCGAGATGCCGGTGATGTGGAACAGCGGCATTGGCAGCCAGACCCTGTCCTCCGGCAAGCGCCCGATCGTCGCGCAATAGCGGCGGGCGACGTCGCACATGTAATTGTGGCTGACCATGCAGCCCTTGGAGAGCCCCGTGGTGCCCGATGTGTAGATCAGCATGGCGAGGTCGGACGGCGCTACATCCACTTCCGGCAATTCACCTGCGTCGAGGCGGTGCTGGTCGATAGGGGAGACCGAAACCTTGCCCGCCGCTGCATCGCCAGCCTGGCCGGTGTGCAATATCTGTTCCAGCTCTGGCAAGTCCGGCACCACAGCGAGCACATCGCCCAGAAACTCGCTGTCGCAAATCATGATCCGCGCGCCTGAATCGCTCACCTGATGGCGCAAATACTCGCCTTTGTAGGCGGTGTTGATCGGGACATAGACCGCGCCGATCCGGTTGGTGGCATACCAGCAGATCACCGCGTCCGGACCATTGTCGAGCAGGCCGACGACCCGGTCGCCCGGCGCTACGCCCAGCGCATGCAGCCCGCGTGCGAAGCGCTCAACCTCGCCGTCCATCCGCGCGTAGCTATAAGCGTCGCCGGAAAATTCGAGATACAGATGTTCGGGCGCCTCGGCTACCGCTGCCTCGAATGTGGCATTGATTGTGCAGGCCGTTTCGTCCGTCATGGCCTGCTCCTTAGCTGGCCGGGGGCAGCATGCGGCGGCCGTTGAGATACATGATCTCTTCGATCTGCCGTTCGCCAAGTCCGCGAAGCGCCTCGCCGACGAAGTCGCGCGGAGCAGGCACGCCCTCCGGGTGTGGATAGTCCGATCCCATCAGGATCGAATCGGTCCAGCCGATGTCCTCGACGATCTTCTTCACATCGTCTTCCGGATAGGCGACGGCGAAGCAGTGGCGCTTGAACACTGCGCTGGGCCGCTCCTTCATCTGCCCGTGCGACCAATATCCGGCGCGCGCCATGCCGCGCATCTTGTCCATCTTGTGGAGGAAGCGCGGCACCCATTCAGCGCCATTCTCAACGCTCACCATCCGCAGATTGGGGAAGCGCTCAAAGAAATTCGCGTAGATGAATGATGACATCGTCATCATGATCGGAATTTCGCTGAAAGTGAACATCCACTGCCAGGCGCTCTGCCCGCTGCGGCGGTTGAGCAACGGTTCTTCGCCCCACATGCGGACCTGCTCATGCAGGAAGCTGGCATCGCCGACATGATAGGAGATCAGCACTCCGGCCTCATTCAGCAGGTTCCACAAGGGATCGTAATAACTATCGGCAGGCGCACGCCCGCCCAGGCCCGGCCCGGTCGGCAGGGTGACGACGCGCGCGCCATTCTCAATCAGCCATTTGGCTTCTTTCACCGCCCAGTCGAGGTCCCACAGCGACAGGATCGGAGTGTTGTAGAGCCGGTCCTTGTAAGCCAGCCCCCATTCCTCGACGAGCCACTGGTTATAGGCGTGCAGCACTGCATTAGCGCCCTCATAACCCTTCTTTGCGCCGAACACATGCAGCCAGCCAAAGGTCGAGATGATCAGCCCGACGAACAACAGGCAGGCCTCGACTCCCTGCTCGTCCAGCTTGGAAACCCGCGCATCGCGCTGGTACATATTGTCCTGGATCGGAATGCGAACGTCGATTTCCTCGCCGGACGAGATCGCCTTGAGCCATTCCTTGAGCTTGCCCGGCGGAAACACCACGCCATCGGCAATCTCGGTATTGTCGACCTTGTGCTGGCCGAGAAACAGACTGTATTCGCCTTTCTCATCATTGCGTGACTGGACCAGCCAATCCTCGTGGAACTTCTTGGGCGTATATTGCGCCATGAAGTCGAAATTGCGCTCCTGGATATGGGAGTCAGCATCGAAGATCGGGCCGGTGTAGATAGGCGTTTCGGATTTCTTGTCCGCCAGCGTCGTGGTCATGGCTTGCCTTGTCCTTCCCAATGGGCCTTCCCTCCGTCAGAGGCAGAGGGCAGCCTCGTGTCATTAGCTCAGCACATTTGCATTGCTAAAGCCACAGGCTGGCACAAGGTCCCTCGGTTCCAACTTCCGCTCTGCGTCCAATGCCGCCCCTTGTGGCGGAGTTTGCCCCTTCAGAACTCGCCGGAAAATCCGACGCTGGCACCGGTGTTCTTGCCGCCAGCATGGCTCAGGCTGGCCGTCAGCGCAAAAGGGCTGCCTGTGTCGAGCCGGTGCGACAGCGAAGCGCCGACAGCAAATTCACCGCGGAATGTTGAGCCCTTGGCCGCATAGCTGGTC
>JAQWKP010000186.1 GCA_029247785.1 Novosphingobium sp.
CATTCCCCGAAGAGGAGCGCGGCGATTTCATCCCGCGCCGGAAATGGGCGAGCGACATGATGGGGGCGGTCACCAATACCAACGACACCTATCAGATCATGCATGAATTCACCGCTGACGAGCCCGACGAAACGAGTTTCATCCCGCTCGCCAATTTTGATAACGTCATGCAGTTCATCACTACGCCGGACTATGAACATCTCGAATGGACGCGCTCGATCAGCCGGGCGCCCTCGCAGGCCTATCTGAAAGAGATGCTGAAGTATCTGCAATGGCAGATCGGCGGCAAACAGGGCAAACCATGGGTGATCAAGAACCCCGGAAACACCGGTGAATTTCTGGAGATGCTGGAGGTCTTCCCCAATGCGACCTTCGTCATCTCTCGCCGCGATCTGTTCAAGACCATGGGCTCAAGCATGCGCATGGGGACTGAGATCCTGCAGAACACTTTCGATCCGCTCGATCCGCATTTCGTCGGCGATTATACGGTTCACTACTGGGCCTATGAAATGAAGCGTTACTTGAAGCAGATCGAGGACAAGGGCGCGCATGTCCGGCTGCTCGAAGCGGACTATAACGTTTGCGTCAGCGACGGCCTGAGCGTCGCAAGGGAGCTATATGAGCTGGCCGGCCTGCCGTGGACGAAAGAAGGCGAGGCGGCGATGCGCCAGTGGGACATCCACAATCCGCGCCACAAGCTCGGTTCCTACGGCTATTCGCTTGAGGATTACGGCTGGAGCGAGGAAAAGATCGCCGAGGCTTTTGGCCCGGTCGCCGAGGAATGGCGCGGGAAATAGGAGGGAAATCATGTTTCTTCGCGGACAAATGCAGAATGCCTATGTCACGCATGATCTCGACAAGGCGATGGAGATCGTGTCCGAGCGCTTTGGCGTCGAGAAATTCGACCGGTTCAACCCGGACATGGTTGTCGACACCCCCGATGGTCACCAGCCGATGGTTTCGCGCATCGCGTCCTTCTGGGCGGGGATGCTCAATTTCGAGATCATCGAGCCGGTGTCAGGTTTTGTCGATCACTATGTGTCGATGCTGCCGGACGACAAGACAGACGCAGTGCCGCGCTTTCACCATGTCTCGCTGCGGCGCGAGAGTATCGCGGAAATCGACGCCGAAATCGAAAAACTGGGGCTCCCGCTGGCTTTCAGGGGGCCGATTTCGATCAAGGACGCCATTCCCAGCCTGATCTTCGTCTATCTCGATGCCCGCGAGAGTCTCGGCCACTATGTCGAATATACCTGGAAAAGCGCGGAAGGTTGGGAATTTGTCGGTTGGCCCGAGGGTCGGCCGGTCTGGTGATGGATCAGAGCGCCGGCTTGCCTTCCGGCCAACCAATCTTTGCCCAGCCGCCCGGCTCTTTCCACACCAGCTCGATGTAATGGCCAAGGCTGGCGCGGGCATCGAGATAGGCGAAGGCCATGCCCGCAGGTTCTCCGGCAAAGGCGAGAGGAAGCCCGCAGCCTGCTATCTCCTCGCGCATCTGGCCGAGATTGTCCCGTCGCAATGCAAAATGATGGAAGCGCGGGACGGGGTCGCCGGTGTCGTCGGGCAGCATCGCCAACAGCGGATCGACATGGCCCGACACTGGCTGCATCAGCTCGATGTTGAGCCCGCCGACCCAGCCCGCGGCGATCCGCATGGCGAGTCGCCGGACGCCGCTCGGGGTCGTCACCTGCACATCGGCATCGTAGCTGCCGAAACTGTCCACCCCGAAGCGCTCGTCGAATATCTCCAGACCCCTGTCGAGATCGTGGGTGACATAGCCGTTCTGGTAATGGCCAGATAGCCGCACGCCCGTCATCGCCGGGTCAGAAGACCGGCTTTTCCTTGGGCCAGCCCTGCATCTCCCAGCCTTCATCATTGGCCCAGATATATTCGATGCAATGCCCGATGGTCTCTCGCGCGTCGATATAGATGAAAATCATCAACTCGTCGACTTCGCTCTCGAACATTACCGGGAAGCCCATTTCCTCGATCTCCCGCCGCATTTCCGCCGGGTCGTCGCGCCGCACGGCGATGTGGTGGAACACAGGCCGCCAGTCGTCTTTGTCCGCTCGCATGGCGGGCATGTAATGCTCAAGATAGCCCTTTACCGGCTGTATGATTTCGAGCTGGTGGCTGCCGTGCCAGCCCAGCGCCGCCCGCACCGAGGATTCCCTGTCGCCATCCGGGGTATGCAGGATCATGTCGGGTTCGAAGACGATCCAGTCAATCTTGCCGAATCGCCTGTCGATTTCCGCGCAGCACTTGTCCATGTCGTGCGTGACATAGGCATTCTGGAAATGCGCTCTGAAGAATGGCTGCATAGTGATCCTCTCCCGGTTGCCGTTCTGCCGAGCCTAGCGCAAAGCGACGGGGCGGGGGAAGCAAGCTTTTGCATATCCCGCATGCAGTGATGGAGATTCTCCGAGATGTCTGACGAGCGCCGCTTCGCCCCGGCCACGATGCGCAACCGCGAACCGATCCTGGCGGTGCTGGAAGAATGCTTGCCGAAGTCCGGGCTGGTT
>JAQWKP010000189.1 GCA_029247785.1 Novosphingobium sp.
AGCAGGTGGGTTTCGACGGGGTTGAAGTCCCGGTGTTCGATGTTTCCGACGAGGGCCATTATCGCTGGCTGGCGGGCGTGCTTGACGATCTTGGCCTGGAACGCACGGTCGTCGCGCTTATCCCGGACGAGGCGCATAGCCCTGTCTCTCCGGTTGCGGCGCACCGCCAGGGCGCTGAGGACCATTTGCGCCGAGTGATAGATTGCAGCGCTGTTCTGGGCGGTCAGATGCTGGTCGGGCCGTGGTTCCAGCCGCTCGGCGTGTTCACTGGCGAAAAGCCGAGCGAAGCTGAGCTGGAGCACTGCGCCGAGGTGCATCGCAAGATTGTTCCACTGGCGAAGGCGGCGGGCATGGGCTGCGCGCTGGAGCCGCTCAACCGCTTCGAGGCCTATTTGCTCAACACTTGCGAGCAAGCGGTCGCCTATCACCAGCGGGTCGCCACGGAAGGCTTCGGCATTCTCTACGACACGTTTCACGCCAATATCGAGGAGAAGGATGTGCTGGCAGGCCTGCGCGATCTGCATGCGGCGGGCGCGGTGAGCCACATCCACATCTCAGAGAACGATCGCGGCACGCCGGGCCGGGGCCATGCGAGGATCGCAGACACCATCGTTGAATTGCAGCAGCTCGGCTATGACGGTTGGCTGACGATTGAGGCCTTTGGTCGCGCCGTGCCGGAATTGGCGGCGGCGACACGGGTCTGGCGCGATTTCTTCGCCAGCCCTGAGGACGTCTACACCGAGGGTTTCGCCCTCATTCGCGACACCTGGGATAGGGGACTGTCAGCATGAATGATCTCATGGAAATGAACCGCCGCGCAATGCTGTGCGGTGCGATGCTGCTGGTGGGTGCGACGGTTATTCCTGCCGGTTGCAGCCTGACCGACGGTGCTGGCCGGGATTTCAGCTTCGATGCGGCGCAACTCGCGTTGGTAACGGCGATGGCCGACACGATTGTGCCCAAAGGCGATACGGTCGGCGCGCTCGACGCCGATGTTCCGAAGAACCTCGAAGCGTTGTTGAACAACTGGGCTTCGGACGAACGCCTCGAAGAAATTCTCGCTGGACTGGGCCGCGTTGACGAGGCTGCGAACAAGACCAAATCCAAGGACTTTGCCGCGCTCGATGCGGCCACCCGGCTGGAAGTGCTCAAGGCGCATGAAGTCGAAGCAATGAAACCGGCGCCGGAAAAGGCGTCTGGCGAAGGCGGAGTGACGATGATGATGGGTCCGCCGGCTACCGACAAGGGTTACGCCAAGATTCGCGAGCTGATCGTCAAGCTGTTCTACTATTCCGAGCCGGCCCTGACGCAGGAGCTGCGCTATGAGCATGATCCCGGCGAATATATTTCGTCCGTGCCGGTAACCCCCGAGACTCGCCCAGGCGGCGGACTAAGCCCGATCTGAGAGGGAAATTATGATGTTTGATGCAATTGTAATCGGCTCGGGCATGAGCGGCGGCATTGCTGCCAAGGAACTGTGCGAGCGCGGCCTCAAGGTGCTGGTGATTGAGCGGGGGCGCAAGATCGAGCCCGGCAAGGACTACACCGATATGCAGCAGCCTTGGGAGGTGCCCAATGCGAACCTGATCAATGAAGATGAGCTTGACGAGGATTACGAAATCCAGCGCCAGACCTTTGCCCTGTCTCAAGTCACCAAGCACTTCTTCGTCAAGGACAGTGAGCATCCCTATGAGATGCCCGAAGACAAGCCCTTCGCCTGGATTCGCGGCTATCACCTTGGCGGTCGTTCGATCATGTGGGGGCGCCAGTCCTATCGCATGTCTGAAATGGATTTCGAGGCCAATGCCAAAGACGGCCACGGGGCCGACTGGCCGATCCGCTATGCCGATCTCGCGCCATGGTATGATCATATCGAGGATTTCATCGGCGTTGCCGGGTCGAAGGAAGGCCTGCCCCAGCTACCCGATGGTGACTTCCTGCCGGAATTCCCGCTCAATGATGGCGAATTGTTGTTCAAGGGTGCGGTCGAGAAGGCGTTTCCGGGACGCAAGGTCATTTCCGGGCGTGCAGCGAATCTGTCCAAGGCGCGTCCGCATCACGAGGAATTGGGCCGCGGGACCTGTCACGCTAGGTCGCTGTGCGATCGTGGATGCAGCTATAACGCTTATCATTCCAGTCTGACATCGTCGCTGCCGGCAGCGGAGCGGACCGGCAATCTGACGGTCATTACCGATGCCATCGCCGATTCGATCGTCCATGATCCCAAGACCGGCAAGGCTAGCGGCGTGAGAGTGATCGATGCGAACACCGGGGATCGCACGACCTATGAAGCGAAAATCATCTTCTGCTGCGCATCGGCCATCGCCAGCGCGCAGATCTTGCTCAATTCCAAGTCCGAAGCGATGCCAAACGGCCTCGCCAATTCCTCGGATATGGTCGGGCGCAACCTGATGGATCACCTGTTCGCACTATCGGTTGCGGGAATACTGCCTGACGGTCCCAATACGACGGTTCATGGCCGTCGTCCTACGGGGCTTTATATCCCGCGCTTCCGCAATGTCACCGAAGACGGCGCGGATTACATTCGCGGCTATGGCTATCAGGGCGGCGCGATGCGCATGGGTGGCCCCGGCGTTGCTGCCGGCAAGATTGGTGAAGAGCTCAAACAGGCCGCGCGCCAGATCGGCCCGTGGATGATCTTCATGTCCGGTTTCGGCGAGATGTTGCCCAACGCAGACAACCGCGTGACGCTGAACAATGCGAAGAAGGACCAATGGGGCGTTCCGCTGCTCAACATCGAATGTGTGCATGGCGAGAATGAAATGAAGATGTCCAAGCAGGTTATCGAGGACGGTGCGGCGATGATCGAGGCCGCAGGTGGCATGGTCATCAACAAGGCAGAAAAGCCGGGAACGCCGGGCCTCGCCATCCACGAAATGGGCACCGCCTGCATGGGCAAGGACCCGAAGAATTCGGTGCTCAATAAATATAACCAGACCCATGACGTTCCCAATGTGTTCGTCACCGACGGTGCGGCGATGGCGTCGAGCGGCTGCCAGAATCCCTCGCTGACCTACATGGCGCTATCAGCCCGCGCGGCCCACCATGCGACGGAGTTTTTGAAGGAAGGCGTGCTGTAGCCCATTCGCCTGCGACCGATCAGAACCGATTGACCAGATTCTCGCACCATTCCTGCCGACCCGATTTGAGCTCTGGCGCGCGGTTGGACTGGATTGCGTGTTCGGCGATCTGTGCAAGCGTCGCCTCGGGGTCATGGACGGACTTGCCAAGCTCTCCCAGCCAACCAGAATAGCGCGCCTCGCGAAACGCATCCAACTGGCCGTCCTCAATAATCGCGGCGGCGCGCAGCAGCGCATGCGCCAGTGTGTCGATCCCGCCAATATGGCCGTGGAACAGATCAGCTGCGTCGATTGACTGGCGGCGGACCTTGGCGTCGAAATTGAAACCGCCGGTGGTGAAGCCGCCGCCTTGTTCGGGATTGGCGCGGATGATCTCCAGCATCGCCAGCGTCATTTCCTCGACCGAATTGGGGAACTGATCAGTATCCCAGCCGTTTTGCGGATCGCCGCGGTTTGCGTCGACCGAGCCGAATATGCCGAGCGCGCGGGCCATGGCGAGCTCATGTTCAAAGCTGTGCCCGGCCAGCGTCGCGTGGTTCGCCTCGATATTGGCTTTCACCTCACCTTCAAGGCCAAAGCGCTTGAGGAAGGCGTAGACCGTCTGAGTGTCATAATCATATTGATGCTTGGTCGGCTCATGCGGCTTGGGTTCGATCAGGATTGTGCCCTCAAAACCGATACGGTGCTTGTGATCGACGACCAGCTGCAGGAAGCGACCGAAATTCTCCTGCTCAATGCCGATCTCGGTGTTGAGGATCGTGTCATAGCCTTCGCGCCCGCCCCACAGCACATAATTTGCGCCGCCCAGACGGTGCGTGGCTTCCAGGCAATCGCGCACCTGCATCGCTGCCCAGCTGTAGACTTCGGGATCAGGATTGGTCGCTGCGCCGGCCATGTAGCGCGGATGGCTGAACAGGTTTGCCGTGCCCCACAGCAGCCTGCGACCATGACTGGCCTGCAGTTCCTCGAGATGGTCGACGGCTGCAGCGAAATTCGCGCGGAAGCCGGCGGCGTCCTCGGCATCGGCCATCACGTCGACATCGTGGAAGCAATAGAATGGCACATCGAGCTTTTCGATGAACGACAGCGCCGCCTCGCGCTTTTCTTCCGCCCTTTGCGCATCATTGGGTTCGGCGTGCCAGGGTCGGCTGAAAGTGCCGGCGCCGAACACGTCGCTGCCCGGCCAGCAGAAGCTGTGCCAGAAGCACACGGCGAAGCGCAGATGATCCTCCATCCTTTTGCCCATCACTACCCGGTCCTTGTCGTACCAGCGATAGGCAAGGTCACTGTTGCTGTCCGGGCCCTCGTAACGGACCGTGTCGAACTCGGCAAAATAAGCGGCGCTCATCCTGGGTATTCTCCTAAAGGTCTCGGATCGCTGCGTAGGCGCGACGGAAAATCTCTTGCTTCGGGGCCAGCCGTTCGGCCAGTCGGGGGTCGGGTTCGATCACTTCGCGCACCCTCGGACGAGTGCAGGCCTGCGCGGCGGAAAGGCCGCCCTGCGTCATCTGTGCAAGCTTGGCTGCACCAAGCGCCGGGCCGACTTCGCCGCCGTCGAGATAATGCAATTTCACCCCGAGCGCTGCCGCCAGGATCGTGCCCCAGAACTGCGAGCGCGCGCCGCCGCCGATCACGGAAAGCTGCTCGATAGGTGTGCCCGCTTCACGCAATGCGCCGAGCCCGTCGGCCAGGGCGAAGGCAACCCCTTCGAGGACCGCAACCGCCATGCGCGGTGCGTCGCTTTGATTGTCCAGCCTGAGAAATCCGGCGCGGACATGCGGATCATTGTGCGGCGTGCGTTCGCCCGAGAGATAAGGAAGAAACAGCTCCGGACCCGCTGCAGGTCCCGCTGCTTCGGCAGCAGCGAGGAATGGAGCTGGACCGGCGATCCCCATGGCCTTTGCTGCCCAGTCGATGCAGGAGGCGGCTGACAGATGCACGCTCATCTGGTGCCACATGTCCGGCAGGCAGTGGCAAAAGGCATGGACCGCCTTGTCGGGATTGGGACGCACGTCGCTGGTTGCAACGAAGATTACGCCCGATGTGCCGAGCGAGAGCAGCGCGTCGCCATCGTCGATCACGCCGACGCCCGCTGCACCAGCGGCATTGTCGCCGCCGCCTGCAATCACCGGGACAGGCTCCATACCCCAGTCGGCGGCGACTTCGGATCGGAGCTGACCGGTTACTTGGGAGCCCTCGAATAGCGCCGGCATGTGCTCGGCAGTCAACCCGCAAGCGGCGAGCATTTCTTCGCTCCAGCAGCGCCCCGCGACGTCGAGCCACAAGGTGCCAGCGCTGTCAGACATGTCAGACGCCTTGTCTCCGGTCATGCATAGCCGGACATAGTCCTTGGGCAGCAACACGCTGCGGATTTGCGCGAAGATTTTCGGTTCGTGACGGCGCAGCCACAGCAGCTTTGGGGCGGTGAATCCGGGCATGGCGATATTGCCGGTTATTCCGCGCGAGGTTGGCACCTGCCGTTCCAGCTCCTCACATTCGGCGAAGCTGCGGCCATCGTTCCACAGCATCGCGGGGCGCAACACCTTGTCGTCAGCGCCCAACAGCGTTGCGCCGTGCATCTGGCCGGCGATCCCTGTCGCTGTGACCGCCGCTCTCAACTTCGCGGGAATTGCCCTGACGGCGGTGTCAGTCGCGCTCCACCAGTCGGACGGGTCTTGTTCGGACATCAGCGGGCCGGGTCGTGACACCGTGAGCGGCGCGGTCTCCTGGGCTGCGATCGTACCATCGTCGGGCATGACGACAGCCTTCACGCCGGAGGTGCCGATATCGATGCCAAGATACATTTCCGCGCTTTCCCCACCTCGGCGAATGCCTTAAGGTAGCGCTACCATCACCAGCTATGCAAGAGCGACATACGCTTGTGCGAGCCGGGGTAGAGGATTAGGCGCAAGCCATGGGCCAATCAAAACAGAAGCGGAGTGCGCCGCGCAAGTCCCGCTCTCGAGGCAGCGGGCCGACTGTGGCGGATGTCGCAGGGCTTGCCGGCGTATCGCCGATGACCGTTTCGCGGGTAATCAATCGCGAAGGCAATGTCCTGCCTCCAACCCAGGAGAAGGTGCGGTCGGCGATCGAGGCTCTTGGTTATGTCCCCAATTCGGCCGCACGGCATCTAGCCAGCGGCAGGCAGTGCAGAATCGCGCTGCTCCATTCCAATCCCAGTTCGGCCTATCTCAGCGAGATTCTGATGGGCAGCCTTGCCCAGGCCAGCGCCAGCCATGCACAACTGGTGGTCGAGCATTGCGAGGACTCGGATACGGTCAACAATCTTGTCTCCCGACTTGGAGTACATCGCGTCGAT
>JAQWKP010000198.1 GCA_029247785.1 Novosphingobium sp.
GGGGACGGCATCCGCGCAGGCTTTAGCAATGCGCGCCATGATATCCGGCGGTGCCGGTATCGAGGCCAGTTTGGCCTCCTCGAAGCGACCAGCCTCAAGATCGTCAAGCCGGCATAACAGGAGCGCATATTCTGCGCGCGCCATGACTGCATTGTGATCGGCGAACAGATACCGTTCGAGCACATTCGCGGCACCCGAAAGATCGCCGTCCGCCTCGAGTCCTGCCGAGAACCGCAGCGTGTCTGATTCGGTCTCTGTAGCCGCCAGCTCTCCGTTGAGCGCCAGAACTTGCTGCTCGACGGCAACTCCGTCTGCGGCAGGTGATGCAAGAGCTTGCCCCATGGCGGGATTGGCCGTAGTCAGAACGCATATCGCGAATAGTACTGCGACCGCACCATGCTGCCGGGCCTGAGTTATATCAATTCGCATGCGACAAGCCTTTCACCTGCAAACCGGAAGCCCCAGCATGCTCTATCTATTTTTCAGTGGAACTGTAGGTCCCGTCCCATTCGACCCCGGGATCGTTCGCTTTGAATAGCATAATCCGCTCACTGTAGAGCTCGTAGAGCCGAATAAGCCCATAATTCTGCGAGATCTTGGCAAGTGGGCTACGAATTTTTTCCGCTGCTTCCCAATTGCGGGAACGGTATTCTGAGAGCATCTCAGCGTGTTGGTCGGCAAAGGACTGAAAACTTGTGTCGGCGGCGAGAGTCTCATCGCCAAGCAGCGCGAACACGGCCTCTGGTGCCTCACGGCCGACAACGCGCACGCGATCAAGTTCGACCGTCGCGAATTGGGGTAGAGCCTCGTGCAATGTTTCACCCATCGCGATCTGCACGCCGTAGTATTTGGTCAGCCCCTCAATGCGGCTGGCGAGATTTACGGTGTCGCCGATCAACGAATAGGACAGGCGCTGCTCGGAACCCATATTGCCGACACAGCAGCGCCCGGCGTTGAGGCCAATTCCGATCTTCACTTCGCCCGGCCAGGGTTCCTTGTCCTGGAGTGGCATCGTTTCATTGAGTTCGACGAGCCGATCGATCATCGCCAGCGCTGCACGCGCCGCGTTCTCGTGCTGGTCTGGATCCTCAAGTGGGGCATTCCAGAACGCGAGGATTGCATCGCCGATATATTTGTCGATCGTCGACCGGTAGTCGAGCAACAGATTGGTCATCGGAGTAAGGAATGCGATCAGAAAGCGAATAATCTCATCTGGAGAGAGCTTTTCTGAAATGCTCGAGAAACTTCGTACATCGCAGAACAGCACAGTCATCTCGCGTTCCTCGCCTCCCAGTTCGAGCTGCGCGGGATCGTCGGCAATACGTGCGACAAGCTCGGGCGCGAGATAGCGGTCAAAGGCGTTGTGAATATAGGCACGCTGGCGCTCTTCGCGGTAGAATGTCGCCACCGTGGTCAACAGATAGCCCAGGACAATACCGATCGCCGGCCATGTCGGATTGAGCAGGTAACGCTGTTCGGTAAAGGCATACCAGCTGCCGCCGATTATCAAGGCGACCGCCGCACCGCCAAACAATGCGCCCCAGGCCGCGCCTAGTCTCGGCAGCAGCAACACCAGAGTGAGCCCGACAATCAGCAACAGGACGCGTTCGAGCCCAAGCGCCCAGTCCGGACGGCTGAGAAACCGCTCCAGGATCATCTGCTCGGCGGCTTGCGCATGAACCATTACGCCAAGTTCGCGATCATTGACCGGTGTTGCTCGAAGATCGCGCAACCCAATCGCGCTTGTGCCGATGAACACGATCTGGCCGGCGAAATACCGTTCCTTCTCTGCCTCGGTCATTTCGCCAGAAAGCAGCTTCCACGCTGGAACAATGCGCTCGGGAACCGGCCTTGTGTAGTGCATCCACATCTCGCCCGAGCCATCAGTTGGTGCCTCGATATCGCCAATGCGCAGCGATACGACATCACCGGGCGCGCCGACTTCACCGCTGCCGTCGCTGGTCTTGACCAGCACCGATTCGGTCGCGAACGCAACGCGCAACGCTTCGGTCGAAAGCGCTGGAAGCAGCTGGTCACCCTGGTAGGCGATAAGCGGTGCGCGGCGAATAACAGCGTCTGCATCGCGTTCGATGCTGATCGAGCCAATACCGGCAGCCGGCTCGATCAAGCCGGGCAGCGGCAGAACCGCGTTGCTGTAATGTGCAACGGAAGCTGGCGGCGTTCCGAGCACGGCAAACCCGGCCTTGGGCCTCGCCTGTTGCTGGATCGGTTCATTGGTGAGGAAGAATCCCATCACCGAGGGCGTCGCGCCAAGGACTGTCGCGAGTTGGTCGTCATTATCCGGAAGCGAAGCGATGATTTTCGCCGCTTGCGGATCAGTG
This sequence comes from Novosphingobium sp., assembly GCA_029247785.1. Classification (GTDB taxonomy): domain Bacteria; phylum Pseudomonadota; class Alphaproteobacteria; order Sphingomonadales; family Sphingomonadaceae; genus Novosphingobium. The sequence continues at coordinate 2,343 of JAQWKP010000198.1, forward strand.
CTTTCAAACCGCTTGGCGAGTTGGGTCGGCGATGTGCGATCCTCTTCGGCAAAGACGATATCGAAAGCGATCGCGCTCGCACCTGCCTGGCCTAGTGCAAGTGTGAGCCGAGCAATGTCGGTTCGCGGCCAGGGCCACTGGCCATATTGACGGATCGAATCGTCGTCGAT
>JAQWKP010000218.1 GCA_029247785.1 Novosphingobium sp.
GAAGGCAGGAGGCCGGATCGAGGTTCCGGTGCGTGAGAACACCGAACACGGCGTCATCGTCGGAATCCTGACCGATCCGGAAGGCCATGTGATCGAAGTGATCGAGAGGCTGGAGAAGGGGTAAGGGCCCAGGCCTGGACAAGCCGGCCCCCTCCTTGTGAGGAGGGGGAGACAGGCCCTATTCGGCAGCTTCCTTCGGCACGAAGTTGAGCACCGCCTTGATTTCGAGATAATCATGGAAGCCGAATTCGCCCCATTCGCGGCCGTTTCCGCTGTGCTTGTAGCCGCCGAACGGCGCGCCAAGGTCGAAGCCGCCGTTGATCGCGACCTGTCCGGCGCGGATGCGGTCGGCGACTGCGCGTGCATCATCCCAGTCGGCTCCGGCGACATAGCCCGCCAGGCCATAGTCGGTGTCATTGGCGATTTCGACAGCCTGGTCGAGATCGTCATAGCCGAGCACGCTCAGCACCGGCCCGAAGATTTCCTCTCGGGCGATGGTCATGTCATTGGTGACGTTGGCGAAGACAGTGGGCTGGACGTAATAGCCCTTCTCTAGCCCCTCGGGCCGCCCGGGCCCGCCGGAAACCAGCGTTGCGCCTTCCTCGATGCCCTTTTCGATCAGCCCTTGAACTTTGTTGAACTGGGCTTCCGAGACGACCGGGCCCATGGCAAAATTGCCATTGGGATCGCCGACGCTGACGGCCTCGGCGGCTTCGCGCGCGGCATTGATCGCCTCGTCCATACGCGCTGCGGGTACCAGCATGCGCGAGGGTGCGCTGCAGGTCTGGCCTGAATTGCCCATCATCGATTTGGTGCCCGCAGCGACATTGTTGGCGAACTCGGAATCGTCGAGCAGGATGTTCGGGCTCTTGCCGCCCAGTTCTTGCGATACGCGCTTGACTGTGGGGGCCGCGTTCTTGGCGATGTCGACGCCCGCGCGGGTCGAACCGGTGAAGGACACCATGTCGATGCCGGGATGGCTGGAAATTGCCCTGCCGACGCTGGGACCATCACCCTGGATCAGGTTGAAGACGCCTGCCGGAACACCCGCTGCATCCATCACTTCGGCGAAGATCTGGGCTGAGAAAGGCGCGACTTCGGAGGGCTTGAGCACCATGGTATTGCCCGTCGCCAGCGCGGGTAGGACCTTGACCACGATCTGGTTCAAGGGCCAGTTCCACGGCGTGATCATGCCGCATACGCCGATTGGCTCATAGGCGATCTGCGTGCGTCCGCGCATCTCTTCGAAAGCGAAGGTCTTGAGAATATCTATGGTCCGGGCGAGGTGGCCGGAGCCCATGCCGACCTGTGGGCCGGTGGCGAGCGAAGCAGGTGCGCCCATTTCCTCGGTCACGGCAGCGGCAAGATCGGCATAGCGGTTCTGGTATTCCGCAGCGATCGCTTCCAGTAGCTCGATCCGTTCCTCACGCGTCGTGCGTGACCAGCTGGCGAAAGCCTTGCGCGCGGCGGTAACTGCCTTGTCGACATCGGCTTCGGAGCCGTTCGAGATATGTCCGCAGACCTCCTCGTTGGCCGGGTTGACGACATCGAGCGTCCTGGCTTCAGCCGGGTCGACCCACTCGCCGTCGATATAGAATTTCAGATAATCGCGCATAATATCTCCATCGAATCGGCAAGCTGTCGGGCGCCTATGTGAAAGGCGCGAAGCCCTCTTGCAAGGGCGACGCGCCTGACTCATTTTTTCGGATGCGCTCATGACATCTGTCATGAGATTGCGGCACCGGCCCACACCCCCTCCCGCAAGGAAAGCGCAGATGCGCTTTGCGCACCCACAAAGACTCCGCAGCTAGTCAGCAGGCGCGTAGTTCAAGATCGCCTTGACCTCGAGATATTCCTCGAAGCCATGTTCGCCCCATTCGCGGCCATTGCCGCTGCGCTTGTAGCCGCCGAAGGGCGCGTGGAAGTCAAACCCGTCATTGAGGTTGATCCAACCCGCCCGGATGCGCCGACCAATCGCGCGGCACTGCTCGACATCCTTGCCGTTGACATAGCCGGCCAGCCCGAAGGTGGTGTCATTGGCCATGTCGACCGCCTGGTCGATGTCGTCATAGCCGCTCATCACCAGCACCGGCCCGAAGATTTCATCGCGGTCTATGGTGCGCTGATTGTTTGAGAGGAACACGGTGGGACGGACATAGGCGCCCTTGTCCAGGCCTTCGGGCCTGCCCGAACCGCCCGCGATCAGTTCTGCACCTTCGTCGATGCCGAGCTGGATATAGCGCTGGATGTCCTTGAACTGATCCATCGAGACCACCGGACCCATTGCGAAATTGCCGTTGGGATCGCCGACGGTGACGCTCTCGCAGGCCTCCTTGGCGACTGCCTTGGCCTCGTCCATCCTTGCGTTGGGTACGATCAGGCGTGAACCGGCGCTGCAGGTCTGGCCCGAATTGCCCATCATGCCGACAGTTACCGCCGCGACATTCTTGGCCAAATCCTCGTCGTCAAGCACGATCCACGGGCTCTTGCCGCCCAGTTCCAGCCCGACCCGCTTGACCGTATCGGCCGCGTCCTTCTGGATCTGAATACCGACCGGCTCGGAGCCGGTGAAGGAGATCATGTCGACATCTTCATGAGTGGTCAGCGCCGTGCCGATCTTGCGTCCCGAACCCTGGATCATGTTGTAAACACCCGCCGGAACGCCCGCGGCATCGAGAATCTCGGACAGGATATGGGCGGAATAAGGCGCAAGCTGCGGCGGCTTGAGGATCGTCGTGCAGCCGGTTGCCAGAGCCGGGAAGATCTTCACGCAGGTCTGGTTCATCGGCCAGTTCCACGGGGTGATCAGCCCGCATACGCCGATCGCTTCCTTGAGAACCAGGGTGGTGCCTTTCACCTCCTCAAAGGCGAATTCTTCCAGCACCTCGATCGCGGCCTGCAAATGGCCTGCGCCGAGCCCGACATGGAAGCCGCCAGCCAGCGAGGCCGGTGCGCCCATTTCCTCACGGATCGCATCGCCAAGGTCGGGCAGGCGCTTTTCATATTCAGCCTGGATCGACTTGAGGACATCGAGCCGCTGCGCGCGGGTGGTTTGCGACCAGCTCGGGAAAGCGCGCCGCGCGGCGGCGACGGCTTTCTCGACGTCGTCTGCCGACCCCAGCGAGATTTGGCCGCTGACTTCCTCGGTCGCAGGGTTGATCACATCGGCAGTGACCGGCGTGACCGGATCGACCCACTGGCCGTCGATAAAGAATTGCAGATATTCGCGCATGTTATCTCTCCGACGCTAGATTGCGCTCAATTCTGGCCTTCAGCGTACCAGGTGCGGAAGCGCTCATATTTGGGCATTTCCTCCGAGTTTGCCTTGGGATCGATCGGCACATGGATCACTGTCGGCCCGCCTCTTTCATAGGCTCGCGCGATCGCGTCGCCCAGATCATCGGCATGCTCGACGAATTCGCCATGACAGCCAAAGCCCTCGGCGATCTTGTCGAAGCGAACCTTGTCGCTCCAATGGGTGCCGGTTTCGTTCGTGCCCTCGCCAAAGGTGCGCTTGTAGACGCCCACTTCGAGGCCCCACTGGAAATCGACACCGACGACGCAGACCAGCGGCAGGTTCTTGCGCACCACGGTCTCCAACTCGCCGATGTGGAACAGGAAGGACGAGTCCGAAGTGAGCAACATGCCTGGCCGCTGCTTTCCGGTCTCAGCCTGGTCGGCGATCATCGCTCCAACAGCATAGGGCAGGCCGGTGCCGATATGGCCGAAATTCTGGTTCCAGATCACGTCATGCGGCTTGCACTGCGAATAGGTCCACTGGAAGATCACGGTGGCGCCGCCGTCGCGGATCATGATGCCGTCTTCCGGGAAGGCCTTGGTCGCTTCGACGACGAAGCGCGCGGTGTGCATGGGGACATTGCCGGTGCCGTCGGTGTGTTCCAGCGACTCCTTGGCAATTTCGGCGATTTCCTCGGCGCCTTCCTTCATGAAGCGCTCAAGGCCCGGAGCGGGCGCACGGGCTGTGCCCAATGCGCGGCTGAGTTGCGGCACGACAGCGCGGATATCACCAACCAGCGGTACATCGATCGGGCGGTTGACGCCGATCGCGGTTGCATCCTGCTGGACATAGATCCACTTGCGTTCGTCTTCCTTGTCGAACCAGTGGCGCCAGCGGCCGAAATGCAGCGGCTCGCCCAGTTCGGTGCCCAGCGCGACGACGCAGTCGGATTCTTCCACCGCGTCGATTGAAGCTTCGGAGAAGACATATTGGAAAGTGCGGTCTTCGAGGCCCTTGATGTAGGAGGTTCCGCCCGAAGTCTGGATCACCGGGCATTGCATCAGATCGGCCAGTTCCTTGACCGCTGCTCCGCTCTGGGATGTGTGGACGGCATGGCCGACCAGCAGGATCGGCTTTTCGGCAGCCTTGATGATCTGCGCGGCCTCGTTGATCCGGTCGATATCCGCGCCTTGCATGGTCAGGCGATAGCGGTCGGGCGGCAGGATCGGGGTGTCCTCAACGTCCTCAAGGATAACGTGGCTGGGATATTCGATGAAGCTCGGTCCCGGCGTGCCGCTCATCGACACGCGGATCGCCTCGCGGATGATTTCATCGGTCTGGTCGGCATATTCGATCGAGGAGGAGAACTTTACCGAATCCTTGAACATCGGTTCGTGGCAAACGAACTGGATGCGACCACGGCGCACCCGGCGCTCGGTGATGCGCGCGCGCTGGCCGACGAGGAAGACCACCGGCGAATTCTCAACCTTGGCGCATTGGATCGCGGGTGCCATATTGGCGATGCCGGGCCCCAGCGTGGCGGTGGCGAGGGCCGGCTTACCGGTGATGCGCGAGGCCGCCTCGGCCATGAAGCCGGCGGCAGCTTCGTGATGTGACGAGACCACTTCCCAGCCCCGCTGTTCGGCTTCGAGGAACAGATGGACGAAGTTCGGATCGGGAATGCCGAACAGCGTCTTGATTCCCTCGGCCTCGAACAGGTCAAGAATGCGCTTGTAAACGGGTATGGCCATGGTGATTTCTCGCTTTCCTCTAATTTTAGTCTTGCTTCGTTCCTAGCCCAAGCATTTTCGACTCGCCAGCCTTGATGGCCGGGTGCCTGGTCAATCCTGTTTCGCGGCGATGCCGAGTTCGTTCAGCACCTCTCCGCTGTGTTCGCCCAGCAGCGGCGCGCCGCCGGTAATCTTGCCAGGTGTCTCGGAAAACCAGGTCGGTATGCCCGGAAACCGCACCGGGCCCTGATCTGTCTCGACCGGATCGAAGAAGCCGATTGCATTGAGATGCTCATTGTCGAACAGCTCATCGGTGGTGCGCAGCGGGGCTGCCGGAATGTGTAGCTCCTTGAGCAAGTCGAGCCATTCCTGCGTGGTGCGTGTGGCGAAGGTCTCGGCCAGCAAGCCATAGACCCGGTCGATCTGCTTTGCGCGCTTTTCAAGGCGGTCAAACTCTTCACCTGCCCAGGGTGGTTTCACCGCCTCGACAAATGCGTTCCAGTGCTTGTCATTATAGACCAGTGCGGCGACATAGCCGT
>JAQWKP010000230.1 GCA_029247785.1 Novosphingobium sp.
GAAGGCGCCGCAGTCGCCCAACTTGAAATTGCAGTCGAAGGGATGGAGCCAGGGCGGGTGCCGCTCTATGCCGCAAGTTCGGTTGAAAAGGCTGGCCCCATGGACAGGCTGTGGAACGGGCTTATGAACCTGATGTCATGAGCCGCGGAAAATTCATCACGCTCGAAGGCGGGGAAGGGGTGGGCAAGTCGACCCAGGCCCGACTGCTAGCCGACGCCTTACGCGCACGTGGCATCGAAGTGGTGGCCACCCGAGAACCAGGCGGTACTCCTGGAGCCGAACGTATCCGTACCCTGCTGCTGAGCAATGAGGGAGAGGGGTGGAACCCGGGTGCCGAGGCCTTGCTGTTCGCGGCCGCACGCTCTGACCATGTCGAACGGTTGATCGAGCCCTCGCTCGTGGCAGGGCAATGGGTGATTTGCGACCGCTTCATCGATTCGAGCCGGGCCTATCAAGGAGGAGGAGGGGGGCTGGACGATACAAATCTTGTCGAGCTGCACGCGATAGGAAGTGGTGGATTGCTGCCGGACCTGACATTGCTGATCGAGGTTACGCCGGAGAATGCTGCGCAAAGGATTTCCTCCCGCGACGGCGACACTGCAGACCGGATTGGCGGTCGCAATACTGGGTATCACGCGCTGGTTGCCTCAGCTTTTTCGAGCTTGGCCGACAGCGAACCAAACCGCTTCGTCCGAATCGATGGCAATCACGACGCTGCACAGACACACAAATTGGTCATGACTGAGGTTTCACGCTTGGCTGGAGGAGCCGGATGAGCGCGAACCCGAAAGGCTTCATCGGCCAGGAACATGCGTGGACCGAATGGATGGCGGCGATAAATTCGCAGCGGATGCATCACGCCTGGCTCCTTGCGGGAGCCAAGGGGCTCGGCAAAGGCATTTTTGCCCTTGCCGCTGCGGCGGAGCTGGTCCGAACGCCCGGCGGAAAACTACCCGATCCCGCGCGCCACCCCGATATCCTGGTCCTCGATCATCTCCCCAAGGATGACAAGGAGGCTCGCAAGAAAGCCAGCGGTGAGGCGTTTGAAACGAAACGCAATATCACCATCGCCCAGATCCGGTCTATGCAGCAGCGCCTGACGACGCGGCCGACCCTGGGTGAGAGGCGCGCGATCATCATCGAACCTGCCGATGACATGGAACGAGGAGCAGTCAACGCGCTGCTCAAAAGCCTTGAGGAACCACCTGTCGGCACCTATTTTCTGCTGGTCGCTCACCAGCCCGGCCGGCTTCTGGCGACGATTCGGTCGCGCTGCCGCAATTTGCGTTTTGCGGCACTCACCTCCGACGAACTCGATGCAGTCCTGCTCCGCGATATGCCCGAGGCCGATTCCGAAACCCGCGCCGCCGCAATCGAGGCTGCCCATGGTTCTCCCGGCATTGCGCTGAATTTCATCGAACATAATCTCGCTGCGATCCATCAGCTGATGGCGCAAATCCTCGATCAGGGCGACGACCGTTTTACCTTGCGCGGGGAGCTTGCGGGCGCAATGGGCGCAAGACCGGCGCGTGCGCGGATATTTGCGGTTCTTGATCTGGCGCGCGCCGAACTTGCCGCCAAACTTGCACGAGCGCCTCGCCATGGGCAGCTACCGATTATCGAAGCTCATGGCACATTGGCTCGGCTTGCAGCCCAAGCCCCCACATATAACTTTGATCCGGGCCTGCTGATAATGGAAATTGGCGGGTTGCTGGCCTCGGCGGCGATGCCTAGAGAGACCGCAGACCAGCGATCCTGAATAGAAAGCCTCGCGCGCCGCTCATGGCCGATCCCTATTACATCACCACTGCGATCCATTATCCGAATGGCAGGCCGCATATTGGCCATGCCTATGAGACGATCGCAGCCGACGTCATGGCGCGCTTCAAGCGGCAATCGGGCCTTGAAGTTAGATTCCAAACGGGCACCGATGAGCACGGCCTCAAGATGGCCCAGAAAGCACGCGAGCTCGGTGTTACGCCGCGTCAGCTTGCTGATGAAATGTCAGGTTATTTCAAACACCTATTCGATCATCTGAATATTTCCTATGACCGCTTCATTCGCACGACCGAGGACGAGCATCACCTGGCCAGTCAGGCAATTTGGCAGGCGATGGAGGCCAATGGCGATCTTTATCTCGATCGCTACGAAGGCTGGTACTCGGTCCGGGACGAGGCCTATTATGATGAGAGCGAGCTGATCGAGGGCGAAGGGAGCGACAAGCTTTCACCTCAAGGCACTCCGGTGGAATGGACCGTGGAGGAAAGCTGGTTCTTCCGCCTGTCGAAATACCAGGGGCCCTTGCTCGAACTCTACCGTTCTCAGCCCGATTTCATCCGTCCGGATAGTCGCCGCAATGAGACCATGCGGTTCGTCGAGGGCGGCTTGCGCGATCTTTCGGTCTCTCGCACCAGTTTTGACTGGGGCGTCAAGGTGCCGGGCGCCGAAGATCACGTCATGTATGTTTGGGTCGACGCACTGACAAACTATCTTACCGGTCTGGGTTATCCCGAGGAAACCGAGGCTCTGGCGAAGTTCTGGCCTGCCAATCTTCACCTGATCGGCAAGGATATCGTGCGCTTCCATGCGGTCTATTGGCCAGCCTTCCTGATGAGCGCCGGGATTGCGCTGCCCCGGCAGGTGTTTGGCCATGGCTTCCTGCTCAATCGTGGCCAGAAAGAATCGAAATCGCTCGGCAATGTCACCGATCCAACGGAGCTGGCGGAACGCTTTGGGGTCGACACCTTGCGCTATTTCCTGATGCGTGAGATCGCCTTCGGGCAGGATGGTAGCTATTCGGCTGAAGCGATTGTAACCAGGGCAAATGCTGAGCTTGCGAACAGCTTCGGCAATCTTGCCCAGCGCGTGCTGTCGATGATCTTCAAGAATTTGGATGGCAAGTTGGAAGCTGACTTGCCGTCAACCGCTGCCGATCTAGCGTTAGCAGGGCAGGTTGAAGAGGCTGTTGCCAGCCTGCAGGAAAATTTTGACAAGTTGGCTTTTAGCGATGGGCTCGAAGCGTGGATGAAGGCGGTATTCGCCTGCAATCAATATGTTGACGAGCAAGCCCCGTGGGCACTGAAAAAGACCGATCCGAACCGGATGGTAGCGGTTCTCATGACGCTCTTCCGGTGCACACGCGTCCTTGCGATAGCGGTGCGCCCGGTTGTGCCTGTATCGGCCGATAATCTGCTCGATCAGATGGGTATTCCGGATGATGAACGTAGCTATGCCTCCTTGGGCGATGAGGCCTGGTTTGAGCGCATTTGCGCCAGTGGCTTCACTATCGACAAGCCTGTTGGCGTCTTCCCACGGCTTGATATGCCGACTGTAGAGGAGAGCTGATGCTGATCGATTCGCACTGCCACCTCAATTATAAGGGGCTCGTGGAGGATCAGCAGGGCGTGTTGACGCGTGCACGCGAAGCCGGAATTGGTGGTTTTCTTAATATCTCAACCCGGCAACGTGAATGGCAGGAGATTGTCGCCACAGCGGAGCGTGAATCCGATGTCTGGGCGAGTATCGGGATCCATCCGCATGAGGCAGACAGCCATACCGATCTTGGCAAGGCAGCACTGCTTGACGCTTCAGCGCATCCCAAGGTGGTTGCGATCGGCGAGACCGGGCTCGATTATTATTACGAGCATTCAGATCGCAAGACTCAAGCGACCTTGTTCCGTATCCATATCGAAGCGTCCCGCGAGACCGGCTTGCCGCTGATCATCCACACGCGAGATGCTGACGACGACACCGCCGCGATCCTGACCGACGAGATGGGCAAGGGCGCTTTCCCCGCACTGATCCATTGTTTTACGGCATCGGCGGAGTTCGCCCGAAAGGTGCTTGACCTCGGACTGTCAATCTCACTCTCTGGAATCGTAACTTTCAAGAATACCAAGGATTTGCAGGCGATAGCCAGTGAGATCCCAGAAGATCGCCTGTTGGTTGAAACAGATTCGCCATTTCTGGCTCCGGTGCCCCATCGTGGCAAGACATGCGAGCCTGCATTTACCGCCGATACCGCGCGATTTGTTGCGGATCTGCGTGGGGTTGAGGCAGGGCAGCTAGCTGAGACCACTACACGCAATTTCTACCAATTGTTTGAGAAAGCCAGAGCGTGAAGCTGGTTGTACTAGGCTGCGGAACCTCGATCGGTGTACCGCGACTGGGCGGCGAGACCGGGATTGATTGGGGGGATTGCGACCCCAATGAGCCAAAAAACCGTCGTTCGCGTGTTTCCATCCTGGTTGAGAGCGAGGACGGACGCCGTATTCTCATCGACACGTCGCCAGACCTTCGCGCCCAGCTCTTTGCCAATAGTATCGACAAGATCGATGCGGTGTTCTGGACCCATGACCACGCCGATCACTGTCACGGCATCGACGATTTGCGCGCTTTGCGTTTCGGCCGGGCTGGGCCCATTCCTGGTTACGCATCCCAAGAGACGGTTCGCCGGCTTCGGCAGCGCTTCAGCTATGTCTTTGCAGGGCAGTATGGATACCACACGATCGTTGATATCGAGGGGTTGGACAGGCTGCGAATGTGTGCGGGGTTTGGTGTGGAATCTTGCCAAATGCCACATGGCCCCATAGAAACGTCCGCGTTTAAGTTTAGTTGTGATGGAAAATCAGTTTCTTATACTACAGACTTCAGTGAAATAACGAGCGATATGGTCGAGCTTGTTCGTGGTTCCGATATTCTAGTGGTTGATTGCCTGCGCCGCGAACCTCATCCTACTCATGCCAATCTGGCTATGGCTCTTGAATTTGCTCGGGCCGCACGTGCGGAACGCGTCGTTCTAACGCATCTCGACAAAAGCCTCGATTATGCCAGTCTGAGCGCCGAAACGCCGGACCATGTGCTGGTCGGTTATGATGGGCTTGAGTTGGAGGCATGATGGTTGCAGCTTCGATTATCGGAATTATCACCGTCTTGGGCTCATTGGTCTTGGTGGTGAGCAATTTTCGTTCCCATGGTTTGAGCCTTGAGCGGACGGCGAAAATGGCGCTCGCGTGGTTGGTGATTATCTTGGGTTTGTTCCTTGTTGTTAGCTGGATTGGTGCGTGAGCGGGCGCAGAGGGCTGAAAAGTGGTCTCCTTAAATTTATTTAACATAATATATATTATCATTTTAGGATGACATTGGAACCACAGTCCCCTCTTGTACGCCTCCTCACGATAATGGCGCGCTTGCGCAACCCTGAAACGGGCTGTGAATGGGATCGGGAACAGACTTTCGCAACCATAGCGCCTTATACAGTCGAAGAAGCTTACGAGGTCGCCGATGCCATAGACCGTCAGGATATGGAGGCTCTCAAAGATGAACTGGGAGACTTGCTGCTCCAGGTCGTTTTCCACGCTCGGATGGCCGAGGAGGCGCAGCATTTCCAATTCGCCGATGTCGCAAATTCAATTTCGGACAAACTAGAAGCGCGTCATCCCCATATCTTCGGGATCGAACGCGCCAAGGACGAATCCCAGGCTGATCGATGGGAACGGATCAAGGCCGATGAACGCGAAGCGAGAGGAGCTACAAGCGCCCTGGATGGCATCGCCCTAACCCTTCCAGCGCTGATGCGTGCCGAAAAGCTGCAAAAACGTGCTGCCCGGCTTGGTTTCGACTGGCCGGATGCAGAGGCCCCCAAGGCAAAGCTTCAGGAAGAACTTGAGGAATTGGCAGGGGCGCAAAATGACCAGGAACGACTCATGGAAGCCGGAGATGTGCTGTTTTCAGCAGTCAATATCGTCCGCGCATTGGGGGTGGCGCCAGAAGAGGCCCTACGCGCGGCGAATGCCAAGTTTGAAACTCGATTTCGGCATATGGAGCAGGCAGCGATGAAAGCCGGCAACCCCCTCGCCTCCCTTCCTCTTGATGAACAAGAGCTATATTGGCAGGCCGCCAAGGCCTCAGAGAGCTGAAAACCGGCCGAGTTCACGCTCTGACAAGCGAACCTTTATGCGCATTTGTGGTCCCTCGGGGGCATCGCCTGCATCTTCTTCCGATTTAACCGCGCCGCGCGCGTGCAAAAACGCGATGCGCTGACCGTCGGCAGCCGGCAGGACGAAGGTGTAAAGCGCAGCATCTTCAGTCAATTGATGCCCGATCAGACCGAGCAGGTCCTCACATCCCTTCCCGGTCAAGGCCGAGACTAGTGCTGCATCCTCATATGGACCGTCCTGTACCAAGGACTGTAATTCCGTTGCGCGCGGTGAGGATAGCAGATCCCACTTGTTCCAAACTTCAACAATCGGGATTGCCGGGTCGTCGCCCTCCCCGCCGATGATGCCGAGCTCGCCGAGAACATCCAACACCTGACGTTTTTGTAGTTCACTGTCGGGATTGGCTATGTCGCGAACGTGAAGGATGAGATCGGCTGCGGTAACTTCCTCAAGCGTCGCCCGGAATGCGGCGACAAGTTGAGTTGGCAGGTCTGAAATGAAGCCCACTGTGTCTGACAGGATCACTTTGTCGAGCCCAGGCACGCGGATTGAGCGCATCGTCGGGTCGAGGGTGGCGAACAGCAGATCCTCGGCCATGACATCGGCGCCGGTGAGGCGGTTGAACAAGGTGGATTTGCCGGCATTTGTGTAGCCAACCAGAGCAACAACCGGCCAAGGCGCCTTTTCCCGGCGATCCCGGTGTAGTCCGCGAGTGCGGCGAACCTGCTCAAGTTCGCGTCTGATCTTCGCCATGCGATCACGGATCAACCGTCGATCGGCTTCGATCTGAGTTTCGCCGGGGCCGCCCAGGAAACCAAAGCCACCGCGTTGCCGCTCAAGGTGAGTCCAACTGCGGACCAATCGGCCGGCCTGATAGTCGAGATGAGCCAACTCCACTTGCAACCGGCCCTCTGCAGTAGCCGCTCGCTCGCCGAATATCTCAAGGATCAACCCGGTTCGATCAATGACCTTTCGCTTCAGCCTGTCTTCGAGATTACGCTGCTGGATTGCTGACAGCGCGCCATCCACTACCACCAGCTCTGCTTCATTCTGCTCGCAGGCAGTGGCAATGTTGTTGACTTGCCCCTCACCGAACAAGGTTGCAGGACGCGGCTCGCGCAACCCCAGGATGAAAGCGTCGGCTATGACCAGCCCGATGGCGGCGGCCAATCCCTTGGCTTCGTCCAGGCGCGCATCGGGATCCTGGCCAGATCTACCGCGTATCTGCGGATAGACCACCAGAGCGCGTACGCCGCGCGAGACTTCTGTCTTGAGGTCCTCGTCCAAGCTCGGTGCGCTACCTCTCAGTCATCATCGTCGTCGCCTTGAAGGTCGACCGGGGTGACAGGCTGGATCGTCGAGACGGCATGCTTATAGGCAAGCTGGACATAGCCCTCGCGCTCAAGCAGCATGCAGAAAAGGTCATAGGCCGCCACCCTGCCCTGCAGCATCACACCATTGACCAGGAACATCGTGACCTGGACGCCGGCATTACGGATGCTGGAGAGGAATACATCCTGGAGAAGCCGCGCCTTCATGCTACCCTCTGCGAGGCTCGAATATTCGCTGATATCGACAGGCGTGCCCGGCATAATCGTTGAAATCGCATGCTTGTAGACCAGTTGTGATTGACCGTCCCGCCGAAGCAGGATCGAGAAATTGTCGAACCAGGTGACGATTCCCTGTAGCTTGACGCCTTTCACCAGAAACATGGTAACGGGCGTCTTGGACTTGCGCAGCTGGTTGAGGAACTGGTCCTGGAGGTTTTGGGCTTTGCCCCCGGGCTGTGGTTTCGGCCCGCTGGGTTCCGGCTCAATGACCGGTTTAGGGCGTGCGGAGAGCGTTTTTTCGCTCATATTTTCTCCTATTGTTGGCGGTCACTACTGTGATCCGCAATCTGGTCCGAAAAGATTCCGGACCGCATACTAATCAGATTTTACAGCTTTGCTGCACTGCAGTAAACACGAAAATTGCCTATGGCGCTTCAAGATACATTCGCGGCGCGTTCGCGAGCCATTTAGCGGTCGTTCAGACCCAGCAGCTTGAGCTTGCGATGCAGTGCAGAGCGCTCCATGCCGATAAAGCTCGCGGTTTTCGAAATGTTTCCCGAAAAGCGGCGGATCTGTACCCGAAGGTACTCGCGTTCGAAATCTTCTCGTGCCTCTCGCAGAGGCGCGGCCATCATCACCGAAACGTCCATTTCACCCTGAAGCCTGGTGTTGAAAATTTCCGGCGGGAGCATTTCTGCATCGATCCGGCCTAGGTCCTCGCGCGGCGTCAGGATTACCGTTCGTTCGACGACATTGCGAAGCTGGCGGACATTGCCGGGCCAGTCATAAGCCTGAAGCGCTGTCATCGCTTTCGAGCTGATTTCAGGAGGGCGCACACCTTGGTCCGATGCATAGCGAGTGAAGAAATGTTCGACGAGTGCAGGAATGTCCTCGCGGCGGTCTCGCAAAGGCGGTACTTCGACGGGGACGACATTGAGCCGGTAGAACAGGTCTTCGCGGAACCGACGCTCGGTTATTTCTCGATCCAAGTCCCGCGAAGTCGAGGAAACCACGCGAACGTCGACGCGAATCTGTCGGCTACCACCGACCCGGACGAACACTTGGTCAGTCAGGACCCGCAATATTCTGGCTTGAGTTGAGAGTGGCATGTCGGCAACTTCGTCAAAATAGAGTGTACCGCCATCTGCAGTCTCAAGTAGGCCCGGCCTTACCAGATTGCCTTCAGATTCCTCACCGAACAATTCGTGCTCGAAGCGCTCCGGTGTGATCCTCGCTGAATTCACGCAAACGAAGGCGCAATCTGCGCGAGAGCTCCAGCTATGGAGAAGCCGAGCGGCGACTTCCTTGCCCGAGCCGGCAGGTCCGGTGATCAACATCCGACTACCAGTACTGGCAATCCGCTTCAGTGTTGCGCGGACCTGATTTATCACCGAGCTGCTTCCGGTGAATTCCTCGCCTCCCGAGAAATCCTGCTTCAGCTGGGCGTTCTCGCGGCGCAGACGCTCGGTTTCGGTCGCCCTTTCCACGAGATGCAGCAATCGTTCGGATTCGAATGGCTTCTCGATGAAGTCCATAGCTCCG
>JAQWKP010000231.1 GCA_029247785.1 Novosphingobium sp.
CGATTCGCGACGAATTCCGCAGCCATATGATCATGCCGATGGCTTTGGGGTCGGACAGTGGGCGACATATGGGCGCGACACCTGATGTCCTGTCTCTCAAGAGCGCGCCCGAAAGGCCGATGATCCAGCTTGTTGCGACGCTCGGCCAGGGCGACAGTTTCAGCCGGATGCTCGAGCGGGCCGGCGTTGGAATGGTGGATATTTCGCGGGTTTCGGCAATGGTTGGCAGTGCCATGCCGATTGGCGAGATCGAATCGGGCACGCAGTTCGACATCACCCTTGGCAAGCGTACGGCACCGGGCCAGCCGCGACCCCTCGACCGCATCGATTTCCGAGCCCGTTTCGACCTCGGGCTCGCCATTGAGCGCGGCGGCGATCAGCTGGCGCTGAAACAGAACCCCATCACAGTGGATTCAACTCCTCTCAGGATTAGGGGATCGGTTGGCAGCAGCCTCTATCGATCTGCCCGTGCAGCCGGGGCACCGGTCAAGGCGATCCAGCAATACCTCAAAGCGGTCGACGGGCATCTCAGTCTCGAAAGCGACATCAGCGCGAGCGACGATTTCGACATTGTCATCGCGTACAAGCGCTCGGCAAAAGGCGAGCGGCTGGCCGGAGAACTTCTCTATGCTGGCCTGCACCGCGGCGACAAGCCGCGATTGCAATTGATGCGTTGGGGCAAGGACGGCCAGTTCTTCGAGGCGTCGGGCGTCGGCAGGCAGCGCTCCTCTTACGTTGCTCCGGTCTCTGGCAGGCAGACCTCTGGCTATGGCATGCGCCGGCACCCGATTCTGGGCTATCGGCGGATGCATTCCGGCGTCGACTATGCGGCGAAATATGGCACTCCAATCTACGCGGTGAGCGACGGAACTGTGTCCTTTTCGGGACGTCATGGCGGACACGGCAAATTTGTCCGCATCAAGCATGGCGGTGGCACGGCAACTGGCTATGCGCATATGAGTCGTATCGCCGTCAGCAATGGCACCAGGGTTAGAGCTGGCCAGGTGATCGGCTATGTTGGCTCAACCGGCCTTTCGACCGGCCCGCACCTGCATTTCGAGGCCTATCGCAATAATCGGACGATCAATCCGCGGAAGGTGCGGCTCCTCTCTCGCCCACAGATCGATGGCGAAGAGCTGGTCAAGTTCAAAACCCTCCTGGCAAAGCTCAAGGCGGTCGAGCCCGGAGCCGCGCTTGAGAGTATCGCGCCCACGGACACCGACCAGACTGAACCCAAGCGCGAGATCGACAGGCTGGCGCGTCACCGCGACGTCGTCGCGCCTGCTCCCGATCGGGCCAATGCCAGTAGCGTTGCCTCGCAACAGGGAAATCGCGGTCTTCGCAATTGATGGATGCGTGGATTTGGGGCAGTTAGACGCCCCATGACTGTATCTTATCCGCAAACCAGGCTGCGCCGCACGCGTTCAACTGCCTGGAGTAGGGCGCTGCACCGCGAGACCGTGATCGGCCCTGCAGACCTGATCTGGCCCCTTTTTGTGACGGAGGGGACCGGAATCGAGGAGCCGATTGCATCTCTGCCGGGCGTATCGCGCTGGTCGACCGATCTAGTGGCAAGAAGGGCGCGCGACGCCGCACAGCTCGGTATCCCCTGCGTGGCGTTGTTCCCCAACACCCAGCCCGATCGGCGCAGCACTGAGGGCAAAGAGGCTCTTAATCCTGACAATCTGATGTGTCGCGCCATCCGCGCCATCCGCGATGCTGTTGGCGGCGATATTGGCATACTCACCGATGTCGCCCTCGATCCCTATACCAGCCACGGCCAGGATGGGTTGATCGACGATGCCGGCTATGTCGTCAATGATGAGACGGTCAAAGTGTTGGTTGGCCAGGCGCTCAACCAGGCCGCTGCCGGGGCGGATATCATTGCTCCATCTGACATGATGGACGGGCGGATCGCGGCGATCCGGGCTGCGCTTGAACAGGCCGGCCATGACCGCATGCAGGTGATGAGCTATTCTGCCAAATACGCTTCCGCCTTCTACGGCCCTTTCCGCGAAGCGGTGGGGTCGCGCGGACTGCTCCAGGGCGACAAGAAAACCTACCAGATGGATCCGGCCAACGCCGAGGAAGCGCTGCGCGAGGTGGAGCTCGATATCGCCGAAGGCGCCGATAGCGTTATCGTCAAGCCGGGCATGCCCTATCTCGATATCGTCAGGCGGGTGAAAGAGCGATTCGACGTGCCGGTCTTCGCTTATCAGGTGAGCGGCGAATATGCGATGATCGAGGCAGCTGTTGCCGCTGGCGCTGCCGAGCGCGATGCGCTGGTGCTGGAGACGCTGACGGCATTCAAGCGCGCAGGTTGTTCGGGCGTGCTGACCTATCATGCTGCGCTTGCCGCCCGGCTTCTGGGCGCGTGATTCAGGCGAAATCGCTGACCGTCGCCCGCCCGCTGTTCGTTGCGACGATCCTGGCCGGAAGTTTTCTGCTGTTCCTCGTCCAGCCGATGGTTGCACGTATGGCCCTGCCGAGATTGGGCGGCGCGCCCAATGTCTGGAACAGTGCGATGCTGGTCTACCAGGCGCTGCTGCTGGCGGGCTATGCCTATGCGCATCGCCTTTCTCGTATGCCGGTGGCGCACCAGGCGAAGCTGCATTTGCTGCTGCTTGCGGTCGGTGCCGTGATGTTGCCGATTACTCTTTACCGCCTGCCGCCTCCTGCTCCGGGGTGGGAGGTATTGTGGGTACCCCTGCTTTTCTTGCTGACGATCGGCCCGGTATTTTTCATCGTGTCCTCGCAAGCACCGCTGATGCAGCGCTGGTTTACCGGCCATCCTGATGCCGGTGAGCCCTGGGCGCTTTACGCGGCATCCAATCTTGGTAGCTTTGCCGGGCTTATTGCTTACCCGCTTCTCGCCGAGCCGCTTTTGTCGCTTGACCAGCAAAGCCTGGTCTGGGCGATCGGCTATGGCCTGCTGATTGTCCTCGTCGCGCTTTCGGCCCGCGCGCGGTGGAACGTCGCAGTGCAATCACCCGTACCTCAAACCAGCGTTCAACTCGCCGAGCGGATCGGGAGTGGCCGGACATTCCAGTGGCTCGCCCTGTCCGCCGTTCCCTCCGGCTTGATGCTATCCACTACGACCCATCTGACCACCGATATCTTTGCGATGCCGCTGCTCTGGGTGATCCCGCTCGGGCTCTATCTGCTGAGTTTTGTCATTGCCTTTGCTGATAATCGCGGGCCGGGCCGGGCCGTTACAGTCGCTGCGCCACCGCTCATGCTGTTCGCAGGTGGCCTTGCCATGGTCTCCAATCATTCCGGCGGCATTGGACCGGTCTTTGCAAGCATTGCCCTGCTTTTCGTGGTGGCTGTTGCGTTGCATGTCCGGCTTTACGATTTGCGGCCGCATCCGGCTCAGCTTACCCGTTTCTATCTGGTCATGTCGGCTGGAGGAGCGCTGGGCGGCGCTTTCACCGCGATCCTTGCGCCGGCGGTGTTTGACTGGGTCTGGGAACATCCACTGCTTGTCATGGCGGCAGCGCTGCTGATGCCGCTGCCTGAATTGTTCAAATGGCGACGCCTTCCAGGACTGGATCCGGCGATGGCGCGCCTTACGGCATGGCTGCTTCTGGCGCTGGCGGTCCTTCTGGCGCTGTCGCTCTATGCCGCTGTTGCCGACACCGCGGCGGGCATCCACCAGGCTTTTCTAACGGCGATGCTATGCGGTATTGGGCTGTTGCTCCTGCATTCGCGGATGATGTTCGTCGCCGTGTTGGTCCTGCTGATGTTGGCCCAGGGCGGGGTGAGGACGATCGAGAAGAGCATGGAGGACCGCCGCCAGCGCAGCTATTTCGGCGTTCACACGGTGCTTGATTCTCCCTCGCGTCAACTTCGCATGCTGGTCCATGGTACAACGCTGCACGGTCAGCAATCGACCGAACCGGGGAGGCGGCTCGAGCCCTTGACCTATTATGGGCCGAATTCCGGGGCGGCGATCCTGATGGCGCAGGTGCCTGAACTGTTCGGGCCGAGCGCGCGGGTTGGAATACTCGGTCTGGGAGCCGGAACGCTGGCCTGCTTGCGGACGCCGGGGCAGGATTGGACATTCTTCGAAATCGATCCGGTTGTTGTTGAGCTCTCACGCAATCGCACTTTCACATTCCTTGAGGAATGCGCGCCAGAAGCAGATATCGTGCTGGGAGATGCCCGGCTGGAAATCGGTAAATATCCCAAGGGCGCTTTCGATGTGCTGGTCGCGGACGCCTTTTCCTCGGATTCGGTCCCGCTGCACCTGATCACCGATGAGGCGATGGCGGTCTATCTGCGCGCGCTGTCCGACGATGGCGTGCTGCTCGTTCACATCTCCAACCGCTATCTCCAACTCGAACCGATCCTTTCCGCGCTTGCCCGCAAACACGGACTGTCTGCCCGGATGCGCACCAATACGCCGCAGGACCAGGACTATCTGAGCCCGTCCGACTTCGTTGCCCTGTCCCGCAATCCTGAAAGCCTCAAGGCGCTTGCCGAGGCCCGGCCGGATGCGCCATGGAAAGAACTCGGCCCGCCAGCACCGCGGGTCTGGACCGACAATCACGCTTCGATCCTGCCCTATATCAACTGGAAGAAGCTCCTGGGGGGCCTATGACTGCCGAACGTTCTGACGTCACCATCGCCGCCATTAACAGCAAATCGCCGCAAATCGATCCGAGCGCTTTTATCGCGCCAGGCTGCCGGATCGTCGGCGACGTTACAATCGGCCCGGATGTCAGCATCTGGTACAATTGCGTGATCCGCGCCGACGTCAATCGCGTGGTGATCGGCGCGCGCACCAATATCCAGGACGGAACCGTGGTCCATTGCGACAGCCCCAAGCCGAACCATCCCGATGGCTTCCCGACGATCATCGGCGAAGACGTGCTGATCGGCCATATGGCGATGGTCCATGGCTGCATTCTCGAAAACCGGGCCTTTGTCGGCCTCGGTGCGATCATCATGGATGGCTGCCGGGTCGAATCGGACGGCATGCTGGCGGCCGGGGCCATGCTTACGGCGGGCAAGCAGATCGAGGCGCGTCAGCTATGGGTCGGCAGGCCCGCGAAATATCTTCGCGACCTTGATGACGCTGCGATCGCGGCGAACCAGACGGGCGTGCAGCATTATGTCCTCAACGGCCGGACACACCGAGAGGCGCTCGGCCTGGGCGACTGATGTTGCGCGGCGCAACTTCCCGCAGCGACCCGCCTATTTGGGCCTAAGGTTACAAAGGTTACACCGTGTCGCTTTAGTCCTACAAAACTAAACCTAAGTAATACAAATAGATGGGCACATTATACCCGCAAGGCGACGCGCGGGAGCGGAGGCTTTTCCAGACTTGTCAAAGAGCGGGCCGTGGCAGGCCGAGGATGCATTGTGTCAGCTATCAGGCGTGTAGGAAAATTGTTTGGGCGGGAGACGGCTGATTGTCGCCCCTATTGCCCCATGCTCTTAGCAAGCTCGCCGAGCGCCTCGCCCATCGCCTTGGCGAGTTGGTCTTCTTCTGGCGCGACATCGGCGATGGCGCGCTGCATGGCTTCGGACCATTGTTCGGCGACCTGGCTGCTGATCGTGTAGGGCTTGTGCACGCTCATCATGCAGCGTCCGGGGTTCTGGTCGAACCAGTCGCGCGGGCCACCCGCCCAGCCAGCAAGGAATAGTGCCAGAGCGCCGCGCATCCTGGTGAGGTCCGGCTCGTGCATCGCGCGCAATTCGGCATAGGCAGGATCACTGTCCATCACATCGTAGAAGCGTTCGGTGATGGCCTGAAAGGTCTCGTGCCCGCCAAGTTTGGAGAATGGCGTGGCGGGTTTGGTCTGGGCAGAGGTAGCCACTGGTGTCTCCGATCAATGCAAACTGTCACCGCTTCCTCTAGCCGGAGCAGCGGACAAGCGGTTTGATCAGCGTCAATCAGCGGGTTGGCACGGAGCCAGTCTGCCGTCGCCTCAATAGCCAGCCTGTGGGCTTATTCGCCGTCCTTGCCTTTTTCGGGGCTTTCCTCTGGCGCGGTCCCTGCATTGGGTTCAGCCTTTGGCTTTGCCTTGGGTGCGGCTTTCTTCGCAGGCCTCTTCTTGCGTTTGACCACTTTGGGCGGGGCCGGGGTCAATTCGAAGGCCAGGGCATCTTCCTTGACCGAGACATGCACCTCGCCGCCATTGGCAAGCTTGCCGAACAATAGTTCCTCGGCGAGCGGCTGCTTGACTTTCTCCTGGATCAGGCGGGCCATCGGCCGGGCGCCATAGAGCTTGTCATAGCCGCGTCCGGCCAGCCAGTCGCGAGCATCGCTATCGCACTGGATATGGACGTTCTGTTCGGCCAGCTGCAATTCAAGCTGCAGGATGAACTTGTCGACGACGCGGCTGACGGTTTCCTTGCCGAGATAGGAGAACGGCACGATCGCATCGAGCCGGTTGCGGAATTCGGGCGCGAACATCCGCTTGACTGCCTCATCGCTGGCATCCTCCTTGGACACATCGCCAAAGCCGATGCCCTGGCTTGCCATGTCCGCAGCGCCGGCATTGGTTGTCATGATCAGCACGACATTGCGGAAATCGACGGTCTTGCCGTGGTGGTCGGTCAGGCGACCATTATCCATGATCTGCAACAGGATGTTGAACAGGTCGGGATGCGCTTTTTCGATTTCGTCGAGCAGCAAGACGCTATGCGGCTGCTGGTCAACCGCATCGGTCAGCAATCCGCCCTGGTCAAAGCCGACATAGCCCGGAGGCGCGCCGATCAGCCGCGAAACGCTGTGGCGTTCCATATATTCGGACATGTCGAAGCGTTGCAGCGGGATTCCCATGATGCTCGCAAGCTGCCGGGCGACCTCGGTCTTGCCGACGCCGGTGGGGCCGGAAAACAGGAAGCTGCCAATCGGCTTGTCAGGCTCACGCAGTCCGGCGCGCGACAATTTCATCGCGCTCGAAAGCACCTCGATCGCATTGTCCTGGCCGTAAACCACGCGCTTGAGGTCTTTGCCGAGGCTTTCGAGAGCTTTCTTGTCATCGGAACTGACCGATTTGGGCGGGATGCGCGCCATGGTCGCGATGACCTTTTCGATCTCCTTGGCGGTGATCGTCTTCTTGCGGCGCGAGGGCGGTACCAGCATCTGCATTGCGCCGACTTCGTCGATCACGTCGATCGCCTTGTCCGGCAGCTTGCGGTCGTTGATGTAGCGCGCCGACAATTCCACCGCCGTCTTGAGTGCATCGGGGGTGTAGCGAACCTTGTGATGCTCTTCGAAGGCGCTGCGCAGCCCCTTGAGGATCTTGATGGTGTCTTCGACCGTCGGTTCGTTGACGTCGATCTTCTGGAACCGGCGCAGCAGCGCGCGGTCCTTTTCGAAGTGGTTGCGAAATTCCTTGTAAGTGGTCGAGCCGACGCAGCGGATCGAGCCGCCTGAAAGCGCCGGTTTCAACAGATTGGAAGCGTCCATCGCGCCGCCACTGGTTGCGCCAGCGCCGATCACGGTGTGGATTTCGTCGATGAACAGGATTGCGCCCTCGAGCTTTTCGAGTTCCGCTACCACCTGCTTTAGCCGCTCTTCGAAATCGCCGCGGTAGCGTGTGCCGGCAAGCAGGCTGCCCATGTCGAGCGAATATATCACCGCATCGTTCAGCACCTCGGGAACGTCACCCTCGACGATCTTGCGTGCAAGTCCCTCGGCGATCGCCGTTTTGCCGACGCCGGGTTCGCCGACATAGAGCGGGTTGTTCTTGGAGCGACGGCACAGGATCTGGATGGTGCGGTCGACCTCGGGACCACGGCCGATCAGTGGATCGACCTTTCCGGCAAGCGCCTTCTCGTTGAGATTGACGCAGAACTGGTCGAGCGCCGAATCCTTCTTGTTGCCCTTGCCTTCGGCCTTTTCCTCGGCTTGCGGGGTTTCGCCGTCAGAATCCTTGGGCGAGCGATCCTCGATGCGCTTGCCGCCCTTGCCGATGCCGTGGCTGATGAAGCTGACCGCGTCGAGCCGGCTCATGTCCTGCTGCTGCAGGAAATAGACCGCATAGCTGTCACGCTCGGAAAACAGGGCGACCAGTACATTGGCTCCGGTCACCGTGTCCTTGCCGGATGACTGGACATGCAGGATGGCGCGCTGGATGACCCGCTGGAAGCCGGCCGTGGGAGAAGGATCGCCCTGCTCCTCGGTCTTGAGCGACTGATATTCCTGGTCGAGATATTGGCGCACGACATCGCCGAGATCGGCAAGATCAACGCCGCAGGCCTGCATCACTTCTGCTCCGTCGCCATCGTCGATCAGCGCGAGCAGCAAATGTTCCAGCGTCGCATATTCGTGGCTGCGATCAGACGCGTGGGATAATGCCGCGTGCAATGTCTTTTCGAGGCTTTGCGCAAAACTTGGCATCTAGCTCTCTTTCCCTGGGGCGTTCCGCTCTCCAGAATTGGGGAGAATGTGAACAAAAATGGTTAACGAATTCTTTTTCGCAAGATCAGGCTCGCGCAATTCTCAGCTAACAAGGTCACGATGGCTTCTGCCTGAACAATGCGTCTGCTGCTTGCATATGCGCAGCAGATTTCCCTCGATGTTCGGCGATTCGATCAATTTCAGCCCGAAGCAATTCCACCCGCGCATCCAATTCGTCCAGCGAATAGCTATCCAGGCTTTCGCCGGAAAGAAGGCCGGCCGCCCCGAGGCCGGACGGTCGCTGTCTGGGTCGGTCTTCATCGTCCATTGAAGGCAGCATCGGTTGCTAAATGCTTGCTGTCAACTGGCCTGGGGGTTACTTCCCCGATGAGTATGAAGACTTTGCCAGGGGGTGATTCATGCCGGCCAAATTGGCGAGTTCAATGATCGCTGCCGGGTTCGATTCGCCCGGCGGTCCTGACGTCCTGAGGGCCGAGACTCGCGAAGTCCCCGCGCCTGGCCCCGGCGAAGTGCTGGTCAAGGTCGCTTTTGCCGGGGTCAACCGCCCGGATGTCGCGCAGCGTCAGGGTCATTATCCGCCGCCGCCCGGCGCCTCGCCGATCCCGGGGCTGGAGATTTCAGGCATGATCGTTGACCTTGGCGATGGGGTGGACGCCGCTATGCTCGGCCAGACGGTTTGCGCGCTGGTGGCGGGCGGCGGATATGCCGAATATTGCCTCGCTTATGCCGAACATTGCTTGCCGGTCCCCGAAGGACTTTCCCTCGCCGAGGCGGCCGCCCTGCCCGAGACCTTGTTCACCGTGTGGCACAATGTGTTCGAACGCGGCTATGCGCGCGACGGCGAGACCATCCTTGTCCATGGCGGAACCAGCGGGATCGGCACGATGGCGATCACGCTGGGCCGATTGTTCGGGCTGACGGTCATCGTCACTTGCGGCAGCGAGGCCAAATGCGCCGCTGCCCGCAAATTGGGCGCAGCCCATGCGATCAATTACGCCGCAACCGACTTCGTCGAGGAAGTTGCTCGAATTACCGGCGGCAAGGGCCTCGAACTGGTGCTGGACATGGTCTCGGGTGACTATGTCCCGCGCAATCTCAAATGCCTGGCCGAGGATGGCAGGCATATCACGATCGCCATTCTCGGCGGATCCAAGGCCAAGCTCAACATGGCGGTGGTGATGATGCGCCGCTATACGCTGTCCGGCTCCACACTTCGGCCACGGTCCCGCGAATTCAAGGGCTTGCTGGCGCAGGAAATCGCGCGGGAAGCCTGGCCGCTGGCCGCGAGCGGCGAATTGCGCCCGGTGATGGACCGGATTTTCCCGCTTGCCGATGCGGGATTGGCGCATGCCAGGATGGAAGCAGGCGAACACATCGGCAAGATCGTGCTGGAGGTGGGAGGCGAGCCGGAATGATCAGCTGATCCCTCGGGCCCATCGGCCACTGACAGGCTGCCCGAGGCCGCGCGGCGCTGAGATTGCTTGCCGTGAGCCGATCTTTGTCCTACATTCGTGCCCGCACGGCCGCTCCGCAAAGGGGCGGCCCTTATATTTTGTGTTCGGAAAAACAGCCCATGACCCAACTCGCTCCTTTGATGCCGCACGCCACGGCTTCCTGGCTTGTCGACAATACCGCCCTCGCCTTCGAGCAGATCTCTGAATTCTGCGGCCTGCATATCCTTGAAGTCCAGGCCATGGCCGACGATCTGGCCAGCAGCAAATATACCGGACGCGATCCGGTTCGCGCCGGCGAGCTGACGATGGAAGAGATTGATCGCGGCCAGGCCGACGCCACCTATGCGCTGCAGATGCAGAAGGCGCCGGTCACCGTCAACCGCACCAAGGGTCCGCGCTACACGCCGGTTTCGAAGCGGGTGGACAAGCCCGATGGGATCGCCTGGGTGCTGCGCCATCATCCGGAAATTTCCGATGCGCAGATCGGCAAGCTGATCGGCACGACGCGCAACACGATCAACGCCATTCGCGATCGCAGCCACTGGAACACCCAGAACATTCAAGCCAAGGACCCCGTCACGCTCGGCCTGTGTTCGCAGCGGGAACTTGACGCTGTTGTTGCCAAGGCAGCCAAGAAGGCGGGCATTGTCGATGACGTTGAAGATGCCGCCGACGTTGGCGATGATCGTCAAGCGCTGATCGAGGAACTGCGGGCCGAACGCGAGGCTGCCGAAAAGGCCGCTGCCGAGGCCGCTCAGGAAGCCGAGGCGGCGGCCTGGCTCGAAGCGAAGCGGGCTGCGGAGGAAGCGGGTGAAGCCGGAGATGCTGCACCGGTCGGCGAAGCGGAAGAATCCGCCTGAGCGCGATCCGCTCATTAATGCAATCCGCCGCTTGCCCTTCGCGGGTGAATTGCCCAGATTGCCAGGATGACTGAGAGGATCGGCCCCGGGATCTGGCGAGAGCGTTATGCGCATCCTTGTCCGTGGGATCAGCAGTTTGCGCCCCTTGCGATGACCGAGCTGTTTTCTGCCAGCGTGGCCTCATTCGGCGATAGTCCGCTCGTCGACTTCTACGGTCGGATTTACAGCTATGACGCGATCATGTCCGAGGCGCGCGCCTTCGCCGCCGGGCTGCAAGTGCGCGGAATTGGCAAGGGCGACCGCGTAGGCCTGCTGCTGCCCAATGTGCCGATCTATCTCTCGGCCTATTTCGGCACGATGCTGGCGGGCGCCACTGTCGTCAATTTCTCGCCGCTCTACACGGTCGAGGAACTGGATGCGCAGGTCGTCGATTCCGGCACGACGCTGATGGTTGCGCTCGATGTTCCTGCGCTCTTGCCAACAGCGCTTGCCGTGCTTGAAGATTCGCCGCTCGAACAGCTGGTCGTCGGCAGGCTCGCGAAAATACTGCCTTTCTGGCAGGGGCTTGGCCTGCGCCTGTTCCGGCGGAGCGACCTATCGCCCGTGCCCCGGATGCCAGGTGTTGCCCAGTGGGACGAATTTCTTGGCTCCTTGGCTCCTCAACCGGTTTCGATCGATCCGCTGAGTGACCTTGCCATGTTGCAGTATACCGGTGGGACCACGGGTACGCCGAAGGGCGCGATGCTGAGCCATCAAAACCTTTCGGCCAATGCCCGTCAGATCGAAGCGATCGATCCGCAGCAGCTGGAGCGCGACGTCATCATTGGGGTGCTGCCGTTCTTTCACGTTTTTGCCAATGCCTGCGTGATCAACCGGACGGTGCTTAATGGCGGGTGTATTGCCATGCTTCCTCGGTTCCGGGCGGACCAGACTCTGGAGACTCTCGAGCGGGTCAAGGCAACGTCGATGCCCGGCGTGCCGACGATGTATCAGGCGCTGCTCGACCATCCCGATATTGCCAAGACCGATTTTTCCAGCCTGCTGACCTGCATTTCGGGCGGGGCACCGCTGCCGCTGCCCGCCAAGCAGCAATTCGAGACCGTGAGCGGCGCAAGATTGATCGAGGGCTATGGGCTGACCGAAGTATCCGGTGTCGCCACGGCCAACCCGTTCGACGGGGATGATCGGACCGGAACCATCGGCCATCCCTTCCCGGGCACGGATCTGCGCCTGCTCGACAAGGAAGATCCCGCAAAGGATGCACCGCCGGGTGAGCCGGGCGAGCTGGCAATCCTAGGACCACAGGTGATGCAAGGCTATTGGAATCGCCCCGACGCAGCCGCCCGGGCTTTTGCTGTCAGAGATGGCAATAATTGGCTGCGCACCGGTGATATCGCAACGATTGACGACGACGGCTATGTCCGCATCGTCGATCGCAGCAAGGACATGATCGCGGTGGGCGGCTTCAAGGTGTTTCCCAGTCAGGTAGAGGCGGTGGTGGTGGAGCATCCCGCAGTCAAGGAAGCGCTGGTGATCGGCGTCGCCGATGATTATCGCGGCGAGATGCCCCGCGCCTTCGTCACCCTGCAACTCGGTGCGAGTGCCGGTGATGAGGAACTGCGCGATTGGGTCAATCAGCGCGTCGGCAAGCACGAACGCGTCGACCAGGTCGTGATCCGCGACAGCCTGCCCAAGACAATGGTTGGCAAGCTCGATCGCAAGACCCTACGCCAGGAGGTCATCGCCGCAGGCGAAAGCATAGTCGAGGCTGACTAGCTTCGCAT
The DNA here is from genome assembly GCA_029247785.1 of Novosphingobium sp. Classification (GTDB taxonomy): domain Bacteria; phylum Pseudomonadota; class Alphaproteobacteria; order Sphingomonadales; family Sphingomonadaceae; genus Novosphingobium. The sequence goes on from JAQWKP010000231.1 coordinate 12,479, forward strand.
TCCGTGGATCAAGCGCCTCGGAGCGGGCCCCGGACGCGACTGTTGCGCAGCGCAATCCTATTTCTTGTAGAGCCCATTCAGCCGCTCGCCATAGCGTTCTTTCAGCTTGTGGCGACGAATCTTCATGCTGGGCGTCATTTCCTCGTTTTCGATCGTGAACGGCTCGGCGGCGAAGGCGAATTGGCGGATTTTCTCGATCACTGACAGCTCGTCATTCACCCGATCAAGTGCGGTCCGGACAGCGTTGCGAAAGGCCGGGAGGTCCTGCAGCGATTCCATATCGAACTTCTCGTCTTCGGCCTGCGCCCATTCCAGCGCCCATTCGGCATCGGGAACGATCAGGCCGACGATATAGGGCCGCTTGTCGCCGGCGACCATTGCCTGGCTGATCTCAGGCTGCACCGTCAGCATGGTCTCGATCTTCTGCGGCGAGATATTATCGCCCTTGTCGCTGACAATCATGTCCTTCTTGCGGTCGGTGATGACGATCCGGCCCTTGTCGTCGAAATGGCCGATATCGCCGGTGTGCAGCCAGCCGTCGACGATCGCTGCGGCGGTGGCGGCTTCGTTTTGCCAATAGCCATGCGTCACCATTTCGCCGCGCGCCAGGATTTCGCCATCTTCGGCAATTTTCACTTCAGCGCCGTGCACAGGCGGCCCGACAGTCTCCATTTTTACGCCGGCGCTCGGCCGGTTACAGCTGATTACGGGGCCAGATTCGGTTTGGCCGTAGCCTTGCAAGAGGGTCAGCCCCAGCGCGTCGAAAAAGATACCGATTTCCGGGTTGAGCGGCGCGCCGCCTGAGACGAGCGCCTTGATCCTGCCGCCGAAACGAGCGCGAATTTTGGGTCGCAATGTTCGCTCTATCAGGAAGTTCCGGGGACCATCGGTCAGCCGCCTGCGCCCCTGTGCCTTGCGCTGGCCGATGGAAAGCGCCCAGTCCATCAGCCGGTTCGCAAATTTTCCCTGTTTTTCCACCTGCTTCATGATCCGGGTGCGCAGCAGCTCGAACAGGCGCGGAACAACGACCATCACCGTCGGCCGCACTTCCTCGATATTGCCGGCAAGCTTGTCCAGGCCTTCGCAATAATAGATTTGCCCGCCGAGACCGATCGGGAGGAACTGGCCGCCAGTATGCTCAAAGGCATGAGACAACGGCAGGAAGGACAGGAATACCTCGT
>JAQWKP010000117.1 GCA_029247785.1 Novosphingobium sp.
AGCTGACCCACCCACAACTTCGGCTGCGACCGTCGCTATCCGATCACCCATGCATCCAGGAGCGCATGATCTCGCGATGACAGTAACCACCCGCTTCGCGCCCTCGCCGACTGGGCATCTGCATGTCGGCAATATCCGCACAGCGTTGCATAATTTCCTGCTGACCAAGCAGGTCGGCGGGCGATTCCTGCTGCGGATTGACGATACCGATGGCGAACGGAGCCGCGAGCATTTCGTCGATGCGATCCGCGAAGATTTGGAATGGCTTGGGCTGGTGCCGGATGGCGAGGAGCGTCAGTCTGCGCGCTTCGAATCCTACGAGCGCGAGTTTGAGCGGCTGGTTGGCGAGGGACGGGCCTATCCCTGTTTCGAAACGCCGCAGGAGCTGGAACTCAGGCGCAAGGTCTTGATGGGACGCGGCCTGCCACCGATCTACGACCGGGCTGCATTGAAGCTCAGCGAAGCGGAACGCGCCGACCGACAGGCCGCAGGCGAGACACCGCACTGGCGCTTCCTGCTCGACCATACGTCGCCGATCGCGTGGGATGACGGCATTCGCGGGAGCCAGCAATTCGATCCTGCCCAGCTGTCTGATCCTGTGATCCGCCGGGCCGATGGTTCATGGCTCTACATGCTTCCCAGCGTGATCGATGACATTGCCATGGGCATCAGCGATGTGTTGCGCGGTGAGGACCATGTTTCCAACACTGCCGCGCAGATCCAGATGTTCGAAGCGCTGGGAGCGGCAGCGCCTCGTTTTGCGCATGAGGCGTTGCTGGTAGGCAGCGAGGGCAAGCTTTCCAAGCGGATCGGGTCGCTCAGCGTGGCGCAGCTTCGCGAGGACGGAATCGAGCCCGAGGCGCTGGTAGCGCTGCTGGCGCGGATCGGCACATCCGACCCGGTGGACCCGGCGCTTCGCCTCGTGGAACTGGCGGCGAGTTTTGACCTGGCCCATTTCGGCCGTGCGCCAGCGCGATTCGATGAGGCGGAGCTGGAACGAGGGAATGCGGCGATCGTCCATAGCCTGGCTTACGATGAAGTTGCGCATCGCCTTCCGGAAGGCATGGGCAAGCCGGGTTGGGAGACGATCCGCCCTAACCTGTCGCATGTCGGGGAGGCGGCTGATTGGTGGAAAGTGGTGGTTGGTCCGGTGTCGCTTCCGCCGACTGATGGCGATACGAGGAGCTATCTCGCCGAGGCAGCAGTGGTGTTGGCCGAACAGGAATGGGGCGAAGATCCGTGGCATGCGCTGACCGGTGCGCTGAAGGCATCGACCACTCGCAAGGGCAAGGCGCTGTTCCTGCCGTTAAGGCAAGCGTTGACAGGCCGCGACCATGGGCCGGACATGGCGGCGCTATTGCCGCTGATCGGCAGGGAAGAAGCGATCGCAAGATTATGGGCTGGCGCCCGCATGGAATAGGCCTTTGGAGGACAAGCCGTGAGTTTTCTCGATCATCTGCCCGAGCATGTCGGTGCGCTGATCCGCTCGCGCTTCGTCTGTGAATGGGCGAGCGTCAGCAAGGCCGGGGTGCCGATCAATTCGCCGCTGGTGCCGTTCACGAGCGACGATCTGACAACCATCGATTGTGCTACTGGCCTTGCCTATCCTGCCAAGGCGGAACGGGCACGGCGAAACCCGAAAATCGGCATGCTGTTCGAGGGTGGGGCCAGCGAACCGGTCGTCTCGATATCCGGAATGGCGGCGGTCAGGGATACAGACTTGCAGGCCAATCTCGAGCGCTATCTTTCCGAAGAGATCCTCACGACAATGCTCGATCCGGCCAGTACTGACTATGCCGAAGTAACACGTCACGCGATCTGGTATTTCACCCGTATCGTTGTCTGCGCGAAGCCAGCCGTAGTGCGTTGGTGGGACGCCTCTTCAAGTCTCGACGAGGCGCCGTACGAATGGCGCGCGCCTGCCGCAACTTCGTTCCCGGCCTCCGATCCGGCTCCCCCGGGCGCTATGGCAAGGCCGGTCTGGGCCGAGCCGCTGCCATGGCGTGAGCTTGCCAAAGGCGCAGTTGGACGCGGTGCTCCCGGGCACCTCACCCTGATCGATCGCGAGGGATATCCTCTGCCTATCCGCGCGGGTGCCATCACGATGACGCAAAGCGGTTTCAGCCTTGAAATGCCCGGCTGGCTGCCTTGGAGTGCCGGCAAGGCAACCCTGTCTTTCGAGGGTGTCGAAGTGTTTGTCGGCGATGTCGACTGCACAGGTTCGCAGGCAGCAATGACAGTCGAGCGTGCCCTGCCGATCCTACCGTTGCTCGCTAATCCGAGCGAGATCCTGCAGCCCAGGCCGGAAACGAAACAGGCGCTGATGGAGCGCATCGACCAGGAATTGGCGCGTCGTGGCGTGAGTTTGCCGACTATGCCTGATACACCGCCTCAGCCGACGGCCGGTGCCAGGTTTCGCGCCGAAGCTGCCTATGGCTATGCAGGGCTCAGTGGCATCAGGGAAGACTGACGGTCAGTCAGGCGGCTTCGATTTCGAAGGTTTCCTCATTTGCCGCCTCGAGCAGTAGCGTTTCGATATCCTTTAGTCGGCTTTTCGACCGGACCTTCTCACCGAGCAGGTCTGTCACATAAAAAGTGTCGGCGGCGCGCTCGCCATAGGTGGTGACATGAGCCGAACGGAGCATCAGCTTGGCTTCGAACAGCGCGCGGGCCAATCGGTTGAGAAGGGCTGGGCGGTCGCGGGCGTTGACTTCGATCACGGTGAAACGACTCGAAGCCTTGTTATCGATGATGACCCTGGGTCGCACATCAAAGGCGTCGGCCCGAGGGTGCGCATCGGGCCGCGCGATCAGCTGCGGCAACAGCTGCACGCGATTGGCCAGCGCGTTCTCGATCGATGTCTCCAGCCTTGTCAGTTGGTCCCCTTCCATGAATGGGCGTCCAACAGGGTCCTGAACGAGCAGATTGTCGACCGCGTAGCCGTTCCTTGTCGTATGGATGCGGGCATCGATGATATTGCCCCCGGCGAGATGGATGCCGCCCGCAATCCTGTAGAACAGACCAGGATGATCGGCTGCGACGACTGTCACCAGGGTCGCGCCGCGTGCCTGGTAATATTCGCAGTGGATTGACAGGGCGTGGTCAAGATCGCGGGCCGCCTGGAAGTGAACCAGGTTGAGTGCGATAATGTCGTCGGGCTCTGCGATCCAATATGCGGCGGGGAAGTTCTTGCCGACCTCTTCGACAAGGCTCTCCTTCTGGCCAAGCCTCTCGGCGACCGCCGCCTTCTTGGCGGCGATCCGCTGGTCTCGGCCGAATTCGGCATGGCCAAGCCGCAGTTTCTCTTCGGCGGCGCCATAAAGGTCGGCAATAAGCTGCCGCTTCCAGCTGTTCCAGGTGCCCGGACCGACCGCGCGGATATCGACCACGGTGAGCAGTGTCAGCTGCCGCAATCGGTCGAGCGACTGGACGATCTCGACGAAATCGCTGATCGTCTTGAAGTCCGACAGGTCACGCTTGAAGGCGGTGGCGCTCAGGATCAGGTGTTGGCGTACGAGCCAGCTGACAAGTTCGGTCTCATCCTCGCTGAGGCCCAGCCGGGGGCAAAGCTTGAGCGCGATCTCGGCCCCAAGGACCGAATGGTCCCCGCCGCGCCCCTTGGCGATGTCATGTAGCAATACCGAGGCATAGAGCGCGCGGCGAGACTGCACCTTGTTGATGATCTCATGCGAGAGCGGGTGGTCCTGTTTTGCCTCGCCCTTTTCGATCCGCGACAATAGGCCGATAGCGCGGATGGTGTGCTCGTCCACTGTGAAGTGGTGGTACATGTCGAACTGCATCTGAGCGTTGACTCGCCCGAAATCCGGAATGAAGCGCCCGAAAACCCCAGCCTCGTTAAGCGCGCGCAGAATCGTTTCGGGGTCGTTGCGGCTAGTAAGCAATTCCATGAACAGCCGGTTCGCGCGCGGGCTCTTGCGCTGCTCGGCCTTGATGAGCTTCACGTCGCGCGCGATCAGACGCATCGTTTCCGGGTGAACTTCAAGATTGTTCTGGTCCGCGAGGACGAATATTTCCAACAGCCGGATCGGGTCCTGTTCGAACCAGTTGTCGGACGGTGCCTTGATGCGGCCGCCAAAAACGACACAGCCCTTGACCAGGCGCTGCTTGGGGCGAAATCCTGCAAGCAGCCCCCGTCGCTGGCGCGAGGTGAATTGTTCGTCGAGCTGGGCGAGGAACACACCGGTGAGATTGCCGACGACCTTGGCCTGCAGGAAGAAGTACTGCATGAACCGCTCGACCGCGCTCTGGCCGGTCCGGTCGGCGAAATTCATCCGTTTTGCGACTTCGCGCTGCAGGTCGAAGGTCAGGCGATCCTCAGCCCGATTGGTGAGCGTATGAAGATGGCAGCGAACCGCCCAGAAGAAGTTCGCAGCCTTGCGGAATGCGCGGTATTCTTCCTGGGTCAGTAATCCGGTTCCGACCAGTTCGCTCGCGCTGCGGACCCGGTGAATATATTTTCCGATCCAGTAGAGCGTGTGCAGGTCGCGCAGTCCCCCCTTGCCTTCCTTGATGTTGGGTTCGACGACGTAGCGGCTATCGCCCATCCGCTTGTGGCGTTCTTCCCGCTCGGCCAGCTTTTCCGAGACATACTGCCGTTCGGTGCCGGCGACGACATCCTTTCTGAATCGCTCACGAGATTCCTCGAACAGGGGCTGGTCACCCCACACATATCGACCTTCAAGCATCGCCGTGCGGATCGTCAGATCGTCCCGGCACATCTTTACCATCTCGTCGAGCGACCGGCTTGATTGCCCGACCTTGAGCGCGAGATCCCAAAGGAAATACAGCATCGCCTCGATCACCTGTTCGCACCAGGGAGTTGATTTCATCGGCGTGATGAAGGCGATGTCGACATCGGAATGCGCCGCCATTTCGCCGCGCCCATAACCGCCGACAGCCAGGATCGCCAGTCGCTCGCCGGTGGATCGGTTGCCGACGGGAAAGACCTGGGTGACGACATGGTCGTGGATGACCCGTACCAGCTGGTCGACGAGAAAGGCCTGTGCCTGGGCGGCATCATGGCCCTGTGAAGGCTTGTCGAGCAGCCGCCGGTCGATTTCAGTGCGCCCGTCTGCCAGAGCCTTGCGCAGCAATTCGACAACTTCCTGCCGGCCAGCAGAAGCGCCGCTGTCTTCGACAATTGCATCGATCGCATTGGTGAGATGCCGTCTGTCGATAACATCGCGCTGGTTGGAAATGCGGATAACACTCATGCGTCAACTCTAGACCGTGCAGCGGGCAAGGCATAGGCCCGTTGCGCATTCCGCTGGCACGTGGGCGATATCCACAGAAGGGGGCTGGCAAGCGTCCTACGCGCTACCAAAGGCCTATTTGCTGTGGCAGAAGGACTGCCGCAATGACAAGCAGAGCGCTGCTTGTCTGGAAAATATAATCTCTGGAGATCATGCACTTGCTCTTGTCGATTGCCGCTTCCGTCGCCAGCGATGGACCAATTCAATGGCAGGATTTGGGCCTCACCGAAGGCATAGATCTCGGCTTCTTCACGCTGCGGTTCTATTCGCTTGCCTATCTGGCAGGGATCATTCTCGGCTATTGGCATATTCTGCGAATGATAAAGTCGCCCGGCGCGCCGCTTGCGCAGCGTCATGCCGATGATCTGTTCTTCTACTGCACGCTTGGCATCATATTTGGCGGTCGGCTGGGCTATGCCACTTTCTACACCGGCGGAGATACGGGCATCCCCAGCCTCTGGGCCAGTCCGAAAGACCTGCTTTCATTGTGGCAGGGCGGAATGAGCTTCCATGGCGGGTTGATCGGCGTGGTGGTCGCGCTGGCCTGGGTCTCATGGCGAAACAAGCTCAATTTCCTGCGAGTGGCCGACTATATTGCGGTCTGCGTGCCCTTCGGCATGCTGTTCGGAAGGCTTGCCAATTTCGTGAATGGTGAGCTGTGGGGCAGGGCGACAGACGTATCCTGGGCAATGGTCTTTCCAGACGATAAGTACCAGTTGGCGCGCCATCCGAGTCAGCTTTACGAAGCGGGGCTGGAGGGCGCGCTGATGGTGGTCGTCATGCTGCTGCTGTTTTGGAATACCAGGGCGAGATTTCGGCCGGGCCTGCTCGTCGGGACATTTGCAGCCGGAATTGCCGGAGCGCGCTTCTTCGTTGAATACTTTCGTGAGCCCGATGCGCAGCTCCAGACATTCGCGCTGCAAACAGGGCTTTCAATGGGCCAGTGGCTTACCCTGCCGTTGATCCTGGTCGGGCTTGTATTCATGATTCGCGCGCTGCTGCGGCCTCCATTAGGAAGCGGAAAACCGGCTGGGACATGAGCGATCCGTCAAAGTCGGCCGATGCCCTGTCGGCGATATTCGAGCGACTTATCGCGACCCACGGCCCGATCACGCTGACACACTACATGGGCGAATCCAACACGCGATATTATGGTGATCGCGACCCGCTGGGTGAGGGCGGTGACTTCATCACGGCGCCGGAAATCAGCCAGATGTTCGGAGAGCTGATCGGCTTGTGGCTTGCCGATATCTGGATCCGCGCAGGCCGCGAGGAACCGATTCATTTTGTCGAGCTTGGGCCCGGGCGCGGTACGCTGGCACGCGATGCCTTGCGAGCGGCCAAACGTTATGGGCTTGAGCCCAAAGTCCATTTTGTCGAGAGTTCGACGGCGCTCAAGGACATCCAACTCGCCACGGTGCCGCAGGCGCAATGGCATCACGATCTTTCGACAGTCTCGCTATATGGCCCCTTGCTGATCGTCGCCAATGAGTTTCTCGATGCCTTGCCGATCCGCCAATTGGTCATGACCGAGGCGGGCTGGCGCGAGCGGCTGGTGGGATGCCGGGACAGCCAGTTCATTCCGCTCGCTGGCGACAAGCCGATGGATGCGGCGGTGCCTGAGGCGATGCGCGAGGCGCAGGTCGGTACGATTCTCGAGACTTGTCCCGGCGCGGCGGCCACTGCCTATGAGATTGCGGGCCGGCTTGTCGACCAGGGCGGGGCTGCGCTGCTGATCGACTACGGCCATGATGAGGCGCATACCGGCTCCACTCTCCAAGCTGTCAGGTCGCATCGCCGTGTCGATCCCTTCGCCATGCCGGGCGAGGCCGACCTAACGGCTCATGTCGATTTTTCCGCGCTCGTTCCGATCGCCGAATCGCGTGGCTGCCGTTGGCTTGGCACGGTCAATCAAGGGCGCTGGCTGCGTGAACTCGGCATCGAGACCCGCGCCGAAAGCCTTTCCGCTTTTGCCCCCGAACACGCCAAGGCGATTCAGGCTGCCAAGGATCGGTTGATCGGTGAAGGCCAGATGGGCGCGCTGTTCAAGGTCATGGGCCTCGCTGCGCCCCACTGGCCGGAAGGAGTGGGGTTCTAGGGCAGTGTTTCCGAAACGCGCTGTTCCTGGGGAAGCGTCCGGATCGAGGTTCCGCCGATCCAGTCTTCGAGAGCGTCGAGATCGGAACCGCCAGTCACGGCATCGCGGCCCAGCGCGAAGATCGTATATCCATCCCTCCCGCCGGCAAGGAAGGAGTTGGTCGTCACGCGATAGGAAGCATCCGGGTCGATCGGTTGGCCATCAAGAATTATCCGAGTGATCCGCTCGCCTTCCGGCTGCATCCGGTCGAACCTATAGGAAAATCCTGAGGATGGCGCGAGCAACTGCTCCGGGCCCTCGGCATCAAGCCCCTGTTCGAGCACCTGTTTCAGCTCCTTGCCCGTAAGTGTCTTGGTGATCAGCGTGTTGTAGAATGGCTGGACCGCGTAGATCTGGCCGAATGTCACCGTGCCGTCCGATGCTGGCAGAAGCGCGTCCCGGATGCCGAATGGATTGGTCAGCGCGATTCGAGCACCTGCGCCGCGCGTTGCGGCAAGCTGGGAGTCGGCGATCAAATTGCCGAGCGGCCCTCCCATCCCGCCGCGGGGTCTTTCCGATCCTGCCGAGAGCTTGCCGACCACGCGCATCTTCTGGCCTTCCACGGCGCCGGAATAGAGCTGCACATAGGCGGCGACGTCTGCGCGTTCGCTGAAGGTCGAGTGATCGACGATGACGTTGCTTGCTTGCAATGCCACGACCCTGTTGGTGTCAGGATCGACACTTAGCGTGATGTCGGTCACCAGCCGTCCGTAGAACCCGGCGCTAGTCAGCAGCATTGGAGAGTACATACCAAGATCGCGGGCCTGGCAGACATAGGCCGCGTGGGTATGGCCCGACACGACCACGTCGACGCCGGAATCGAGGCGCGAGAGGATAGGCATAATTGCGCCGTCAAATCCCTCACAGCCGTTGGGATCAGGCGAGGCGGACGGGGAGCCACCTTGGTGGATCAGCACGACAACGGCATCGGCGCCATCTGACCTGAGTCCTGCGGCAGCACCATTGATCGCTTCGGCCTCGTCGCCAAATGTTAAGCCCTTGGTTCCTTCACCTGAAACCAGAGTGGCGGTCTCCCGTAGCGTCAGGCCGATAAATCCTACCGCTACCTGGCGCGAACCCTCGCCAAACCGCCTGATGACGCTCGCGGGAAACAAGGTGGTGCCGTCCTCAGTGAATGTGCTGGCGGACAGAAATGCAAAATCCGCTCCGGCGAAAGGCTCGACCTGACAGGGATCGCGCAAGGTGTGCTTCTCGCAGCCGCCGCTTTGCAAGCGCAGCAATTCCTCGCGGCCACGATCGAACTCGTGATTGCCGACCGCGTTGAAATCGAGCCCGATGCGGTTCATCGCGCCCACTGTCGGCTCGTCGAGGAACAGCGAGGAAGCGATTGGCGAGCCGCTGACAAGGTCACCGGCCGAAACCACCGCGTGATTCTGGTATTTGGCGCGCAGGTTGTCGATCGCCGATGCGAACCACGCCGCGCCGCCGGCCTTCACTTCGGTGGTCCCTCCCTTGCCGTCGGGTGTTGTGACCGTGGCCCGGGGCGGCTCGATGTTCCCATGGAAATCATTGAAGGCGATGATACCGACCGTCACCGGCGCTGCGGCTTGTCGGGAGGCCATTGGTGCGGCGCAGCCCGCGAGCAGCATAATCGCAATCAACACCGGGAATCGCCGCATCGTCTGTCTACGCCTTATTGCCATCGAAATTTGAAGCCACACTTAGCCCTGAAAGCAAGACAGGCCAATTGATCTTGCATGCCATGGCCATGCGTGCAGGGTGTCTCCAAACAGCTCGGGGAGATTGACAACCATGCGGGTCGAAAAAAGTTTCTGCCGCCTGTGCCTGGGCATGTGCGGGCTTGATGTCACGATTGACGATGAAGGCAGGGTCGCCGGTGTGCGCGGCGATCACGAAAATCCGGCAAGCCAGGGCTACGCCTGCGTCAAGGGCCTTGAAGTTCATACTGCCCTTTATGGTGAGAGCCGGATCATGAAGCCGCTAAAGAGGGTCGGCGACAGTCATGTCGAGATCCCGCTCGAACAGGCGCTGGACGAGATCGCCGCGAAGATGAAGATGATCATCGCAGAGGACGGGCCGCAGAGCCTCGGATTCTTCCGTGGCACGGGCACCTTTGGCTCGAATGTTGCGATTTTCAGCTGGCCGAACCTCGCCGAAGTGGTTGGCGGGCAGAAATTTTCGACCATGACCATCGATCAGTCGGCCAAGTGGGTGGTGAAAGACCGGCTAGGAACATGGCCGGCAGGCAAGCACCCCTTCATGGAATCGGATGTGTTCCTGCTGGCTGGGACCAATCCGCTGGTCTCGGTTTATTGCTGGGACATGCCAGTGCAGAACCCGATGAAGAAGCTGAAGGAGGCCAGGGCGAACGGCCTCAAGCTGATTGTCATCGATCCGCGACGCACCGAGATGGCGGAATTCGCCGACATCCACCTGCAACTATATCCCGGCGAGGATGCTGCGGTCGCCGCCGGGCTGATCCATGTCATCCTTGCCAATGGCTGGGAGGACGCGAAATTCTGCGCGGACCATGTCGATGGGCTGGAACGGCTGAGGGCAGAAGTCGCGCCGTTCACCCCCGAATATGTCGCGAGCCGCGCCGGTATTGCCGCCGATGACCTTGTCGCGGCTGCCAGGATGTTTGCGCATGAAGGCAAGCGAGGCAGTGTCGGAACCGGGACCGGTGTCGACATGGCGCGTTTCCCCAACCTGGCCGAACAGCTCTATGAGACTATCGGTGTGATCTGCGGGCGCTTTGCGCGCGAGGGTGAGGCGTTACCCAATCCAGGCGTGCTCATTCCTCGCCAGCCGCCCCATGCCGAGCCGGTAAGCCCTGCGAGGGATTTCGAAAAAATGCCGAAGTCGAGGGTGCGCGGCGCGGTACGGCTGATGGGCGAATCGGCAACGCCAACGCTCGCTGAGGAAATCCTCACTCCCGGCAAGGGGCGGGTGCGGGGCCTGCTGATCTCAGGCGCCAACCCAGCCAGCGCCATTCCCGACAGCCGCAAAGTTGTCGAGGCCTTCCGGGCACTCGATCTACTGGTGGTGATTGAGCCATTCTCCACCGAGACCACCAGGCTTGCCGATTACGTGCTGCCGCCCAAGATTCTGTTCGAACACGCCGACCTTACATTCGGTCTCGAGGCCAACAGTATGCAAATGCCTTACACGCAATATACTGATGCTTTGGTCGATCCGCCTGCGGGTTCGGAAATGGCCGACGAAGGCTATATCGCCTGGGCTCTGGCTAAGCGGCTAGGGCTCACGCTCAATTATTTCGGCACCGATCTCGATATGGAGACTCCGCCGACCGACGACTATCTGCTCTCGCTGCTCGCCGCCAATGCGAACATTCCGTTCGATCAGATCAAGCGCGAGGCGATTGGAGGCCGGATTTTCGACGAGCTGCCAGAAGTCCGCGTGCTGCCACCCAGCGGAAATGGTGGCAAGTTTGAGGTCATGGCTGATGATGTCTGTGCGGAAATGCGTGCTTTTGCCACGTCGCAACCAGTCTCCGAGACACTTGATCAAGCTAGCGAATTTCCACTGCAGATGATTTCGCGGCGTATTCGCGAAGTGTCCAACACCTCGTGCCGGGATCTACCCACGGCGAGGAAACGCGCGGCATACAACCCGCTCTGCGCCCATCCGGACGAATTCGCCGCGCTCGGCATTGGCGATGGTGACGAATGTTGGGTGACTTCGGACAATGGCCGGATACCGGCGATTGCCGAGGGTGATGCGACGCTCAAGCGGGGTGTCGTCTCAATGACCCACGGCTATGGCGGATTGGTCGGTGAGGATATCGACTACAAGGAGCGCGGTTCCTCGATCTCGCTGCTGGTCAGCCTTGACCGCGATTGCGAGCCTTTGCAGGCGATGCCGCGTATGTCGGGAGTGCCAGTGCGGGTGGAAGCGCGCTAACCGGCCTGCTGCTCCAGCGCCGCCATTTCTGCGTCGGACAGGCCGAAATGGTGTCCGACTTCGTGGATTACGACATGGCGCACCAGGTCCACCAGATTGACACCAGTCCGCCGCCATTCCGCCAGCAATGGTTCGCGGTATAGCGTGATGACTGGTGGCAGCTCGCCCGATGACCACGATGACTGCTCGTCGAGCGGTCTGCCGTGATAGAGCCCCGACAGGTGCCAAGCGCTATCGATGCCCAACGCGTTCAAGGTTTCATCGTCGGCGAAGTCCTCGACACGCACCGCAATTTCGCCGAGGTGCGCCGCGAATGGTTCGGGAATGGCGCGGAACGCGGCATGGGCCATGGTTTCGAAATCAGCTTTGCCGGGCTGTGAACCGTCTCGCATCATCATTGAGCCAATATCGGGATTGTCCGCTGGAAATCCAAGGGACGTGCCGATCCGGCCCGGTCACACGTCGAGATTCGCGACGTTCAGCGCATTGTCCTGGATGAACTCGCGGCGTGGTTCTACGACGTCACCCATCAGCCTGGTGAATATCTCATCCGTGACATCCGCGTCCTCGACCTTGACCTGCAGCAAGTCGCGGTTGTCGGGATCGAGTGTGGTTTCCCAGAGCTGTTCTGCGTTCATCTCGCCCAGCCCCTTATAGCGCGCGATCGCGAGGCCCTTGCGGCCAGCTGCGAGTACGGCCTGAAGCAGTTGTGTCGGTCGCGTGATCGTATCTTTGCCGGCAATGGGACGGGCAATCGGGGCTTCGGGATCCTCATCGTCCTCGCCGGCCGCTTCAGGTTCAGGCGCATCGGCAGCAGCATTGGCACGGACCAATTGCGCGGTCCCGGCATAGACTTCGGCGTTTTCCGCGGCGAGACGGGCAAGCTTGCGGGCTTCCGCGCTCACCAGGAAGCTGGCATCGACCGGGTAGGCATCAGTGACGCCGCGCCATAGCCGTTCGAGGCGGACCGATCCGTCCTCAAGCAGTAAGCCCTTCCAACTCGCCTCGAGATCGCCCTTGCCAAGCCATTCGGCTGCGCGAGACATGGCTGCCTCACGCGCGTCGCGAGCAAGGTCCGGAGCGAGCACGCCAGCAAGAGCCATCGCCTCAATGACCGCCGGATCGTAGCGACGCGGCACGAAGCCCATCAGCGAGCGCAGCCGGAGCGCATGTTCGACCAACGCCTCCAACTCGGCACCACCTCTTGCGCCGCCAGATGCCTCCAGCACGCGCCCGGCCAGGCCAGCCTCGACCAGGTAGCGGTCGAGCGCGGCGTCGTCCTTGAGATAGACTTCGCTGCGACCCTTGCTGACCTTGTATAGTGGCGGCTGGGCGATGAAGAGATGGCCGGCGCGGATGATTTCCGGCATCTGGCGATGGAAGAATGTCAGCAGCAGCGTGCGGATATGGGCGCCGTCGACATCGGCGTCTGTCATGATCACGACCTTGTGATAGCGTAGTTTCTCGAGGTTGAAATCATCGCGGATACCGGTGCCGAGCGCCTGGATCAGCGTGCCGACTTCCTTGGACGAGATGATCCGATCGAAACGTGCGCGCTCGACATTGAGAATCTTGCCCTTGAGCGGAAGGATCGCCTGGATCTTGCGGTCGCGGCCCTGCTTCGCCGAGCCGCCGGCGGAATCGCCCTCGACCAGGAACAGCTCGCATTTGGCCGGGTCGCGTTCCTGGCAATCGGCAAGCTTGCCCGGCAGAGAGGCGATGTCCAGCGCGCCCTTGCGCCGGGTCAGCTCGCGAGCCTTGCGCGCCGCTTCGCGAGCGGCGGCGGCATCAATGATCTTGAGGATGATCGATTTTGCATGGGCCGGGTTTTCCTCCAGCCATTCGCTCATCTTGTCGGCCATCAAGCTTTCAAGCGGCTGGCGTACTTCGGACGAGACCAGCTTGTCCTTGGTCTGGCTGGAGAACTTCGGGTCGGGCAGCTTGACCGAGACGATCGCGGTGAGCCCTTCGCGCATGTCCTCACCCGAAAGCGAGACTTTTTCCTTCTTGGTCAGGCCTGAGCGGTCGGCATAGCCATTCATTGTGCGGGTCAGCGCGGCGCGGAATGCGGCGAGATGGGTGCCGCCATCACGCTGCGGGATGTTGTTGGTGAAGCAAAGCACGTTTTCGTAATAGGAATCGTTCCATTCCAGCGCGACTTCGATGCCGATGCCATCTTTGTCAGCGGCGATCGCGATCGGTTCAGGGATCAGCGGCTGCTTGTTGCGGTCAAGCCACTGCGCGAATGCGCCGATCCCGCCTTCATAATACAGGTCATGCTCGGCAATATCGGCATGGCGCTTGTCGCGCAGAAGGATGTGGACGCCCGAATTGAGGAAGGCGAGCTCGCGATAGCGATGCTCCAGCTTTTCGAAATCGAACTCGGTCACGTTCTTGAACGTACCGGTTGAGGCAAGAAAAGTGACTCGTGTGCCCTTCTTGCCCGGCGGTGCATCACCTCGCACCTCGAGCGGGCAGACGGCATCGCCATGCTCGAAGCGCATCCAGTGCTCTTTGCCATCGCGCCAGACAGTTAATTCGAGCCATTCGCTTAGCGCGTTGACCACCGACACGCCGACGCCGTGCAATCCGCCCGAGACCTTGTAGGCATTGTCGTCCGACGTATTTTCGAATTTCCCACCGGCATGGAGCTGGGTCATGATGACCTCGGCTGCGGAGACGCCTTCTTCTGCGTGGATATCTGTGGGAATGCCCCGGCCATTGTCCTCGACGCTGACCGAGCCGTCAGGGTTGAGCTCAATCAGGATCAGGTCGCAGTGTCCAGCTAGAGACTCGTCAATGGCGTTGTCGGAGACTTCGAACACCATGTGATGCAGGCCCGAGCCGTCATCGGTATCGCCGATATACATGCCAGGCCGCTTGCGAACCGCATCAAGGCCCTTGAGGACCTTGATCGAATCGGCGTCGTAATTGTTACCGTTCGGACCATTATCAGGAGTATCTACCATAGTGAGCATATAGGCATTGGACTGCCGTATCCCAAGAAAAACTGCGTATCTGGGGATGCTTTTCCACAAGCGAGGGCAATAGCAGGAAACCGGGCGGTGCTTTGTACACAGCCCGGTTTCCTGGGGTATTGTGCTCAGGCGAGAGCGATGGCGAATGCCAGCGCGCTGGCGCCCAGAGCAGCCACGAAACCCACCACTTTTTCCAAAAGCGTCTGCATCGTCTTGCTCCTTATTTGACGAGCGATGCGCCATTGAATTGCGCCCGCTCCAGATGCAGACAATTTGGACTTGGTGGTAATTTTTGCAAACGTAAAGGAAACAATATTACTTGCAAGAAATGCAACTGATGTTGGTTATCGGGAAGGTATTGCCGTGTCTCGCTGGCGTTCAAGCCCAGTAAATAGGGCCGGGTTAAGCTCCCCCAGGCTGGCAAAGACGGGAAGGAGTTAGCCATGCGCTCGACTGCGTTTTGTGTTGCGTTCTTGCTTGGAGCAGCAGCCCAGGCTGCGCCAAGCACTTCTGCCGTAGCCGCCGCGCAAAATCTTGCCGAATCGGAAGCAGCGGATACTCCGGAGGAACTAGCCAGATTGGACTTCGAAAACGCGTTGCGGAGCTGGAAGCGTGGCTTTCTGGGCGGCCTGTTGTTCTACTATGACGGCCGCGGGCCGCTCGGCCTCGAACTGCGCAAGTCCTTTGATGCGCGAAATACAGATGCTGCGAAACCCGAGGAGTGGGAAGTACCGTCATTTGTCTGTCAGTCCGAGCGGGAATGCAGCGCGACGACTATGATTCGATTCAGCGATGAGGAAATCGGTGGATTGAGGCGCTATCGCCTGATCCGCAAACCCGGCCAGTTCTGGGGGCTGTTCAGCGAAGAAAAGCTTGAATGCCCGGCGGGCTACAGGCTGCAATATCAAGGTCTGTGCGTGAATAGTGAGGATGAGCGCAGCGATGATCCTGAGATCGTGGTCAGGACTGCGGATCCAGTTGCCGCTGAATAGCCCACAGCCTGTATGGACAGCGCGCCCGCGCTTTCCTAACCCCCGTCCATGACGAGCCAACACCCCGAATCCATCCTCATCGTCGACTTCGGCAGCCAGGTAACGCAGCTGATCGCTCGCCGCGTCCGCGAGGCCGGCGTCTATTCCGAGATCGCCCCCTTTGGCAGTGCTGCCGAGGCATTTGCCCGAATGAGCCCGAAAGGTATCATTCTCTCAGGCGGACCCGCTTCCGTGCTCGACGATGAGGGCCCTCGGATTCCTGCTGAAATCCTCGAAAGTGGCCTGCCGATTCTTGGCATCTGCTATGGCCAGCAGGCGCTGATGCAGCAGCTTGGCGGCGAGGTTCTGGAAGGCGATGCCGGCGAATTTGGTCGCGCTTTCATCACGATCGACGACAAATGCGCCCTGTTCGATGGCCTCTGGTCGCTTGGCGAAAGTCACCAGGTGTGGATGAGCCATGGTGACAAGGTGACGCGGCTGGCCGGCGGATTCCGTTCCGTCGCTTCCAGCCCCGGCGCGCCCTATGCCGTGATTGCCGATGACGAGCGCCGGATCTACGCAACCCAGTTCCATATGGAAGTGGTCCACACGCCTGACGGCGCGAAACTGCTCAAGAATTTCGTGCGCCATGTCTGCGGTCTGACCGGCGACTGGACGATGGCCGAATTTCGCAAGACGAAGATTGCCGAGATCCGCGAGCAGGTGGGCGACGGCAGGGTGATATGCGGTCTGTCGGGCGGAGTCGATTCCGCTGTCGCTGCAGTACTGATCCATGAGGCAATTGGCGAACAGTTGACTTGCGTCTTCGTCGATCACGGGCTGATGCGCCTTGGCGAAGCGGAGCAGGTCGTCTCGCTGTTTCGCGGGCACTATAATATCCCGCTGATCCACCGCGATGTCTCCACCTTGTTCCTCAATGGCCTCGAAGGCGTTACCGACCCGGAAGCCAAGCGCAAATTCATCGGCAAGACCTTCATCGACGTGTTCGACGACGAGGCGAGCAAGGTCGGCGGCGCCGATTTCCTTGCCCAGGGCACGCTGTATCCCGATGTGATCGAGAGTGTGTCGTTCACCGGCGGGCCGTCGGTTACGATCAAGAGCCACCACAATGTCGGGGGGCTGCCCGAGAGAATGAACATGCAGCTGGTCGAACCCCTGCGCGAGCTGTTCAAGGACGAGGTGCGCGAACTGGGCCGCGAGCTCGGCCTGCCCGATATCTTCGTTGGCCGCCACCCATTCCCCGGACCAGGCCTGGCGATTCGCATACCCGGCGAAGTCACTCGCGAGCGCTGCGATGTCCTGCGCAAGGCCGATGCGATCTATCTGGAAGAAATCCGCAATGCCGGGCTCTACGACGCGATCTGGCAGGCATTCGCCGTGCTTCTGCCGGTCCGGACCGTGGGCGTGATGGGCGACAGTCGCACCTATGACAACGTATGCGCCCTGCGCGCCGTCACCTCGACCGATGGCATGACCGCCGATATCTACCCCTTCGATTCCGCATTCCTCAGCCGCGTGGCCACGCGGATCATCAATGAGGTGAAAGGCATTAATCGCGTGGTGTATGATTACACCAGCAAGCCGCCGGGGACGATCGAGTGGGAGTGAGCCTCGTCGAAGCTGGCGAGACCGACAGGAGCTCGGTCATTGAACTCTGGCGCACTGCGGGAATGACTCGGCCCTGGAACGATCCCGAAGCAGATTTCGACCTGGCCCTCGACGTGCCGACATCCACGATACTGCTAGCACGCGATGGCGAGGAGCTCGCGGGAACGGTCATGGTTGGTTTCGATGGCCATCGCGGTTGGGTCTATTACCTCGGCGTCGATCCGTCGCGGCAGGGCGAGGGCATCGGGCGTGAGTTAATGCAAGCGAGCGAGGGATGGCTCAAGTCGCGCGGATGCCCTAAAATTCAGCTTATGGTTCGTGGAGATAACGATGCGGCGGGAGGCTTCTACGCGGCACTGGATTACGAGGTTCAAGATGTAGTGACAATCGGCCGCCGGCTCGACGCCTAACGTTTTCGGAACGGCCAGTCGGTCGCCTCGCTCACCCATAGCGCCAGCCAGATCACCAGCGGTTGCGCTGCCAGTCGCGGAACATGATACGCCAACCCCAGCCCGCCATCGGGATTCGCCATATCGATCACCATGTGGTTGAAATTCGCGGGCCATACGCACAGCGCATAGACCGCAAGCCCCCAACCAGCCGCTCGCCTAAGTGGCGCCGAATAGCTCTGCAGTAGCCCGATCGCGCCGAGAAGTTCGGCGATTCCCGTGAGTGCAACGACCAGCTTTGGCTGCGGGACCCATCCCGGCGTGATGCTGATGAAAGGCCCCGGAGAGACGAGGTGGACAACGCCCGCCGCGCCGTAGAGCATCGCCAATAGCCAGCGTAGTGCGGACCTGCCGGTCATTACTCTGAGGCCCGCCACACCAGGCCTTTTCGCCAACCGGAACATCTTGGCAATTTACTCTTGCTCACACATTGGCATTATGCGGAGAACACATGGGAGAGCAATGATGCGCCGATTCAAGATGCTGGTTTTTTCCGAGCCGTTCGAGGGCAAGGATGATGCTTATAACGAGTGGTACACTGGCAGGCACCTCAAGGATGTCTGCGGGCTGGATGGCTTCACTGCGGCCCAGCGCTTTACACTCCATTCTGTCTCGATGGGCCAGACGCTCAATCGCTACCTGGCGATCTATGATGTCGAGACTGACGATCCGGACTGGGTGGTCGAGAACATGTTCGCCAATCGCGATACGCCGGCCATGCCAATGGACGACGCGTTCAATATCGATCCGACTTCGGTGATGCTTTACGAGGAGCTGACCGAGACGGTTGTGGCCGAATAGCGCGCCCTTCCTACCAGGCGTGACCCGCTGCGATGGCGTCCAGCTCGGCGGGTGTGCTCTTGCGCCCCAGCACCTCGTTGCGGTGTGGGAAACGCCCGAATTTAGCGATCATCCGCCAATGCGAGCGGGCGAAAGACAGCAGGAACGGGCTGCCGAACTCTGCGAAAAGGGTGAGGCACGCCAGTTGGTCGGCGATATCCTCGCTGTGCATCAGCGGCATGGCGATGAATTGGCGTTGCGGCACAGTCAGCCCCTGGTCCCAGCCCCTTGCCAATGCGCCTTTGCAGATGGCGAGGGCGAGCGGATCAAAAGCGAAAGCCTTGGGATCGTCGCGAAGAGTGTTGCGCGGGCATTGATCGAACAGCAGGATCGCGGCACGCGCGGTCAGCGGGTCGCCAAGGAATTCTGCGGGTTGCCGATTGCCGAGCGCGACGAGTTGGCGACCGAAGCGGCGTCGCAATTCTTCATCAAGTGATGCGTTGCGCCCGAACCATTGAGCCGGGCGCAAGCGATGGAACCACAGATGCAGCAGCTGCGCTGCCCAGGGGCGAGTTGCGGCGGACATGGCTGGTCAGCCTAGTCGCAACCGACGCAAAGACCAGACTAGCGGCTCAGTTTTTCTGAGCGATCTTGCGGTAAGGCACGAACTTTTCCAGCCCGACAAAGCCGGTGAAGAAGAATTGCGAGCTGTCGTGAAGCCGGACCGTCTCAAGTTTGCACAGCCGGCTCAGACTGGTCCTGGTGACCATCACGTCACCATCGTCGAGGTCTTCCGCATTGACCGGACGGTTCACATAGATTGTCCGGCCGGAGCCATAGACGATCGCCGTCTTGTCGATGATTCGTGAATCGCGCGCGCGGCTGAAACTGATGCAATCAACCGGCTCACCGGCTTCGCGGCCTTCGAGCAGCTTGGCGAGCTTTTCTTCGCCGGTCATTCTCTGTTTCGCCTGAACGGCGGGGCCGGCGAGCAGAGCTGTGGCCGTCAATAATGCGATGGCTGCCTTTTTCATTGTATTTCTCCCGGATTTTCGAGCTGTCGGAGTGTACCAGCCCATGCTGAACGGCGGCTGACTGAAAGCTTGCAATGCATAGTATTTCGTGGGTTTTGCAGGCTTGGTTACACCAGTGCATCAGTCGTTCCATGCACCTGCTCCGGCGCACCGAAGTTGACAGGTTGACACAGTCCAAGGGGAAAACTGTCACCTTGCGCCAAAAGCGTCATCTTGTGCGCCGAACTGTCACCTTGCGCAAAACGCAAGGCGCGGGCGGGGCGGGGTGGAAAAGGGCGGGCGGGCAGAGCACTCATGCGGCGAGTTTACTCCGGCGCGATGGGTGTAGGAAAATGCTTTGTGCGGCAGGGTGGTGCAGTTGCGGTCAATTTGGGGGTTAAGTAGACTGTCCCCGAAATTACTCTGTCCCCGAAATTACTGTCCCCGAAATTACCCTGTCCCCAAAATTCTTGTCCTGTCCCCAGAATTCGCGTCACTTTTGATGAAAAATACCTACTTCAGTTTTAAGTTTATAAGAGCATATCGGGCCATCGCTGCACGGAAATTCAAATTCTGTCACGCCTCTTCCGGCAGAGTATACGTATTTCCAAACTCTATCACGCCTTAGGCATGTAATTTCGTATTTGGCATCATTGCCAACTGCGTTACAGCTGATGTCCTTGTATGACCATTTTGCATTGGAATATAACTGGTCAGGGAGAGAAATTTTCGTCGTTGGGTCATAGGTAATCCCTTCAATCTTTCTGTATCGGAATGCCGCTGAGCCAAAGTCTCTTTCTAACTCAAGATCAGCCGCGTCAAATGGGGGCGTATAATCCCGCAAAACCTGACGCTCTTCATCTATTGCCAACCCTGCCAAGTATTTCTGATTGTCCGCCCCTACTTTTTCATAAAGAATAATACTAGAAGGCCCCTTTGCCACACAACATACTGTGCCTGTTGAAATGGTGAGGAGAATGAACAGCGTTCTCATAACATGGCCTGCTCTACAATTCCGAGGAATTCCGCAGACAGTATACCTAATTCCCCGCCGCTCAGCCCGTGCCGCCCACGGTAATCCCCTCGATCAGCAAGGTCGGCTGGCCGACGCCGGCCGGCACGCTTTGGCCGCCTTTGCCGCATACGCCGACGCCCTCGTCGAGCGCCATGTCATTGCCGATGCCGGTGACGCGGGTGAGCACGCTGGGCCCGTCGCCGATCAGGGTTGCGCCCTTGATCGGCGCGCCGAGCTTGCCGTTTTCGACGCGGTAGGCCACGGTGCAGGAGAACACGAATTTGCCGGAGACGATATCGACCTGGCCGCCGCCGAAGCTCTTGGCGAAAATGCCGTCTTTGACGCGTGACAGCAGCTCTGCGGGATCGTCCTTGCCGTCGCGCATGAAGGTGTTGGTCATGCGCGGCATGGGCGCATGGGCATAGTCTTCTCGGCGTCCGTTGCCGGTCGGCGCCACGCCCATTAGTCGGGCATTGAGGCGGTCCTGCATATAGCATTTGAGGATGCCGTCTTCGATCAGCACGGTCTCGCTGGTCGGGGTTCCCTCGTCATCGATCGAGAGCGAACCGCGCCGTCCGGCAATCGACCCATCGTCGACCACGGTGATGCCTTTGGCTCCGACCCTCTCGCCGATGCGGCCGGTAAAGGCGCTGGTGCCCTTGCGGTTGAAATCGCCTTCGAGGCCATGGCCGACAGCCTCATGCAGCAGCACGCCGGGCCAGCCCGGGCCAAGCAGCACGGTCATCTCTCCGGCTGGCGCGGCGACGCTTTCAAGGTTGGTCAGCGCCTGGGCAAGCGCTTCGTCGATGGCGCGGTTCCAGCTTTCCGGCTCGAACAGCCGATCATAGAGCCAGCGCCCGCCCATGCCGAAATTGCCGGTTTCGCGCCTGCCATTGCTCTCGGCCACGATCCCGACATTGAGCCGGACGAGGGGCCGGATATCTGTGGCGACAAAACCGTCGGCGCGCACGATTTCAACCACTGACCAGCTGCCTGACAGGCTGGCGCTGACCTGGCTGACGCGCGGATCGCGGGCGCGGGCAGCGGCATCGATGGTTTCGAGCAGCTTGACCTTGTCGGCGAAGGGCACCGCGTCGAGTGGCGACGAATCGGTATAGAGGTGGCGGTTGTTCAGGCGCGGCGCGGGCGCGGGCCGAGCGTCTGCCGGATCGAGCAGCTGGAGTGTTTCCCCGGCTCGGCGGATAGCGGCTGCCGACATCTCGTTGGCATGGGCAAAGCCGGTCATCTCGCCTGAAACCCCGCGCAGGCCGAAACCGGCATCGCGCGAATAATCCGCGGTCTTGAGCCTGCCATCGTCGAAACCGAAGCT
Organism: Novosphingobium sp.; assembly: GCA_029247785.1. GTDB lineage: Bacteria > Pseudomonadota > Alphaproteobacteria > Sphingomonadales > Sphingomonadaceae > Novosphingobium. Next base: position 21,482 of record JAQWKP010000117.1, read on the forward strand.
CTCGGCTGCGACGAACTGCAGGAACAGCTCTCCGTCATCACACTGCTTGAGTGTTGAGCGGGCAAGCTCCTGTGCTTCCTCGGGAGAAAGCTGTTCGGAGCGGTAAATCAGCGAGCGGGGGTCGGCCAGATCGGTCATGCCGAGTGATATAGGCGATTCAGGGATTCGCGCCAGAGGCGATGTCGCGGGTTCAGGACTGGTCTGCGGGTCCGCCCTTGAGGATGAAGCGCCGATCGCAATAGCCGCAATCGACATAGCCATGCTCGTCGATCTCCAACCAGACGCGCGGATGGCCGAGAGCGGCGGGTTTGTAGCCCCCCGTGGCGCGGATATCGCCGGCACCGTCGCATTTGACGCGGGCAGTGTCGGTAAGGGTGATTTCAAGCGGCTCGTTCATGGTTTGCGACTACCAAGGGCAGGGAAAGATTTCCAGCGGGAAAGCAGGTCGCATCCCGGATCATGTTTCCCCCGCAACCTCACGGCTCAGGATATCTGCCAGAGAGTGTCGAGCCAGCACCGCGTGGAAGGCTGATTTGGCCTCGTCGAGTATGCCGGGCAGCGCGCAGATCCTCACGAGCCGACAGTCGGTGCAATCGATCAGCGCGCATCCGGGCTCGGTCACGCGGATTACATCGCCGAGATTGATCTTAGCCGCGTCGCGGGCAAGCCGGATGCCGCCACCGCGCCCGCGCACGGCCTCAATGAATCCGGCATGGGCCAGCTCGCTGGCGATCTTCATCAGGTGAGTACGTGAAATGCCCTGCGCTTCGGCCACTTCGGCGATCTGCACCCGTTCCTTTTCGTATCCCGCCAGGTGGATGAGCAAGCGTAGCGCGTAATCGGTATGGCGGGTCAGTTGCATCCGGCGCGTCTCCTCCTTTCCGGCGTGCATCACTCATGAACGATACAACATCGGAAATTTTTGACCGACGTCAAAGTCAGCCGGGTGCCGAGCAAATAGTGGAATCCAATATTCATCTTTAATGGAGTGGTGAGAATGTATTGCGTTCAGTGCGAACAATCGAACAAGGGCGGATGCTCGGTCAAGGTGGGTTCATGCGGCAAGACAGAGGCCGTTGCCGATCAGCAGGACGTGTTGCTGCGGATCCTGCTCGGTGTTTCCGTTTACGCCGACCGCGCCGCCGAAAAAGGCGCGCGCGATGCCGAGGTGGATGCCTTCACCTCCCACGCGTGGTTTACCACTCTCACCAACGTAAATTTTGATCGTGACCGTTTCGACCAGCTAATTCACCGCGCATTGGAAATCCGCGACAGGGCGCAAGCGCTAGCTGAGGGCGCGGACGCAAAACTGGACGACCTGCCAGAACCAGCCACGTGGAATTCGGGAAGCACACCGCAGGAGATCGTTGAGGCCGCACCCATGGCTTCGATCCTGCGTTATATGGACCGCGACGGGCCGACCATTACCAGTTTGCGCGACCTTATTCTCTATGGCCTGAAGGGCACTGCTGCCTATGGCGAGCATGCCCGCGTGCTGGGCGAGGAAGAGGCCGAAGTCAGCGCCGAATTCCACCGCATCTCGGCTTTTCTCGCCACCGACCCTGCCGATATCGATGCGCTTATTGGCGAGGCGCTGGCGGTTGGCGCGCTCAACTTCCGGGTTATGGAACTGCTCGATGCAGCCAATACCGGTAGCTTCGGTCATCCCGAGGTGTCTCAGGTGCGCATGACTCCTGTCGCCGGCAAGTGCATCCTTGTCTCCGGCCACGACCTGGGTGATCTACAGACGATTCTGGAACAGACCGAGGGCAAGGGTATCAATGTCTATACCCACGGCGAGATGTTGCCCGGCAACGCCTATCCGGGCCTCAAGAAACACAAGCACCTTGTCGGTAATTACGGCGGTGCCTGGCAGGGCCAGCAGGATGAGTTCGACGCTTTCCCCGGCGCCGTCGTCATGACGTCCAATTGTCTCATAAACCCGGAGCTGAAGGGCTATGCGGATCGCATATTCACCGCTGGTCCGGTGGGCTGGCAGGGCATTCCTCACATCGAGCACGGCGATTTCGCTCCCGTGATTGAATGTGCGCTCGCCCTGCCTGGCTTTGCCGAGGATGCGCCGGAAGAATTCGTGCCAGCTGGATTTGCTCACAACACCGTGATGGGTGTCGCAGACACGTTGCTCGAAATGATCGGCAAGGGCGACATCAAGAACCTGTTCCTGATCGGCGGCTGCGACGGAGCGAGACCGGGACGTAACTATTTCCACGACCTCGCCATGGCGACACCGCAAGACAGCCTGATCCTGACGCTGGGCTGCGGCAAGTTCCGCTTCAACCGTGAGGAGCTGGGTGACATCAACGGTGTACCTCGGATGCTCGATGTCGGTCAGTGCAATGATGCTTATTCAGCGATCCAGATCGCCGTGGCCGTCGCCGACGCGCTCGACGTGGGCGTCAATGACTTGCCGTTGCACTATGCGATCAGCTGGTTTGAGCAGAAGGCGACCGCGGTGCTTCTCACCATGTTGCATCTCGGTATCCGCAGGATCCATCTCGGACCGACACTGCCGCAATTCCTGACGCCGGAAGTGCTGGGCGTTTTGGTCGAGAAATTCGATATCCGCCCGACAGGCGTTGCCGAAGAGGATCTGGAGCGCATGCTCGAGGCGGCGTGATGCATCCGACTGGTCGCGCCGCCGTTTTTGCAAGGGCGGCGCGGCTGGAATGTGTTGGCCGCAACGCATGCGAATGCTCCCATTGGAGCAGCCCAAGGCGTTAACTCACAGCGGGATCTTGTATACTTGCGCTGCGTTGGTGCTCATCACCTTGTTGCGCGACTCCGGGCTGAGCCCGGCCAGCCCATCCTCGACCTGGCTTAGCGGGTCGGGATGGAGGCAAACGATGTGCGGGAAGTCGGTCTCGAACATGCAGTTGTCGACGCCCACCTGTTCAATCAAATGGCTGATGTCGCTTTGCTCAAACCAGAAGCAGGCGTAGAAATTTCGGCGGAAATAGTCCGACGGCTTGTGCTCAAGGTTCGACTGCTTGATCAGCGATTTGAACTGGTGGTCGAGCGATTCGAGGATGAATGGTACCCAACCCACGCCGCTTTCCACCGAGACGAATTTGAGCTTGGGAAAACGATCAAGCAGGCCCGAATAGATGATGTTGCCCATCACCCTGCCATTATCGATGAACATCATCGTGCCGGCAATGCCGGCCTTGTGGCTGTCTGACAGCGATGGCCAGCCGGCCGTGCCGACCCAGTCCATCGATTGCTCGCTGGCGCCGATATGGAAGTTGATCGGCATGTCGAGGCCCTCACACACTTCCCACAGCGGGTTCCAATATTCGCCGCTGAGATCGGGCAGCAAGTTGCCTTCGAGGTCCTTGTGGGTGTGCGGGTCGGAATTGATATTGATACCGCGCAAGCCATTGGCGTGGGCGCGTTCGGTTTCCTTGACCGCTTCGGTAATGTCCCACCAAGGCAATGTCGCCATCGGCAGCATCCGGTTCCCCGATTCCTCCTGTAGTTCGGCCATCGCGTCATTGTAGATCAGCGTGGAAACGAGCCGCAGCTCGGGATCGACCTTGGCGGTGTTTTGGCCGCCGAAGCCGATCACGTTGGGATAGACAATCTGAGCATGGACCTGCGCCTCGTCCATTAATTCCAGGCGTTCCTTGACCGAGTAAGCGGCAGGGAGGACTTCGGCCGCGCGCCAAGTGGTGAATTCGAGTCCGTCTGAGGGCCGACCGTGCTTGTCGAACATGCAAGAGGCCGACGCTCCCAGCCCGATCGGATGAGTGCCGTCGATCACCCAGGAAACCTGGCCATTGACCATGCCGATCTGCGGCACCCTGTCCTTGAATTTGGCTGGAGCCCGACTTGTCCACAAATCCTCGGCTTCTGAAATATGAGTGTCGACATCGACAACCTTGATGTCGGCCATTGTATCGCTGGTGCGTTGCGCTGCCTGGGTTGCCAAGACACCTCTCCTCGGATTGCGTTGTTCGGACTTTGCGGAGAATACAGCATCCGCGATCAGAGACAATCACAACCGGACAAGGCGAGTGATGCCCGCCTTCTGATCGTCGCTTGCCCACTCCTCTCTTTACCGCTGCATGATCCTGCCCCAATAGCTGCGCCATGAGCGAAACCCCCGCCATCTCCATTCGCAATCTCGCAAAGCGTTATGCCGCAGTCGGCCGCGAGCCTGCCAAGCTCGCGCTCAATGATATCAGCTTCGACGTGCCTGAAGGCAAGATATTCGGCCTGCTCGGCCCCAATGGCGCGGGCAAGTCGACGCTGATCAATATCCTCGCAGGCCTCGTCAAGAAGACCGCTGGAACCGCTGAGGTCTGGGGTTTCGATATCGATCACGACATGCGCAATGCCAAGCGCGCGATCGGCATTGTCCCTCAGGAGGTGGTGTTCGACGCCTTCTTCACGCCCTTCGAAGTCCTGGAGAACACCGCCGGGCTCTATGGCGTTCCCAAGTCACTTCGCCGCAGCATGGATATCCTGCGGGCGGTTTTTCTCGACGACAAGGCGCACGCCTATGCGCGCACGCTTTCAGGCGGGATGAAGCGGCGTCTGCTTATCGCCAAGGCGCTGGTCCATGCGCCGCCGGTGCTGGTGCTCGATGAGCCGACCGCCGGTGTCGATGTCGAATTGCGCCGGCAATTGTGGGAACTTGTGCGCGAAATGAATGCGCAAGGGGTGACGATTGTGTTGACCACCCATTACCTCGAAGAAGCCGAGGAGCTGTGTGACCGCATCGCGATCATCAACCATGGCGAACTGATCGCCAACAAGCCGACTCGCGAGCTGGTTGAAATGGCGCGGGAGAAGATTGTCGTTCTGACACTCGACCAGGACATGATTGAATTGCCGTCGCATCCGGCATTCCGGAAATGCGAGCGGATTGCCGAAAGGACGATCGAAATCACCTATGATCTGGACCAGGCCAACGCCGGCGAAGTCATGGCGCTGGTTCAATCGCATGGCCTGGCGATCGTCGATGTGTCGACGCGTGAGGCCGATCTGGAGGATGTCTTCGTCAGCCTGACCAGCAAGGCTGGGCATGCTGAACGAATCGCCTGAGCTGCCGGTCGCGGGCATTCCGTTTGACGGGGCGCTTACTCAGCCAATCACTGCAGATTTTTCACTCTTGGGTTTCGCGCACCCAGTCATTGTGCGAACGGCGCTCAATAGCTGCGCCACAATGCCGGCATTCACCAACAAATGTCTGCCCGTTCCAATGCGCGAACTTACGAATCGGCGAATGATGATTGAACCAGCATGAGGGGTGAAGCAGTTTCATTCTGTCATCCTCTTTTCATAACAATGTGAATTGCAAAAGAAATTGCAATTATATGTTACAGGTTCATGACGAACGTGATCGATTATTGTTCCAATTTATATACTGTTTTGGACAGCGTCACAACGCAAAATGCGGTGTTTCCGCTCAAGCTTGCAGCCTGGTGAAAGGACCGGCAAGAACGCTCAATGCAACAAGGCCTCAATGGCAATCACGACGTCATCGTCGTCGGCTCGGGCGCGGCGGGTCTCACAGCGGCGCTGACTCTGGCTGAGACCCTGAAAGTGCTCATCCTCGCCAAGGGGTCGCTGACCGGCGGTTCTACCGCTTGGGCCCAGGGCGGGATCGCTGCTGTGCTTGATGCTGGCGACACCTTCGAGGATCATATTCGCGACACGATGGTGGCAGGGGCCGGGCTCAACCGACAGGAAACTGTCGAGTTGGTGGTTGAGCGCGCTCCGCCTGCTATCGAGCGGCTGGTCAAACTCGGTGTGCCTTTCAATACCGATGGCAATGCGCTGCATCTCACCCGTGAGGGTGGTCATTCGCATCGGCGCATCGTCCATGTGGACGATGCTACGGGCTGGGCGGTGCAATCGGCGTTGCTGGAAGCGGCTGAGGCCAATCCCAACATAACTCTGCTGCCGGGCCGAGCCTGTATTGATCTCATCACTGGCAAGCATGAGGCTCGCTATTCCGGCTCGGGCCGGGTCTGGGGTGTCTATGCGCTCAATCAGGAAACCGGCCGGGTCGAAGCGCATACCGCGCGAGCAACCGTGTTGGCGGCGGGTGGGGCCGGGCGCTGCTACCTGTTTTCGACTGCACCGCGCGGCGCGACTGGAGATGGCATCGCCATGGCCTGGCGAGCAGGTGCGCGTGTCTCCAACATGGAGATGATGCAGTTCCATCCAACTTGCCTCTACAATCTCGACGTCAAGAATTTCCTGGTTACCGAGGCAGTGCGTGGCGAAGGCGGCCAGCTCAAGATTCCGACCGGTTATCTTGGCGAGGGAGAGCGCTTCATGCCGCGTTTCGATGAGCGCGCCGAACTGGCGCCGCGTGATATAGTTGCGCGCGCGATCGATCATGAGATCAAGCGGCTCGGCCTCGATTATGTTCATCTCGATATCAGCCACCAGCCGCCCGAATTTGTGCGCGAACATTTCCCGATGATTCACGAGAAGCTCACCGGGCTTGGCATCGACATGACGCAAGGACCAATCCCGGTGGTGCCTGCGCAGCATTATACGTGCGGCGGCATTGTCACCGACCTGGCCGGACGCACCGATCTGCCCGGGCTATATGCTGCCGGGGAGTGCTCAGAGAGTGGGCTGCATGGCGCCAACCGGCTCGCATCGAATTCGCTGCTCGAATGCTTTGTGTTTGGCGAGGCGGCGGCGAACGACATTCTCGCGCATTGGGACGGGTTCGACGAGCCACCGCCGGTGCGTGCCTGGGATGAAAGCCGGGTCACCGATTCCGATGAGGAAGTCGTCATCAAGCAGAACTGGACCGAGATACGCCGCTTCATGTGGAACTATGTTGGCATCGTGCGGACCACCAAGCGGCTCGAACGCGCTCAGCACCGCATTGCGCTGCTGAGCGAGGAAGTGGCCGAATATTACCGCCATTTCCGGGTTGGAACCGACCTCATCGAACTCAGGAACCTGCTGCAGACGGCCGAGCTGATCGTGCGTTCGGCCCTCAAGCGGCGCGAGAGCCGGGGTCTGCATTACACCCTCGATTATCCCGAGACCCTTCCCGAAGCCAAGGATACGGTGCTGGTGCCATGACGCGAAAGACTGCCCTTGTCACCGGAGCCTCGCGTGGAATCGGACGGGCCACCGCCAAAGCGCTTTCCGATGATGGCTACCGGCTCATCGTGCATTACGGCGAAAACCGGAAGAAAGCCGAAAGCGTTGCCAGGGAAATCCGCGAGGCCGGTGGCAGCGTCGAGATTGCCGGTGCCGACCTTGCCAAGAACGATGGCCCGCAAATCCTCGCCGAACAGGTGCGGCAGCTCTGCCCAGGCGGGTTGCATGCGCTGGTACTCAATGCCGCGATCATGCCGACATCGGATATCACCGATTGCCCGCCCGAGCTGTTCGACGAGATCTTCCACATCAATTTGCGTTCGCCTTTCTTCATCTTGCAGGAGTTGGGGCCGATCCTCGCCGAACATGCGAGTGTTGTGTTCATTTCCTCACTCACGGCGCGGCGGGTGACCGGGCCTGTGGCCGCCTATGGCACGATGAAGGCGGCCATCGAATCGCTGACCCGGCGCGCGGCGGCGGAATTTGGTTCGCGCTGGATCAGGGTCAATGCGGTGTGCCCCGCGACAACCGCCAACGATCTCATCAAGCCCTTCACCGACACTGACGAGGGCCGCGAAATGACCATCGCAGTCCAGGCCCTCAAGCGCGTCGCCATGCCCGAGGATATTGCCGATGCCATCTCCTTGCTGTGCACCGACAAGGCCCGCTGGATCACCGGGGCAGTGATACCGGTCGATGGCGGGGCGATGCTCTAATCCAGCTCAATCCCCATCTCGGCCAATTCCCGCTCGGCCCAGAATAGTCGCCCGGTATATTCGGCCGGGTCCTCGCAAGCCGCGAAATAGGCGATCATCCGCGAGGGCACTTCCATCGGCACCGCGACGCTGTCGTCGAGCCCTTCTTCCTTCACCCGGATCGCCACCAGCTCGGTCGCGACCAGCCCCGGGTTCATGCCGACGACGAAGATGTTCTTCTGCGCCAGTTCCGGAGCGACGCAATTGCCGAGCCGGTCGAGCGCGCGCTTGCTGGAGAAATAGCCCGGCACATTGAGGCTGAACTCGCCCTGGCTGAGGAGCTTGATCGGCTCTTCGGCTTCACGGAACACCTCGCCTGAGCCGGTGGTGAGATTGACGATCCGGCCGCCACCGCGTGCTTCCATGATCGGCACGACCAGCTGGATCAGCGTGAACGGCGCATGGGTGTTAACGTCAAACTGGTAGAGCCAGTCTTCGCGGGAAAGGCCGAGGAAGCCATCCTGCCACATCTGTCCGGTCGTCGCTGCGGCATTGTTGACGAGGATATCGACTCCGCCGAACCGCTCGACCGCCTTGTCGACCAGCTGCTTGAGATCGGCCTCTTTCGCCAGATCGGTCTGCACGGCGATGGCTTGCGCGCCGAGCTCCTCGATTTGCGCCAGAGTTTCGCCCAACGTGCCGGGCAGGACATTGTCAGGCTCAACCGTGCGTGCGGCCAGCACCAGATTTACGCCGCGCCGCGCAAGATCGAGCGCGGCCTGTTTGCCGACGCCCCGGCTGGCCCCGGTAATGATCGCCACCTGGCCGGCAAGGTCGAGTTCGTTCTGGCGTTGCATGGATTCTCCTGCACAATCGGTTAGTGTCAACCGCGAGGTTGGAAGCAGTATCGGGGTTAGTCAATCTTGGAGCAGACTGGCATGGATCAGGGCGAACGAGTGGCCTTCGTGACCGGTGCATCGCGCGGCATCGGTAGGGCTACGGCGAAAGCGCTCGCCGTCGATGGCTACCGGGTCATTCTGCATTACGGTGCCAATCGCGAGATGGCCGAAGATGCGGCGCGCGAGATCCGCGATGTCGGTGGAACGGCGGATATTGTCGGTGCCGATCTTGCCGACCCTGATGCAGCGAAGCGACTGGCTTGCGAGGTCAAGGCCATTTGCGGCGGCGCGCTGCATGCGCTGGTGCTTAATGCCGGGATCATGGCGGGCTCGAAGATCAAGGACTGCCCCGAGGACCTGCTCGACGAGCTCTACACCGTTAATCTGCTCGCGCCTTTCCTGCTGTTCCAGCATCTCGCGCCGGTGCTGGTCGATCATGCCAGCGTGGTGATCGTTTCCTCGCTTTCCGCCCATCGGGTGCTGGGCGCGGTGTCGGGCTATTCGGCGGTCAAGGCCGGGCTCGAAGCGCTGGTCGGGCGCGGCGTCAAGGAATTCGGTCCGCGCTGGATCAGAGTCAACGGGGTTGCTCCCGGCACCATCGCCAATGATCATTTCGCCGCCTATGACGGCACCGAGCAGGGCCGCAATATGACGCTCGGCATGCAGGCGCTGCAGCGAATCGGTCAGCCCGAGGATGTCGCTGATGTCATCGCGTTCCTGTGCTCCGACAAGGCGCGCTGGATCGATGGGGCGGTGATTCCGGTTGATGGCGGGTCTTTGTTCTAGTCTGGGGGAATTGGGATGCGGTTGGATGGACGAGTGGCGCTTGTAACAGGATCGTCGCGCGGAATCGGTGCGGCGATCGCCCGGCGGCTGGCAGCGGATGGAGCGAGAATTGTGCTGCATGCCAGCAGGAGCGCGGAACACGCCGAGCAAGTTGCCGCCAGCATTCGCGACGCAGGCGGCGGCGCCGACATCGTGCTGGGCGATGTTTCCGAGGGTGAGAATGCGAGCCGGGTGGTGCGCGAGGCATTTGCCGTCCACGGCGCGCTCGATATTCTCGTCTGCAACGCTGGCGCGCCGCTCAGCGGCAACATCGTCGAGCAGGACGTCGCGACGATTGATGCCAATCTGGCGCTGAACCTGCGCGCGGTGATCCTTGGCGTGCAGGAATTCGCGCGGCTGACCACCAGCGAGAACGGCAGGGTCGTGCTGACCTCCTCCGCCTCGGCCACCCAGCCCTCCTGCGGCGGCGCGGTCTATTCTGCCGCCAAGGCGGGCGCGGAGGGCTTCATTCGCTCGGCGGCGCAAGAGCTGGGCCCGCGCGGCATCACGCTCAATTCGGTCGAGCCGGGCATGACTTTGAGCCGCGAAGCACCGCAGGAAGCGGTCGACAAGATCGCTGGTTGGACCGCGCTTCGCCGCGTAGGCATGCCCGATGACATCGCCGATATCGTCGCCTTCCTGGCATCGGACGAGGCCCGCTGGCTCACCGGGCTGACGATCCCGGCAACCGGCGGCCAGATCGCCTCAGCGACAACGATCTTTGCCTACGACAAGTAGCGATTTGTCCGATGACATGGTTGGCGGATTGGCGCTAAGGCATCTGCCGAAGAGAATTTCTGGAGAGAGATGATGGCGATTACATTTGACGGCCAG
>JAQWKP010000253.1 GCA_029247785.1 Novosphingobium sp.
GCGGCGTATAAATCCGGTCCATCATGTCGCCAACGCCTTCGTCACGCCTGCTGCCGCCCAGGCTCGCGCCGGAACTGAACGCGCGCCCGGCACCCGTCAGGATGATCGCCCGCGCGCCGCTATGGATCGCCTCATCGAACACGCCGGGCAAGGCCAATGCCATTTCCGGCGTGAAGGAATTCATCTCCGCCGGCCGGTTGAGCGTTACTCTCGCTACCGGACCGAGCCTTTCGACAAGGATTTCATCGCCTGAATTCATCGCTCGGCATCCCTATCACACCATTTCAATGAGCCGCCATAATCTGAACCAAGCGCCGGGCAAGGGGCTGAACCCTGTTGCAGCTACACAGCTACAGCTACAGCCGCAGCGCCAGCGCGCAATCATTAGTGCCAAACGTTCTGACGACGGACAGTCCGCATCCGATGCATTTCCGCTTCCTGAGACGGTTGAACACATCACCTCGGAATGGTTGACGCGGGCGTTTCGGACAAATGTGCCCGATGTCATCGTAGAGCACAGCGAAATCGAACAGATCAACCATGGCAGCAATACGATGATATGGATGAAGCTCGGCCTCAACGAGGCTGGGCGACGGGCAGGAATTCCGGAGACGGTTGTAATCAAGGCGGGGTTTGAGCCGCACAGCAGAGAGATCTGGATGGTCCAGGCCAACGCCAGGGAGATCAGGGGATACCGGGATGTTATTCCCGCCCTCAATTTGCCTGCGCCGGAATGTTACTACGCCGATACGGATACTGAGCATCAGCGCAGCATTCTGATCATGGAAGACCTTGAGGCGCGCGGCGTTGCATTGTGCCACGCCTCGAAACCACAGACCCATGAGCAGGTCGCCCGGCGCCTCACCGAGTTGGCGCGGTATCACGCACAGACATGGGCAAGCCCGGAAATCGGACCAACCGGCAAATGGGGTGATCTGGAGGTGCTTCTGGAGATACTGGAACCATTTGCGGTTCATTACTCCTCGCCCGATATCTGGCAGAGGTCGATCAGCACACCTCATGGCTGTGCGGTTTCAACGCGTTTCCACGATCGGCTTTGGGCAAAAGAAGCATGGAACCGACTGACAAATTTTGCGCGCCAGTTGCCGCACTGCATTCTGCATGGCGACCCCCATCTTGGTAATATGTATATCGATCCTGACGGCACTCCGGGTTTCTTCGACACGGTCACAAGCACGGGGCCAGCAATGCTTGAGGTTTCCTATCATGTCTCAACCTCGCTCGATCTGGCAGATCGTGCGCGATATGAAGCTCCTCTAATCCAGCATTATCTCGATGAGCTTGTTCGAGCTGGTGTCGATGCACCCACGTTTGATGAGGCGATGCATCAATACGGGGTCTTCCTCTACTATGGCTTCTTCATGCTGCTTGCGACCGAGGCCGCCATGCAAGAGGAATCCATGCTCACGATCAACACCGCACGCGCCGGCGTCGCCATGCTGGATCACGACACGATCAGGCTTATCAATTCCCTCAAAGTGGGTTGATCCGCGTGGCTGTCCGCTGCGCTCATGGCCTGAAGGGGTGCTGTCAGTCCAACCGCTCATCATATGCCCGCCTGTGCCCGAAACAGGCTTAGAGAAACACAAACTCACTGGCCCGGTCGCCAGAGGCTAGACAGGGGAGTTCCTGGACAAGCCGAGCCTGTGTTCTGCAATGGTACGTGACGCAAAGGTGGCTTTGGCCTTGTCCGGCATCCCGGCAGTTCGTATTGTTGCTTTGCGCAGGCGCAATTGTCGGCAAAAATGCATGCAAGCGGACAAATATTGCCAAGGCGCTGCATAGGCGGTGACATGCGTCGACGCAGTTCCAGCACATGGACCGATGATCCCGGGGAAAGACAATGAGCGTCACGACATCGGAACCGATCAGCGATTTCCAGCCTTTTGGCATGGACTTCCGCAACGATCCCTACCCATTCTACCCGAAACTGCTGGCGCACTCCCCGTTGGAGGTCGAGGTCGGCGGCGAGAAAGCTATCGTCATCTCGCGATATCGCCACGTCCGCCACATTCTGTCCCGCCACAAGCAGTTTTCCAGCGTTAAGCCATCGGGCGTTCCCGGCATGGAGAAGGTCGATTTCTTCAACAGCCGCCCGGTAATGAATTACACGGATCCGCCTGAGCACACCGAACTACGCAAGATCGTCAATCCCGCTTTCACTCCGCGCAACCTCGCCAAACTTCAGCTGCGCTCGCAGGCCATCGCCGAGGAACTTTTCGACGAGCTTGGCGACCACCCCGAATTCGATGCGGTGGCCGAATTTGGCATGCGTTTCTCGAAGCGACTGCTGATGAACACATTCATGGGTGTTCCCGAGGAAGACGAATATATTTTCATGGATTGGTTGAACGCGATCCCGCTGCTCGACCAGGCTGAACCGGGGGGTGGCAAGCCCAAGGAATTCGTCGATGCGTGGACTGCCGGGACCGACTATTGCGATGCTGCGCTAGACCGTGCGCAACGGGACGACAGCGAGAACATCGTCCGCTTGATCGCCGACGCCTCTGACAGCGGCCGCATCAGCAAGGACGATGTCATGGCAACGATGCTGGTGCTGTTTGCAGGCGGCCTGACCACCGTCTCGGCGAGTACCGGTGCGGTCTTGCTCAAACTTGTCGAATATCCCGAGGTCGCCGAGCGGATCCGCATGGACCCGGAATTGGCGGCACACCATTTTGAGGAAACGCTTCGCCTCAATCCGGCCCTGACCTCGGTAATGCGTTTTCCCAAGACCGATATCGAGTTCGAAGGACTGGCAATCGAGCGCGATACGCCGCTCTATGTGATGTTATCGGCCGCGTGCCATGATCCCGATACATTTCCGGATCCTTATCGCTTCGACATCGACAGGCCCAACTATCGGGACCACATGGGCTTTGGCGCGGGCCAGCACACCTGCATCGGCAATGTTGTCGCGCGTGCCGTCATACCCCCGCTGATCGCCGAAGCTGCCCGGCGATATCCGGGCTTGCGGCGAAGCGCGCCCGAAGAGGCGTTGAAATTCGATATCGCCAATCCGAGAGTCCGCCATCTTGCGAGCGTGCGGCTTACGGCTTGATCGCGCGATCAGGACGATGGCAGAACATGCACGGACGAGATCCAGACGGGGAGCAGGAGCTTGAGTAATCATGTGACGATTGCCGGGGCCTACGAGATTCCGCCCCGCCGGTACCGTGAGCACAGCTCCATCGATCTGTTCCGGATGATCCTGGGCGGCGCCTTGGCTGAATGGCAAATCAGCCCCGCCGATATAGACGGGGTGATCACGACGACTGGCGGGGACATCACCGGGCATGACACATACATCCATGGCCGGTTGATCTCGGAGCTCGGGATCAACGCCTCGATCGCCGAAACCATGAATCTGGGCGGTGGCTCGCACCAGGCCATGGTCAACCGTGCGGCCATGGCTATCCACGAAGGTCGGGCCAATGCGGTTATCTGTGTCAGCGCTGGCAAGATGATGCGCCCAGGCCTGGGCGCCGCAGACGCGATGGTAAGGGCTATTTGCGACTATAATCTGGAAGGCCCCTATGGCCCTTGGATCGCGGCGCTTTATGGGCTGGTCGCCACCAGGTTCATGCACGAGAAGAATGTTACAGCGGAAGATCTCGCCCGCGTGGCGGTATCGGCGCGCAAATGGGCGTTGCTCAACCCGGAGGCGCGCCAGCATGAAGCCGGCCCGCTGACGATCGAGGATGTGCTGGAATCGCGAATGGTGGTCACCCCGTTTCACTACCTCGATTGTTCGCTTCCTTCGGACGGCGGAGGCGTCGTGCTGGTCACCAGGGCCGATCTTGGACGCGAATGGGCTGCGCGGCCCGCTTTTGTGAAGGGTTATGGCGAATATCATCCGCGCGGCACCGTCAGCGATCCGGGCAGCCTGATCGAGACAGGTGCGGTCATTTCCGGGCGCAAGGCCTTCGCCGAGGCCGGCCTGACGCCTGCGGACATCGACGTAGCGCAGCTCTACGATGCGTTTTCCAGCACGCCGTTGCTGCTGCTTGAAAATCTCGGCTTTTGTGAGCCCGGCAAAGCGGCTGGCTTCGTGAACAGCGGCGCCATCGATCCCGGCGGATCGCTTCCGGTCAATACCTATGGGGGGTTGATGTCTTTCGGGCATACCGGCGAATCTTCCGGTATGTCGCTACTTGTGCAAGGCGCGAAGCAGGCACTGGGCACGGCTGGGCCCACCCAGGTCGAGAACGCCGGGAACGTCCTGATCCATGCGTACGGCGGCATCATGTTCTACCACACGACGATGATCCTTGGAGACGAGCCATGAGCCTCCCGGTCCCCGACATCGATGATGTAAACCGCCTCTATTTCGAAGGGACCGCTTCTGGTGAGTTGCGCATCCGGCACTGCAAGCGCTGCGAATCGCTGTTCCGCTTCGCCCATGCCTGGTGCCCTGATTGCTGGTCGCAGGATCTCGATTACAAACTCGCGAGCGGCCGAGGCAAAGTGGAGACCTTCACTGTCGTCCATCAAGCTCCATACGAATCGTTCGAGGACAGGATTCCCTATGTGATCGCGCTGGTCGAACTGGAGGAAGGTGTTCGCATGATGAGCAATATTGTCGATTGCGAGCCCGATCGCGTGGAGATCGGATTGCCGGTCAAGGTCGCTTACGAGCAGCGCGGACCGGTGATGCTCCCGATGTTTACGCCGGATGTCTGAGCGACTTCACAAATCTTCCAGATCATCGCTGTTACGCCAAACCACTTCGCCGCCTTTGAGGACTGCACGTCGCCGGCTCCGGTCCTGCAACAGCGTGATATCGTCCGCCGGGTTACCATCCACAACCAGCATGTCGGCGAAATAGCCCGGGGCCAGTTGCCCGACCTTGAGGCCAGTCAGCCCGCCGAAGTGGTGCGTGCCCATGAACACGGCTTCGGCCGGGCTCATACCCGCACGCTCGACGAAATGCGCGAGATCAAGCGCGGCCGCGCCATGAGGAATCCAGACATGGCCGTAATCGCCCCCCGGCAGGACGGGCACGCCTGCTTCGGCCATGCGTTTCACGCTGATGACAGCGGCTTCGTATTCCTCGGCGAAATGGCCTTCCTTGGCGAGCGTCGAATAGGGCTCCGGCGCCTTGTGCAACAGGGCCCAGAGATATTCGAGGCCGGGGCAGACCCAGACATCGTTCCGGCCTTCGAGAAGGGATAGCGCTTCATCGTCGACGCAGCTTGCATGGCTGATGAGCCTGACGCCGCAGCGAGCCGCAAGTTTGACCGAACCCGCGCCTCGCGCATGGACGTTGACGAAAGCGCCGTGGCGATCCGCCTCATTGACCGCGGCTTCAACCAGGGCGTCGTTCATGAAAGTGTGTTCGATCGGAATCGCTGCTGCACCCGGCGGCATGACATTCTCGCCGGAGATGAACAGCTTTATCACTTTGACGCCAAGCTCGCACTGCTCCGCGACAATATCTTTCATCTCGGCCGCAGTGGTAGGATTGAGCCGCGCCGGTATGCCTTCGGGATCGGTTATCATTTCTCCGCCAGGCACAATTCGCGGGCCGGCAATCCAACCGCGGTCGATATTCTCCGCGAGCGCAACATCGCCTCGCGCCTGCGCAATGCCTCCGCTGACGCATGTCGTAATGCCGTTTTCAATGTAGCGGGCGGCGACTGCTGCGGTGGAAAGGGCCGCGTCCTCGGCTGTCATCTGGACGAGCCCCATATAGTCGAATTCGAAATCGAGCGGCTGGCCGAAATGGACATGGGCATCGCCCAGGCCAGGCATGATCGTTGCACCGCCAAGCTCGAATTTCCGGCAGTCCTGCGATACCGAAATGCGGCCAGGTCGGAGTTCAACGATGCGCGAATCCTCGACCAGTATATCCCCGTCGAAAGCTGCTTTGCCGGCGGCAGAGCAGGTCAGAACCCGCCCCCCGGTGAACAAGGTGCGGCTCATGATGTGGGTTCGCGAGCCCCAGCCGCGCGAGCAGCGGCGAGCAGTTGCGGAAGGCTGAGAGGGCCATCACTCGGCTGGAACAGCTCTATGGTGATCCCGTTAAGGTCGCGGAAATAGGTGTATTTCAGCTCGTTGAAAGGCGCGATGTCCGGAGCCGTTTGCGGTGGCGCATTGAACTCGACTCCCATCGCCAGCAGCTTCTCATAGGTCTCCTCGAGATCGTCGACGACGAAACAGCAATGCGCTGCACCCACATCGTTGTTGCGCAATGTGTATGGCTTGCCCTTGGGGGCCTTGTACTCGATCAACTCCAGCACGGCGTTCTGGCCAGCCATGAATGCATATTCGAGCTCGGCGCCGGGCACCTGCACGACATATGCCAGCTCCTCGCCTGAAAACAGCGCGCGATCGACGATTTCAAGGCCAAATGCGGCGGAGTAGAACGCAATCGATTCGTCGAGATCTTTGACCGTGATACCCATGTGATGGATTGTCGAGCGCATGGCGTGAGGCTCCTTTGCCGATCGATGGCCTGAAATTGCTCAAGTGGGCTTCAAGAACTTTCACCGCCGCGGCGGTAATATTCATCAATGACTTGTGCGCGATTGGCGATGCGCTTTTCCTGATAGCTCGCCAGCCTCGTCGTCTTCATCGATCGGGCGTGCATGCCCTTTTGAATGCGTTCCAGATTGGAAACGTCCTGGGCCATCACCACGCCCCAGTCGAAATCGGGATCGGTTATGAATTCCCGCTCGACCCGAGGCATGTCCTGACCGGCGGGATGCTGCAGGCAGATGGCGTCGAATATACAGCTGTCGGGATCCGCGCCGTTCGGCCGAGCAAACAGTCCCAGCAGCGTGCCGGGCATCAGGTTGAAGGCGAGGTTCGGGAAAATCGTGTAGTGGTAGACCTTCAGGAACTGGTCCACCGGCAGCTTCGGCATGAACGGCGACAGGCGGTCGTAGGACATGGCGCGGAATACATCGCGCGTCGTCTGGCCCTCGGCCAGCGGCGTTTTCGCCATTTCCTCCAGCGCAGCGCGTTCCGCCTCATCGGCCAGCCCGAAGTCCAGCAGCCCGGCGATCGAAACCGCGAGCACCTCCTGCTCCTCGACATTTCCGCGATAGCGGGCGCTAGGTACCGCGTTGGTCACGATCATGCGTGAATGGATGCCAAGATTCTCGTAGACCACACCGATATCGTCCATCCCTTTCATTATCTGGGGATGGGTACCCAACGTGTGGTAGGTTTCCTCGAAGGCCTCCAGCGCAGCCTTCCAGTTGCACTTGATTACGGTCGACCGCCAAAAGCGGATGCGAAATTCATCGATATTGTAGGGAGCCAGATGTTCGGGCACCGGCGGAAGGTATTCCTCCAGGGACGGGCCGCCTTCTGTGAGCTTGACGAAGACGAAACCGCCCCACAGGCCGACTTGCGCTTGCGGCAGCCGAAGGTCTTCTTCGTCCAGACCGGGAAAGTCGGCGATGTCGAGGACATGCCGGTTTTCGCCATCGAGCGACCAGCTCCAGCCATGGAACGGACAAGTGAAGTTGACCTTGTTGCCACAGCCCTTGGCCAATTGCGTGCCACGGTGCAGGCAGGCGTTGAAAAAGGCCTTGATCGCGCCTGCGGGCGTTCTGGTTATCAGCAGTGATTGATCGCCGATTTCGAATTCGAAATAGTCGCCCGGCTCCGGAATTTCCTCAGCGCGGCAAGCCATTTGCCAGGCGTGCGGCCACAGGTGCTCGCATTCCAGCCGGACATGTTCAGGAGAAACATAGCGGGCGACATCAACCTGCTGGTAGGGCGTCTGGCCCCACTCAGGGTTGGTAACAGGTTCGAGCTTGTCCTGCTTCACGGCGCCTCTCCTCGGCTCTCGGGCTGCGTTGCGGACACAATAGCACAATCCCGAAGCATGACAGTCAATCGAAAACCTTCGAGCGAATGATTTTCTTTGCCGGGCTGGCACCGATTCCGGGTCGGTGGAACAACCTCTATGTGCGTATGCTTTCAGCGATGGGATAGGCCGTAGATCACTCGCGAGAATTTGGGTATGCGACTGGTCTTGAAAGGAGTGCGATCGTGGGAAGTGGGGGCAACGAACTTGAAGAGAGGATACGGCGGCTGGAGGACCTGGAAGAAATCCGCGGCCTCAGGATGGAATATCATCACTGCGTCAATGACGGTCGGTTTGCTGAAGCCGCGCCGATCTTCACCGAGGATGCCTATGTCGAATATGGCGGTGTCGGCAGCGCAAAGGGCAAGGGTGAAATTGTCGAGCTGTTCAGCCAGCTGAGCAAAGCCGTGACCTTGATCAAGCAGTTCGTCAGCAATCACATGGTTACAATCGATGGCGACGAGGCGAGCGGCATCGCCTATCTCGACGCGCGTTATGCCCAGGACGGCAAGAGCCTGATCGCGGCAGTCAGATTCGACGACCGCTACCTGCGAACGCCCGATGGCTGGAGAATCACCGATATGCGCGCAAGCATCCAGTTTTCCGTTCCGGTCCAGGAAGGATGGGCAGGGGACACGCAAGGCCATTTGAAACCGCTCCCACTGACCTGATGGTCACCATAAAACGGAGCATGTCGAGGAGAGAATCCATGGCAGAATTTGATGAGAAAATTGTAGTGGTGACCGGCGCGGCAGGTGGAATCGGCAGCGCCATCTGCGATCGTTTTGCAGGTGAGGGTGCGCGGGTAATCTCCGTCGACAAAAACGCCGAATGGCTCGATCTTCTGCGCGAACGCTTGCAGGCGAAGGGGCACGATACCCAGACCGTGACGCTGGATTGCTCCGACTATGGTGCCGTCAAGCAAGCGGCGGAAGCGATCGAGCGCGAGCACGGCAAGATTGACGTCCTGGTCAACAATTGTGGCCAGAGCGCGCGTGAGAAGCAGACTGACTTCATGGCATCCGATCCCGAGCTTTGGGATTGGCTCATCAACACAAATCTCAGGCCAACGTTGAATTGGTCGCGCGCGGCGGCGACAGGCATGCAGGAGCGCGGTGAGGGAAAGATCGTCAATGTCGCTTCCGAATCTGCCGTGTTCGGCGATCCCAAGCTTGTGGACTATGCCGCTGCGAAAGGCGGTGTCCTCGGGTTCACCCGCGGACTAGCGCGTGAGCTTGCGCCTTTCGGCATCAACGTCAATGCGATCAGCCCGGGGGTCACGCGCACCCGTGCCGTCATCGAAGGTGTACCCAAGGAAATAGTCGACGCGGCGATGGCCCAGGTCCCTCGCGGCAAGATGTGTGAGCCAGAGGACATGGCCGCGGTGATCCGCTTTCTTGCAACAGAAGATGCTCGCGGCATCGTCGGCCAGAACATCATCGTGAGCGGCGGCCGCACGATGAACTGACGCAAGGATCGGTTCCATCCATGAAGGCCGAATGGCCAGCACCGAGGCCTTGAGTGACAGATCGCGTTCGGCCTGCCGTCATTCCGGCTCGAGCTGGATATTGAGCGCGCCAAGCGACATGGCCAGCATCGCGTAGCTGCTCACGGTGAACACGAAATCGAGCTGTTGCTTGTGATCGAGCTCCCCGGCGAGGACCTGCCAGACGCCGTCATCAATGCGGTTTTGCCCGATCATCTGGTCCGTGGCAGTAAGCAGTGCCTTTTCAAGCGCAGACCAGTGAGGCCATTGCGGTTCCGCCCTCACCGCGTCGATCTCCTCATCGGAAATTCCCGCTTGCCGCGCTGCTCCGACGTGCTTTGTCCATTCGTAGTCGGAATCGTAGAGTGTCGCAGTGCGCAATGTCACGAGCTCACGAAGTCGCGCGTTGAGTGTGGAAAATCGGAGAACATAGACACCGAATTGGAAGTAATGCTGCCCAAGTTCAGGATTATGGGCGAGCGTTCGGATGACATTGAGTTTCGATCCGCTGGCGCGGCCGCCGGGCCCGTCGACAAATGCGAAGAAGTCGCGAGCTGCATCTGTCATTTCGTCGGGCTCGATCAGCGGAATTCGAGGAATCTCGTTCTCGGTCATGTGCAATTCCAGATTTCTTGGGCCCGTTGCCGTAGTTTGCGCAGCAAGGCAGGATCAGGGGATTCGCCAAGTGTCTACGCGCAACCGCCGGTGGCAGCAAAACGCGGCCTTTGGTGCACGCAAACTCTATGGTCGAATTATACGATGTGGGGTGTTATTGATCCTGGGAACAGACCACCCAATCCACGGAGATATGCGTGGCGACCCAGGCGATCCCAAATCAAACAGTCAGCCTCCAGGACGCGGAGCTGACACCTTTCGAGCGCGGCGATGGCCTGCCGCTGTTCATTCAGCCTGCAAATCCCCGACTGACATATGACTATGCCTATTTCCGCGATTGGTACTGGGATCATGCACCCGCGATCGACCAATTGCTGAGCGAGGTTGGCGCGCTTGTGTTTCGCGGCTTTGCAATGCGCAATACCGAAGAATTTGACGGACTGGTCGCCAATTACGACAGCATGGCATCCGGCTATTCAGGCGGTGCGACACCGCGCGGACAATTGGGCGAAAACGTCTTCGAAGCGACCTCGACGCCGGCGCGGGTCCAGATAGCGCTCCATCAGGAAATGGCCTACCTCCCGATATATCCGCAACGGCTCATTTTCTTCTGCCGCATGCCCTGCATAAATGGCGGCGAAACGATGCTGGGCGATATGCGACGTCTCACCGCCGCGCTTGACCAGAAGTTCGTCGGGCAGGTTGAAAGGCTCGGCGTGCTTTACACACGCAACCTCAGGGACAAGAACATCTCGACTGGCAACCCGCTGCTCGATCCGATCCACAAGAGCTGGCAGGATGCGTTTCTCACTGAGGATCAGGACGAGGCAGTCAAGGAGGCCAAGGCCGTGGGTCTGGGCGCGGAATGGCTCGACGATGGCAGCCTTTGCGTGACCTATCTGGGCCCCGGCCTGATCGAGCACCCGCGCACTGGCGAACGCTTGTGGTTCAACCAGCTCCAGACCTTGAATCTCGGTCCGCACAACACCGAGAAATACGATATGTACGAGCGCCAATACGGCGCGACCGGGCGCTTTCCATTTGCCGCTACGCTGGGGGACGGCACGCCGCTCACCTCAGGGCAGGCCCAGGCACTCGCCGACACGGGTGATCGCATTGCCGTCGAATTCCCCTGGAGCGGCGGCGACATTCTCCTGATCGACAATTATCGTGTTGCCCACGGTCGCAACACATTCACTGGCTTGCGCGATGTGCAAGTCGCCCTTCTGGGCTGAGGAACAAATCATGGCGACCCACGCAGTCATACAGGAAGACACCGGCAGCGAGGAGCAAGTACGCGAAGACCTTGCCGCCTGTTACCGCCTTGCCGCCCATTATGGCTGGGACGACCTTGTCGCGACGCATATTTCCGCGAGGGTGCCGGGAGAGGATACCTTCCTGATCAATCCCTTCGGCATGCTGTTCGAGGAGATTACCCCGGCAAACCTGATCA
>JAQWKP010000266.1 GCA_029247785.1 Novosphingobium sp.
TCGGCGGGGATCTCAGTGGTATTGTCACCATGGCGAGTAACGCCGGGATCGTTGACCACGATCTTGGCACCGCGCGATGCGAGAAGCAGCGCATAGGCGCGTCCCAGGCCCCTGCCGCCGCCGGTGATCACAGCAACGCGCCCGTCAAATCTCAATTCCGACATCTAGCTACTCTCCTGAATATGCGTCAGCCAGCCGCGCCTGCGGCTTTCATCCGTTCCATGCGCCGGCGATAGCCCTCGGTGGGTTGTGGCCGGTCGATCGGGATCGATGGTAGTGGCTGGCTGCGCCTTTGCAATTCCTCTTCGAGCCTGCGCATCAGTTGGCTGCGGGTTTCAGGAGTGGGTTCCCACAATTGCGTCATGTCTCGTGTCATCGGGAAGATCGGCAGGCTGCGCTCCACAATCATCGTCGCGCTCCCGCTCTCGCCGCTGACTTCACCGAGAAAAGTCTCGATCCCGCCGAAGGTCAGGCAGGCCGATCTCGTGATGGGCCAGGGAAGGCCGCGCGGCAAGGAGAGCGCGAAGCCGGTTTCGGACAGCTCGATGGAATTGAGGCAGATCGGTCGAGGGAAGCCTCCCTCGTCGATCACCGAGAGATGCCCGGGTGCACCGCGTTCCAGGGCCTGATCGGCGAGTTCGCGCCAGTCCTTCTCCAGCCATTTAGGAGGGCGGCTGGTCTTGCCCGGCGGCGCAGGGTCAGACCCGGGAAAGACGGTGCCTTCGCTTGCGTCCCAGCGATGCGGAATCCGGTCCATGCTGGCGGCATTGTCCCACCAGTCGATCCGCGCCGGGGCAATTGTGACCAGCATGCGCGTCCAGTACCACACCGCTTGGCGCGCCAGCGCCCAGTCCGGATCATGCGGCAAGGTGTAACAGGCCTCGGCGACGTAGCGGATGACGTTGGCCTGCAAATCTGCGTCACGCACTGCTGCCACACCGGCGATTGAAATCACCGGCTCGTCTGACCGTCCCATCAGCAGCAGCCCAACCTTGGGATTGCGTCGTGCACGCTCAGCCTTGGCGGGATAGGACAGGCCAGTAGTGAGGTTGAAGCTCGAAAGGTCGTCTTCAGGGAAATAGAGCACTGGCGTATCGATCGGCATGCCCGCTGCACTCACAGTCGTGTAATTGGCGATCGAGCCAGAGCGCATCAATTCAAGGACGTTCTCCGGCAAGCCGGCAAGCGCGGTCATCCGGCGGGCTCAAGTCGGCTGGTAACATTTCGGTGGAAGTTCCACACGCCCACTTCCTGTTTTCCAACCGGCAAGGTGGTCCCGGGCGGCAGCGCGACAAGGCCAGAGTGGGTTTCGGCAGCGACCGAATAGTCTTCGTTGACCAGAGCTGCCCGCGCGGTCTGATACGAGCGTTCGACTTCGGCACGGTGCTCGTCGGAATGGATGCCGCCTATCGCGCAAAACGACAGCCTGGACGTGAAGTGGTCCGAGGATCGCGGGAATATCTGGTGGATATTCACCGTCAGCCCCGTCCGGCTGGTCGAACCGACCGAGAGGATGGTGTTGGGGAACAGGAAATATTGCAGTGGGATCGTGTCAAGCGCCCATTCGCTTGGCGCCATGCCCGGCCAGTCTTCGATGCCCAGCGGTGCAAAAGTATAGCGGTGGTGCGGCCCGAAAGTGTCGAATACGCAGATCGGCGAGAACAACCCCTTGAACGTCTCGAAATGCAGCGAGTTGAGGTGGTAAGTCTCGAAGAAAGTGTCGAGCCCGTATTTCCAGTTCGCGTCGACATCGAGCACATCGTTATGGACGATCTGAGCCTCTTCCAGGCCGATGGCCGCCAGGTCCTGCCCGATACCGGCGAGGTGAGCGTCAAGGTCCATCTCCGAACCGGGCACCGTCCGGACGAACACCAGCCCGTGGCGCTCCTCGGCGGGGCATTCAACGAGTTGCTTGTTCGCGCCGATCTCGTCGTTGAAACGTTCTTCGCCTGGAATGCCGATGGCCTTGCCGCTATTGTCATAGGTCCAGCCGTGGAACCGGCAGGTGAAGCGGCTGGCATTGCCGCATTCCTCGCGCACAACGCGCGATCCGCGGTGCAGGCAGATGTTGAGGAAGGCGCGGACTTGGCCGTCCTTGCCCCGCGTCAGCAGCATCGGTACGCCGGCGTCGTCGAAAGTCCGGAAGGCGCCGGGTTCGGACAATTGCGAAGACAGGCAGGCGACCAACGGCATATCGCGGTAGAATGCCTGTAGCTCAGATGCGAAACGGGCCGGGTCCCGGTAGAAGCTGACATCTTCATGGAGAACCTCGGGCGCCAGCGCTGTCTCGCCCATGGCGACGTTGTTCACGAGCGGTGCAGCCAGTTCCCGGCGAAGCAGGCGCAGCGGCGGGTCGGCGTCGACGGTGTCGCTATGTCGGGTCAAGGCTCACCTCCCGCTCCAGTGCGCCCGCGATATTGCTGTGAAAGGTCTGGACGCCGATCTCGTGGCGGCCAAGCACGAACTCGGCGCCTTCCGGCAATTCGCTGAGCGAGCCCCAGCTTTCGCCGGTCACGACATAATCCTCGTTCTGGGCTGCACCTTTGATCTTCTCAAAGTTACCTTCCATTTCAGAACGATGTTCGGGAGACTTCACGCCAGTCAGCGCATACATTCGGACATTGGCATACATTTCGCCGACCCCTGTTGGGAACAGTCGATGGGTTGTGAAGCTGGAGCCATTGGCGCTGACCGAGCCGACCGCGATGATCGTATTGGGGAACAGGAAATAGGTCAGCGGAAGGGCGTCGATTGGCCAATCTTCCTCGGGCTGCCCGATCCATTTCTCCAGCCCCTTATGCGGGAAGGTGAAGCGATAATGCGGCCCGAACATGTCGAGCAGAAACAGGTTTGATTCGAAGACATCGGCAAAGGTGCTGCCGTGGAGCGAGGGCAGGTGATAGCTCTCCAAATAGGTGTCCATGGCGAATTTCCAGTTCGAGCTGGACTGGAATTTTTGTTCCATCACCGGCTCGGACTGGCCGAAATCGAGCCTCTCCATCTCTTTGCCGAAATCGCCCAGATGGGTATCAAGGTCCATCGTTCCGCCGGGCTGGGCGAGGACGAAAATCAGACCGTGGCGTTCCTCGGCAGGGCATTCGTTCAGCCGGCGATCCTCAAGCTTGTCACAGAAGAATTCCTGGGAAGGCACGCCGACTACCTTGCCGGTATTGTCATAGGTCCAGCCATGATAGCGGCAGGTGAAGCGACTGGCCTCGCCGCTTTCCTCGCGCACGACCCGTCCGCCGCGATGGGCGCAGACATTGAGGAATGCGCGCACTTCGCGGTCCTTGCTGCGCGTGATCACGATCGGCACACCGGTATCCTCGAACAGGCGGAAGCTGCCCGGCTCTGGAAGGTCGCAGGACAGGCAGACCAGCAGCGGCGTTTCGCGGAACAGCCGCTGGCGTTCGCGCTCATGCTGGTCGGGATCGAAATAGCTTGCGGCGGGAATGCGCATCACGTCGGGAGCGAGATCGGTGCTGCCTGCCTTGCAATGTTCCAGCACCTTGCGGAACAGGCCGAGCCGGACTTCGCGCATGTCCTGTGCCTTGCTGGTCATGAGAGTGATTCCCCTGCCTTACTACTGGCCTGGGCAGCGCGTTCGAGCACGAGGTCGCGGCTGCGCCCGCCCTGTTCGAAACGGCCAAGGCCATAGTCGCCCTGGATGGTGGTGCGGCTGGCGGCACGGCGGTGCGGCGGGTGACAACCCGTGACGCGGTGGAGGAACCGCCAGTTGTCCCAGATAGCCATGTCACTGGCTTCCCACTTGTGGAAATAGGCCTGGGCGTTGCCGATCCGGTTGATTTCCTGGGAAACCGCCTCGAGCAGCGCGTCGCCATCGTCATTCTCCCGGCCCTCGATGCCTTCGGCCATCCATGGCGAGATGTGCAGCACCTTTTCGCCGGTCTTGCGTGTCCACACCGCTGGATGGATCGCGCGCGGGTAAGTCCTGGATTGCTTGAAAATGTCGATCCAATGCCAGTCAAGCTGGACCAGTTGGAAATTGTCCGGCCTGCCATAGGTGATATGATCGAATTGCATGTCCATCGAATAGAAAATCGAACAGCTTTCGATTTCCTCGCGCAGCTCGCGCGGCAGCTGGTCGTAGAGCACAATGCCATCCATGAAGCCGGTGAGGCCGCCATTGGGCGCGATCTCGATGCTGCGCAGCACCCCGCCACGGTTCAGCTCGTCAGTATAGCAATGGTCGAAATGCCAGGGCAGCCAATTTGAATAAAGCTTGCCGTCGATCTCGACGATGTCGCAGTCCTTCGGATCCAGCGTGTTCACCAGCGCGCCTGTGCCATCATCGGATTCGTCGAAATCCGCACCTTCTACCGGGTGCTGTTTCAGCGACCCGAATACAGAGCTGAGCGCCATCTGCATGGCGTCGGTGGGCTCGACCTTCTCGAAGACGATCACACCGCGATCGTCGAACACCTGCCTGATCCGCTCGCGCACCGCTTCATCGCGCAGCACATCATGCGAGACCCCGTTGATCTTAGCCCCGAATGACAGGTCGTCGCGCAGAGGTGAAACCTCGATCGGCATGGCTGGTCTCTCCTGCTTCCGGGATGCGGTCCGCATCCGGCAGACGGGGACTATATGGCTGCCCTGAGAGGCAGTCAAAGCAGGATCGGGCTTGGCAGCAATGCCTTACGTCAGCCCGCGCTGGCCTCTGCAGGCCAGTCGAGCCATGTGCGGGCTGCTTTGCCCATCACCCATTCCTTTTCCTCGGTGCTCATGTCCGGGTTCTCGATGATTGAGAAGATCAACTCGGCCCAGCTCTCGCCGGTCTGGTTGGCAGAGATGTCGCTGGCCCACATCACGCGCTCGGCCCCGAAGGCGTCAAGCGCCTTGCGCAGGAATGGCCGCGCGCCGAGGTTGGGATAGCCCGCGGCGTCGAACATCACCGGGGCATGGCCCCATTTCAGGGCAATCTGCGGCATGTCGGCGGTGCGCAACACAGCGTCGAAGCTTTCCTCCAGCGGGGTCGCGGCAAGCTTGCCCCAATAGTCCATGCTGTCTGGCAGGCCCTCCATCTGCGCGAAGATCGGAAAAAGACTGGCACCGGGCGGCATGCCGCAGTGGCAGATGATGATCCGCACATCGGGAAATTTCGTAACCACTCGTTCGAGCAGATGAGCATGGCCCGCGACCTGCGCGAACACCGGCAAGTTGTATTTTACCGCAAGCTCGAAGATTTTGTCATAGCCGCCTTCGGAAAACTTCTTCATTTCGGCGCGTGACATGCCCGGCGAGACGCGCAGGGCGCGCACATTGGGGTTGTCGGCGGCCAGCCTGACAACTGCGTCGACTTCTGGATCGTCGGGCTCGGCCCGCACCAGATAGGAGAAGCGGCCCGGATGCTGCCAGCATGCCAGTTCGACCGTTGGCGAGACGGTTCGCTGCACGTCGGCGCTTGGGCCGACCAGGTGGAAAGGATGACCGGGCGTGCCCATCCAGTATTCGTCAACCATCACCGAAGCGATGCCGAGCGCATCGAGCGCCTTGACCATCTCGTCGATCCCGCCGGGGCCGAGGTGAATCTGGCTGTCTACGATTTCCACGTCTTGTTCTCCCAATCTGGCTCTGTCAGCGCGCCGAAAGCCCGGGATTTCCCGGAATCCGGCGCACCCTGATCGCGTTGTAGAGGTAGGCAACCTCGTGATAGCTGCCGATAATCGAAATGATCTCGATAATCTGCTGGTCGCTGAAATGCTCGGCGATAGTGCCCCATGTCTCGTCGCTGACGTGACTGGTAACGTGCAGTTCCTCGCACAGCCGAATGAGTGCGCGGTCGCGGGTGTTCCAACCGGCAGCAGCCGAGCCTTCTACCAGCCATTCCATTTCCTCGTCGGTCACTCCCGCTTGCTTACCGAACGGAACATGTTCGCCCCAAACATAGCCTGAATCGCACAGCCGCCCGGTTCTGAGGATGGCCAGTTCGAGATCACGTTTGGCCACGACTGAAGCCTTCATGCGGTCGCCTACATAGTCGATATAGGGACCGTACATCGCGGGATGGCGCAGCATCGTTGCGGTCGAATCGGGTAGATAATCGTCTGACAGGCCGTAATTGGCGCGCAGCTGGGCAATCAGCGCCTTGCCCTCGTCGCTCATTTCCTCGGCCGTCAGCGGTGCAATGCGCGGTTCGCCTGCAGCGGTGTTTTCGGTCATACTTGCTCTCTCCGGTGAATTTCCGTCATTCCGCTGCTTCGTACCATTCGTCCAGTACGGTGTGGAATTGGGCGACCTTGGGCTCCTGCCGGGTCAGCGTCATGTGATCGAGCGCAGTGTTGCGCAGGCCGAGCTGCTGGTCCTCCATCTGGCTGAAGTCCTGCTCCAGCGCGAGGAAATAGGGGACATGCTCACCCTCGGCGATGTCGGTCATCTCGACGCGCATGTCCTCGCGCGTTTCAGGTGGGAACCAGATGTAGTGGCATACGCGCCAAACACAGCGATTGGGGTCGCCATCGGGGTGGGGCCGGGCGATGATCACCGTCGATTCGCCCGCGCGCAGCTGGATGTAGACATTGGGAAAGACCGACCAGAACTGGTAGTCGCTCAACTGCCGGTCGGTCAGATGGCAGACGTCGAGGCCCTTGGAGGTGAGATAATCGCGCACCGCCTGCTGGAGAAGGCCCTTGCCCGTGATGCCTTCGGGAAAGGCGAGCTTGCCGTCCGCGCCGCGATATGCGTCGACCAGCTCGTCATAAAGCGGGAAGACTTCGGCAAGGCCGGGAAAGTTCGGCT
>JAQWKP010000280.1 GCA_029247785.1 Novosphingobium sp.
ACGGCGGCGCGCACCACCGGCAGCGGTGCGTTGAAATTGTCAGCCAACTGCGCGCTGGTACCGGTAAAATCCACGGTGGCGCTGCGCGCCTCCCGGTCGATCGAGACCGCAACGACGATCTCCGCACCATTGTCCATCGGGCAGCGGAACGTGCCATCGGAAAGCCTATCGATCAACGTGCGAACTGCATTTTCGGCATGAACCTGGGCGTGAGACATGTATGCATCGACCACCTCCCGACCTTGCTCGGCGGCGATCCTGCGAAGCTCAGCCGCGCCCCGTGCGCAGGCAGCAAGCTGGGCCTTGAGATCGGCAAGGTTCTGATCGGGATTGCGCGCCGGCCAAGAGCCGCTCACCAGAATGGCTCGCATCTCCGCTTCTCGCAGATGCCCGCGATCAACTAGCAGTTCATTGTCGATCAGCACGCCTTCTTCATCGATCGTCCGGCTGGCGGGCGGCATCGAACCTGGGCTGATCCCGCCCACATCAGCATGGTGGCCGCGCGCCGCAACAAACCAGGCTGGGGCATCGTCGGATTCCTCGGCAAACACCGGCATAACGACGGTAATGTCAGGCAGATGCGTGCCGCCGTCATAGGGGGCGTTCAACACATAGGCATCGCCGGGAGCCATACCGCGCCCATCAATTGCTTCGCCGCGTTTGGCCAGGACTGTACGCACACTTTCGCCCATCGAGCCGAGATGGACCGGCATGTGCGGCGCATTGGCGACAAGCCTGCCTTGGCGATCGAACAGAGCGCAGGAGAAATCGAGCCTCTCGCGAATGTTCACGGAGCTGGCGCTATATTGCAGAGCCGCCCCCATTTCCTCGGCAACGGCCATGAACAGCGCGCTCATGATCTCCAGCCGCACTGGGTCGAGATCGGTATCCGGCTGCGCCGAACCTTCCAGCGGGGCTTCTCGCGTCAGCACGAGATTGCCGATCACATCTACACGCAATTTCCATCCCGGCTCGACAACAGTCGTCGAGACCTCGTCGATCACCAGTAACGGACCGTTGGCCGCAAAGCCCGCAGCAAGATTTTCGCGCAGATAGAGCGATACCGATCGAGCCTGACCGCCGGTGAAAACTGTCACTTCTTCCACCGGTGGTGCGGATTGTTCGGGCAGGCGCGCACCGGATCCACTCATCTGGACGCCGGGCGACACCGCCTCGACCTGCAAGGTCTCGGCAATCAGCTGTTCGCCCGCTGCGAAACCGAAACGGTCCTGCCAGCCCTCGGCAAAAGCCCGGTGCATTTCCTCAACCTCGCCGTGGCGGACTTCGATCGCATTCTCGCTGCCAGAAGGCCGGATCGCGACTCGCGTCTCGCAGTTTATGGTCGCCAGATCGATGGCCTGCGCGGCGAGTTCGCTTTTCGCTTCTTCAACGAGGTGATCCACAGCAGCGTTGATCTCGGCGATGCTCTCATCGGCAAGCGGCAGTCCCAGCGTGCGCTCGCGCAGCACTCGGCGGTCGGCAAGGCCCATGCCATAAGCCGAGAGAACACCTGCCAGGGGGTGGCAAAGAATTTGGGTGATCCCCAGCGCATCGGCCACGCCGCTCGCATGCTGCCCGCCGGCCCCTCCGAAGCAGACCAGTGTCGCCCTTGTGACATCGTGCCCGCGCCGCAAGGACACCGCCTTGATAGCATTCGCCATGTTGGCGATCGCGATGTCGACAAAACCAGCTGCGGCCTCTTCGCCACTGAAACGCTTGCCGGTCGCGCGCTCGACATCAGCGAGCAGTTCGTCGATCCGTTGGCGTGCTGCATCGGGATCCAGCGACGCGTCGCCACTGGGACCGAAAACGCTTGGGAAATGATGCGGCTGAATTTTGCCCAACAGCAAGTTGCAGTCGGTCACGGTCAGCGGACCATCGCCCCGGTAGCAGGCAGGGCCCGGCACCGCGCCAGCAGATTGAGGACCGACCTGGAAGCGCGCACCGTCGAAATGGCAGATCGAACCACCGCCAGCAGCAACCGTGGTAATCCGCATCATCGGCGCGCGGACGCGAATGCCGGCGATGCGCGTCTCGCTGACGCGCTCATACTCGCCACCGAAATAGGAAACATCGGTCGACGTTCCGCCCATGTCGAAACCGACGACCTGGTCGAAACCAGCCTCTTGCGCGACGGCCGCCATGCCGACGATCCCGCCGGCAGGACCTGATAGTATCGCGTCCTTGCCGTGAAATGCCTCACCCACGGTCAACCCGCCGTTCGACTGCATGTAAAGCGCAGACACGCCAGGGCCGACCAGTTCCTCCAGCTGAGTGACATAATGTCGAAGCACCGGAGTGAGGTAGGCGTCGACCACGCTGGTCTCACCCCGCGCGATCAGCCTGATCAGCGGAGCAACACGGTGGCTCACCGAAATCTGGGTGAAGCCGATCTGAGCGGCAATCCTGGCAATTGCCTGCTCATGCGTCGCATATCGGTAACCATGCATCAACGCGATGGCGATGGAGCGGAGCCCCGTTTCGTAGGCGCGTTGCAGGTTTGCTCGTGCCTGCCGTTCGTCGATCGGAACGTGGACAGTGCCATCCGCGCCAATCCGCTCGCCCACTTCAACGACATCGGCATAGAGCGGATCGGCCAAATCGATATGACGCGCAAAGATGTCGGGCCGCTCCTGCGTTCCGATCCGCAATGCATCACTGAAGCCATTGCTGATCGCCAGCAACGTCGGTTCACCCTTGCGCTCAAGCAGAGCGTTGGTAGCGACCGTAGTGCCCAAACGCAGTTCGGAGGACGGCAAAGATCCGGCCGGCACTTCGGTGATCCGGCGCATCGCCTCTACCGCCGCGTCGTCATAGTGGTCCGGGCTTTCGGACAGCAGCTTCATGCGATGCCAGATGCCGGCGGGGGAATGGGCCACGACATCGGTAAACGTCCCACCGCGATCGACCCAGAAGCGCCAATTATCGCTAGTCATATTTGACCGTCATTGATGCGGGAATTTTGCGCGCAAGCGGTCAAAAGCGGTTCCCGGCCCCTCGGTGAGGCGCTCCTCGATCTGGGCCACGACCTCACCGAGCGAATGGGTGTCGCTATCAATTTCAAGATCGCAAATCTCGTTGCGGTAGATCTCGTCATAGTAGAACGGGCGCAGCCGCGTCAGCCGGTCGATAATGATCTTCGCTGCATCTTCACCGAGGATTTCGACAGGAATCTTCTTGTCCATGGCTCGCTCGGCGACACGCCTTTCAAGCACCTCGAAAGGCGGCTTCAATGTTACCAGCAATGCAGGCAAGCCTTCCAGCTTGTTTGCCAGGTCCTGGATGACCGGTGGATCAGTCATCAGCAGATGGTCGAAGACGATATTGCAACCCGCCCGCGACGCAGCAGCGATCCAGTCATGCATCAGGCCGAATGCCTTGGTGCCATATTCTCCGAAGCTCCAGCGTAGCATGCCTTGCGGGTCATTGGGATCGAGGGGATGAGCAAAAATGCCGTCGGCAGAGCGCGGACCGTGATGCCCGAACTTGGCTGGATATGTATTCGCCAGGAAATGGTCGATGCCGTAGAGCAACCAGAAATCATCTGAATTCTGGGCAAACAGCTCGGCCGTGCTCGATTTTCCCGACCCCGAAGTACCGTTGAGGATGATGATCTGACCGGGCTTGCCATTGGTCATGGCTAGGTCCCCAACTGCTCTTCGCCGCGCGCGATCAGCCGGAAGCGCTCGGCTGGCGAGAATTCCTGATTGTCGCCCCAATGGGTCACGGTGTCCCAGTCCCATTCGGCAAGCGACCAGACCACCGTGTGATCGGTATAGCCGGTGAAGATCAGGCCGGGATCGATAGTGCCCATGGCCTGCATCGACCGGCCGAGCGTGTCGGTCGCCTCGAAGGAAACGCGCGACGGGCCAAACTCGCCATATTCGAGCACCTCGCGCTTGCCCGTGGCGATGCTCGCCATCTCGCCATCCTGCATGATGTAGCCACCGACGCAATTGGCTTCGCGGGCCTCGCCCATACACAAGGCATGAAACGAGCTATCGGCTGCGATCCCCCAGAAATATCCGCCGCAAGCGAGCGATTCATACTCGCGCGCGCCGTAAGATGTGTCACGCATTGAGAAACAGTCGATCGGGTAATCTTCGCCGTGGCGGCGGACCATGCCCTTCATCCGGCCAGGCTGTTCGATATGGAAGCGCGCGGTCGCCTTCTGGCCAGGGTCAGTGGTGTGGAGTTCGTGACACGGCCCGATTGCTTCCCATATCAGGTCCATGGTGAGGCCGTCCTTGTCGTAGTCGATCTTGTAGCGCTGGAGCGGCTCCAGCACCTTGCAGGATAGCGAATTGTTCGCCTTCATGTCGAACTTCTCTGCACCTTCAGGCAGCCCCTGCAGGTGTGACCACTGGTAGTGCAGGCAGTTCCACTGGAAGTGGTTCTCGTCATCCCACATGTTCGGGCCGCCATTAAGCATGCCCATGTTGGGACGGAAATAATACTGGATCGATCCGTGGATTCGCCGCTCGGGGATCGAGAAGGAGAACCACACGCTTTCGTTCCAATAGGGATTGTCGTCACGGTCCGCGCCGAAATGGTCGGCAAAGCTGAGGTCTGTCATGGGCTTGGGGGTCCTTCCCGAACGGGCTGATATTCAGGCGAATGGCTTGGGGTATTTACGGCGCAGCTGCTCGAATGCCTTTCCGGGACCCTTCGCAATCCTCTCTTCGATCATCTCGCAGACTTCGTCCGGGCTCAGCGCGCTCGAATCGATCTCAAGGTCGTAGATCTCGTTCGCATAGGCGTGCTCATAGAACCAAGGCCTCACCGCCGCGAGCTGTTCGCCGAGCTGCTTCACCCCGTCGGGCCCGCCCAGCGCTTCAACCATCTGCTCCGGCAGTTCTATGTTCCGCTCGGTAATGCGCTTTTCCAGGATTTCGAAGCTCGGGCGCAAGTTGACGAACAGCACCGGCACATCCTGCATCCGCCAGATGCAGTCCTGCAGCACAGGCGGATCGACGAACATCAGATGGTCGACCACCATGTTCTGTCCGGTGCGCGATGCAGCAGCAATCATCGCGTGCATCGCCGATAGCGCGGTCATGCATGCCGGACCATATTTCGTCGGCTGGTAGCCCTCTTCCTTCTTGTCGCCAAACAGGGTGTATTGGCCAGGAATCAGCGTTCCAACCGTCAGATCCATACCGAATTGCAGGCAGCAATCATCAGCACGCTTGGCCAAAGTGGCGCAAGTGGTGGTCTTGCCCGAGCCGGACGTGCCCGAGATGAGGACGATCTGACCTGCCATCACTCTCTCCCTAGCTGCCACGAACCATGCTGCGGAACATTTCGAGTGGCTGGAATTCCTGCAAATCGCCCCAGCCCTCCTTGCCACCACCAAAATCGGCCTTGAGCAACGACCAGACGACTTGCGCGCGCGGATAGAAATTCACCATCAGGTGGGTGGATGACTGACAGTTGAATTCGGCTGTACGGCCTGCGTCGTCCTCGAGGCTGACGGTGAACGTGTCGGGCGTATGCTCGCCCATCCGGGTGACGATGCGCTTGCCGCCGGTCACACTCGCGGTCTTGCCGTCAAGCCTGAGAAAGCCGCCGACCACGCGCTGCTCGTCGCCCTCGCCCATCGTCTGGGCATGAAATCCGGTGTCATCGTCGGCGACCGCCCAGAAATAGCTGCCGCGTTTGACATTATCCATCATCCGCACACCCCAGGAGGTGTCGCGCAACGCGTAGCTGTCGAATTCTGAGGTCTCTCCCTTCTGGGTGAAGCGCCCCTTGGCCCGGCCCATCTGTTCGAGATGCATGCGGTTATCCGCCGTCATTCCGGTCGCTTCGATTTCCATGCCGAGGAAATGATGGGGCTCCTCGATACCCACCCAGTCGAAATCGAGCGCGAAGTCGGCCTGATCGTAATGGAAGCGATACTGTTTGAGCGGTTCTACGACTTCGACCTTGAGCGAGTTAAGCGCGGTGAAATCGAACTTCTCAGCCCCCTCGGGGATCGGTTGGATATGATGCCAGTCGTAATAGAGGCAGTCCCAGATATGCGAGCCGCTGTCGTCCCACAGGATCGGCCCGCCCATCAGCAAGTTCATGTTGGGCCGGAAGAAATAATAGATCATCCCGTGAATGCCCCGCTCGGGGATCGAGAATGAGAACCAGGCGCTCTCGTTCCAGTATGGATCGTCGCTGCGCGTCGTGCATAAACGATCGGGATTGGGCTGCTCGGTCATGGATTGGCACTCCTTTCGGGCATTACAGTATCGAGGCGCAGTCGGGTGAGCATGAGCGTCGCAATGCACCACGCGCCGCCCTCCTTGCAGTAAGTCTCATGATAGTGGCCGCGCCCGAGGATCGATTTCCACCCCATATTGGGATGAGCCTCTTCCCATTCGATGACATCCTGCATCGCCCAGATCGCACTGGCATTGTCTGGACCGCCTATCTCAATTTCACCACCTAGATTCTGGTGACAGGAGACGGCGTTCTCCAACGAATTGCGCAAGGCAGCGGCGTAGGTATCGCCGCCCTCGGTGTAGACCTTACCTTCCGGAGTCACGACTTTCATGTCGCTGGCGAAAACGCTCTTCAGTTCTTCCCACTGCTTGGTGTCCATCAGGCGATAGTATCGTGCCTTGAGAGCGCGGATTTCCTCGATCGCTTCGAGCCGTTCGAGCTGGTCCATTATCTCACCTCAATCGAAGCCGTGTTCAAGAAAACTCACAGCGAGCCCGGCCAACAACGCCGAACCGTTCGGCATGACGGATTCGTCAAGCATCATCTTCGTCGAATGTATTCCGCAGCACTGCGTCCAGTCTTCGCCCTCATGGCTAACGCCAAGGAAGAACATCGCACCCGGCACCTTTTCGAGAACATATGCGAAATCTTCCGCACCCATGATCGGATCGTCAAGTCGCAGGAAGGCCTCCTCGCCAAAAATCTCCCGGGTGACGCGCTCGCCGAAATCTACCGCGCGCTCATTGCAAACCGTGACCGGAAAACCTTCGACAATCTCGATATCGACTGTCAAACCGTGCGCCCCGGAAATGCCCGCCGCGACAAGCTGAATATGCTCCTTCAACCGTTCACGATTCGCGGTGCTAAGTGACCGCATCGTGCCCTCGATCTCGGCCTTGTCCGGAATGACGTTGAAAGTCGTACCGCTTTCGATCCGGGCGACGGTCAGCACGACCGGATCGAATACGCTGAACCGGCGTGTGACCATCGCCTGCAATGCGGTAACGATCTCACAGGCAACAGGAACCGGGTCCATGGTTTCATGCGGTATCGAGGCATGACCGCCCTTGCCATTGACCGTGATGCAAAACTGGTCAGCAGCGGCCAGCAGCGGTCCTGCCCTGCCTCCGATCATTCCATGGGGCGCATTGGGAAAGACGTGCAGCGCAAAGGCGGCATCGGGCAGAGGGTGATCGCCATCACCGAGCAACCCGTCTTCCAACATGAAGCGCGCGCCATGATGCCCTTCCTCCCCTGGCTGGAACATGAAACGCACCTCGCCTTTCAGCGAATCCGCCCGCTTGCAAAGCAGTTCAGCGGCGCCTGCCAGCATCGCCGTATGCGCATCATGGCCGCAGGCATGCATCACGCCGGGCACGACTGATGCGAAATCCAGCCCGGTTTCCTCCGGCATGGGTAGCGCATCCATGTCGCCGCGCAGCAATACGGATCTACCATCTCCACCGTGTCCCCTTAGTGTCGCCACCAACCCGGTGGTCGAAGGACCTTCCCGCCATTCAAGCGGTAAATGAGCGAGCGCCATCCGAACTTTGTCTCGAGTCTTCGGCGTGTGAAGGCCGAGCTCGGGCTCGGTATGGATGGCCCGACGCAAGGTTACGAGTTCGCCTGTGATGGCTTTCGCATCATCAATTAGCGTTGGGGACGGCATGCGCTTGCTCCTTGGGCAAGCCCACATGATACCCGCGCCAACAATCCTGTCGAGCACTTGCAAGATGCGTCAAGGCATGTCGCGAAGGACATGCCTTCCATCAAGAGGCGTTGGTGATCTCAATCCTGGCGCGAAGTGGCCGTAGCAGCTTCGATAGCCTGCAATGCCTCATCAAGAACCTGTGCATAGGGCTGGCGCGCGTCGATTTCCCGGATGCTCGCACCATTGTAGCGAATGAGCGGCATTTTCGCGATCTTGTCGCGCAGTTCGGACAGCGGGTGATCGGGTTTGCGCGCGTAGGCAGTTTCGGCATCGATATTCAGGCGGATGATCAAGCATGGCCTGTGCCCGGCCATCCGTTCGTAAAGCCTCTGCTCGCGTATCGCGAGTTTGCTTACAAGCTGGTTGCTGGTTCGGTCAGTGGAGAGGCCCGGACCATCATAGTGAAATCCGGGCACTTCAGACTGCGGGTAGCGATCGGCAATAACCAGCACGCCCTCCCGCGCCCGCAGTATAACCCTGCGCAAGTGAAACACCCGCCAGACCGAAAACAGGTACATCACGATTGCGCTAAATGTACCCGGCAGCTTCTTCTTCATGTCCTGCGCACGGCGCACCTTGGCTGCGAGGTAGCGCTCAAGAGCGACACCGATGATGGGGAGTCGCTTGATCTTGTCGCCCGTCTCACCCGAAACTAGGCCCATGTAGCGCAGTTCTGTCGCCCTGCTCTTGCGTAATTCGGCCAACAGATCCTTGGTCAAGGTCGTTTTGCCGGTGCCATCGCAGCCAACGACTGCAACCAGTCGATCAATCGGTGCACTGGCTTTTTGGCCATCGGACGGCATCTGTATTCTCCGGGAGGTCCCACAAACAGCAACCTGAGACGTTCAGAGGGCGAGCGCGTAACATCAAGCCCATAGGATCGCAACGATGGGTCAGCTTGAAGCAGGCAAGTCCGAATCCGGCGTCGCACCGATGGCCGAGTAGGCTCGCGTCAGCGCTGCCTCCAGGACCTGCGGATATGCGGTCCGACCGTCGAGATCGAGAATCTGCGCGCCATTGAAATTGAGAGTCGGGATCACGCTTACCTTCTTTTGCAACATCGACAGTTTGTGATCGGGCTTGCGAGCGTGGGCTGTTTCGGCATCGATATTGAGCCTGATCAGCAAGGCCGGAAGGTGGCTGGCCATTTTCCGATACAGACGGAATTCGCGGGCCGCTAGCCAGCGGACAATCCCTCTGGTGTCCTCGGTTGCGGTAAGGCCCGTGCCGTCAAAATAGAAACCCGGAACCTCTGCCTGCGGATATCGGTCGGCGATCACGATCACACCGCGACGAGCAAGCGCCACCATGCGCTTAAACTTGTGGCGACGCCAACGCGACAGCAGGTAGATGACTAGCGCAGTGGTGAAATCCTGGGATGTCGCCTTGTCTTCCTTGGTATGGACGCGTGTGCTTCTGCGCAACAGATAGCGGCCGATCGCATTTCCAATCAGCGGCAAACCCTGGATCCAGAGGAGGATATTACCCGAGCTCTGCCCGAGATAGACGATCTCGGTCTTCCGCATTTTACTCAGCCGCGCGAAGAGGTCAGCGGTCAGCGTCGATTTGCCGGAACCGTCGCAACCGACAACAGCGATTATGGCACCTGTCGCCGCGCCGGGTGCTTCCTGTTCTGAAGAATTCATGGGTCGCTGATCAAATCTGGTCGTTGCTGGGCAATCGGGAAGGCGGCCATAGCCCGACCTGAACTGACTTGCCAGCGCACGCTCGCCTTTCACGGTCTTCAGCAAGTTTATGGGCTACTGCCAGCTCGCAATAGGCCCGGCCGAAACCGAGCCATCTCGGTTGACAAGACAAACGGCGCGCGCCTAAGCGAGCGTTTTTCTGCGCAGGTTACGATGTATCATCAGGAAATGGCCCGCAGCGGCCATGCGTTGTTTACCATCCGCGGCCTCAATATTGCGGTCGTCATCGTGATCGGAGCGGTCATCGCCTGGTGCTCGGGCGTCAGCGGTCCGTTCGGCGAAGCAGTGGCGGATTGCTGGTGGCAAGTAGTGTCACTTGGTGTCGCGCTAGTTGGCGCATTGTGGCGCGTTATCGTCAGCGGATTTGCCGCGCTGGGCACTTCCGGCAACGCCAAGAAGGGCGCAGTAGCCGCCGAATTGAACACGACCGGGCCTTACTCGGTGGTCCGCAACCCACTCTATGTCGGGCGTATTGTCAATTTTACCGGCATCGCCATGCTCTCAGGTAGTTGGGTGTATGGGGCGCTCGTGTTCCTGATTTCCGTACTGGTCTACGAACGCATCTCGTTTTACGAAGAAGAGTTCCTGAGCAAGGAATTTGGCGAAGCACACCGCAAATGGGCCGAAGAAATCCCAGCTCTCCTGCCGAAGCTGACAGGTTGGGTGAAACCGAAATACGACTTCTGGTGGAGACGCGCGATCTACCGCGAATACCAGAAGTTCTTTTTCCTCCTCACCGCGCTTTTCCTGAATGACCTTGGCCGTCGCAATTTCGTCCTGCCAGAGGACATGACCCTATATTATGCGTTTGGCGGTATCACCGTCCTGGCCCTCGTGACACGGCTCGCTGGCAAGTTCGGCAAGCTGTTTGATGGCATCAGCTAAGGTCGATTTGGCGCAGCTGCCTTCGCGGTGTTTTCCTTCGGCACGGGACAGCCAGACCGCCCTTCGAATTGGGAAACTTACGGTTGGGCCTCTGAAGCGTAATTGGACTGCGAGCCATTGCCCGACGGGACTATCGCGCAGGGACCGCTTGTGAATTGGGGTCAGGTGGTCCAGACTGAAGTTTCCGCCTCGCCAAAGGCAGGCATAATATTCGGGCAAGTGATTTCACGTTGACTAGCATATTTCGGAACGCGCCTCAGGCGGTCGTGACGGTCATGCAGAATTTCAGCTGGATGCTGGCTAGCCGGATTTTGGCCGCCGTATTCTCATTGATCTACCTGGCAATCATCACTCGCACTTTGGGGGTTTCGGGTTTCGGCAGGTTTGCCCTGATCACGGGCGCAGCGCAGCTCCTCTCCAATCTGCTCGCGTTTCAGACCTGGCAGATCATCATCCAATATGGCGTCAATCACATTGAGAATGATGACGAAACACGTCTGTCGAGGCTGTACCGCAGCGCGGTGCTGCTCGATGCGATCAGTGTCGTCATAGGTATTGCCGCAGGCGCCCTCATTTTGCATTTATTCGCCGAAGCGCTCGGCATGAAGCCAACGTTGGCCCGCGCAACGCTAATATTCAACATCATCATGCTGCTTGCAATGCGATCCACGCCGCTTGGAATCTTGCGCCTGCGGGACCGCTTCTCACTCGCTGCTGCAGCCGACAGTACGTTACCTTCGTTGCGTCTGTTCGGCGCGATTGTTGTCACCTTCGTCCACCCCTCGCTGCAGGGCTATTTGATCGCTTGGGCCATCGCCGAACTGCTCAGCGCAGCGGCGCATTGGTACGCTGTCCATCGCATCGGCGATTTCGGCCTGTTGTTTCGAAACGGTCGAAACGTCAGCAAGGTCTTTGCCGACAATCCAGGAATTTCCCGATATGCGTGGACCTCCAATTTCAGCCAGTCTTTATATGTGTCTGCAAAGCAGATCCCCTTGTTCCTCGCGGGCGGCCTCACGGGCACAGCCGCCGCGGGCGCGTTTAGTCTGGCCTCTCAATTGGCCCGATCCCTCACCATGGTTGCGCAGCTTGTCTCGAGAGCTGCGTTTCCCGAGATAGTCCGCGCGGTTCGCAAGCAGGGGCTTGGCGGACTGGGAGGGATGATCTGGCAATCGCTCCGGACCGCCACCGCAGTGAGCATCGTTGTATTCCTGATCGCCGTCCTGCTCGGCGGGTTTGTGCTTGAGGCGGTTGGAGGAGTGCAGTTTGCGAGCACCTATTATATTCTGCTTTGGCTGACTGCGGCCGCCTGTGTCGACCTCGCAACCGTCACATTCGAGCCAAGCATCATGGCCGCGCACCGTGCCCATCTTGCCTTCATGGCGAAACTGGCAGCCACTGCCATGATGATTGGTGCAGCCCTGTTTCTCGAACCGATCATGGGTGCGAATGGAGTGGCCGCCGCAGTGCTTGTGAATTCCGGATGCACGGCAATCCTGCTCGGCATGATCCTCGCCTATCTTGTCAGACGTGGGACTGCTGATCCGAAGCCGATGATCGCAAATTAACTCTTATCTGCAGTGACCAGCGTCAAAAAAGTGTCAAAAAGGCTGGTGTTGGGCCCTTCTTCGTCGCTAGAGACGCCCGGATGGAGCGAACGACCCTCGATTTGCAACGGCAAGTAGCGACTGCAACACCTGATGAGCCGCCGGTCAATCGAACCGGCGAGGCCTCCGCACTTGCGTCGCTGCCGCGCGTCGGAATCATCCGCAACGCCCGCAGCCATCGCAACAAGGGTGCGGAATGCGACTACCTCAACGACCCAAATGTTATTTCCGCAGCGCCGCAGACAAAACCGGAGCTGGCGGTTGCCCTGGCCCGTTTTGCACGCGAAAAGATTGGTCTGCTGATCATCGATGGCGGTGACGGTACCATCCGCGACGTACTCACGCGCGCTGCCCCCGTTTTTCGCGATAAGTGGCCTCCAATCATCGTGCTGCCGATGGGCAAGACCAATGCGCTGGCCTATAATCTCGGCCTCCCGCACAATTGGTCGCTGAACGACGCGCTGAACACGGCATTGCGAGGCCGAGCGGTCGTTCGCAGGCCCATGATTATCGAGCGGCTTGATACCCCGCAGCGAGACCGGGTCGGCTTCCTCCTCGGCGCAGGAGTATTCAACGCCGCCATCGAGGCAGGCCAGACCGCACATCGGGCTGGCGCGTTCGAGAGCCTCGCAGTGGGCATCACCTCGGCGTTCGGCGTGATGCAGGCCATGGTCGGTTTTGGAAGCAGCCCCTGGCGTAGTTCGTTCTCCATGCGGCTTCGTACCGGCGAAGCATTGGAAGAGATACCGCATTACGCGCATGGAACGCCCGATAGCCGTTACTTGGTCGCCATCTCGACGCTGACACACTTCCCATTCGGACTAAGGCCTTTCCCCAAGGTTCTCGAGGAAAACAAGCTCAACCATATAGTTTACGACGCACCGCTGCGCAGGGCCGCTGCCATGTTCCCACCGCTCATGCTTGGCTATGATCCCGCATTTCTAGGCAAAATCGGGATTCACCGGGGCGCGACATCGCAGATGATGTTGGAATTTGGCGACAGCTTTATCCTTGATGGCGAGACATACCCGGGTGGAAACTATCGCGTCCGGCTCGGACCTGAACTGCATTTCATCGCGCCGTAGACTGTACGCTCTAAGCCAGGGAAGAGACCGTCAAGCTCGACCTGGCTCACAAATCCAGCATCACATATAGCGCATACCGACCCGGATGGACTTCACGCTCTTTCCCACGGTAATCGCAGTCTTCTTATAGCTCGGCTTGCCGAGATTCAGGATATTGATGCTGGGATTGTTCGACATCGCGCCGCCATCGGCGAAGATGTCTGTCTTATTGTTGTTGTTCACATCGTGCCGAATTGCGATGCCATAGGATCCAGATTTGGGAACCGGCAGGCAGAACGTCATCGTTCCTGCTCGTGCAGGAACCTCGATGCGGTTTATCCAATGCCCCTTTTTCATCCACTCTTCGGCCGTTGCACGATAACTTTGGACACGCATCTTGCCGGTGGACGACTTGACCCCGTCAACGGTAATCATGACCGCTGGGCCCCCGCCAGCGTAACACTTGCTCATGTCATTGGTGACTTTTTGCCTGTACAGCGCCGCCGCCGGCGCAGTCGATGCAAAGCCCAATGCGCTCAGCATCAGGATAAGAGCGACGATTTGACTTGTTTTAGGCAAATTGTTTGAAAGAAAGGTCATCTGAATTCCGAATTGTTGTTTTCGTCAAATAGGGGGGCAATCTTGCAACCTAGATTTAGCGGCGCTTCTGTGCGTTCTTGCGACCGTGATCAAGATATAAGGTTCGGGCAGTGAACGGGGACTGAATTGTCTTGACGAGGCCAGAAGCTTGCTCCCACCTCCACCCTTTCGCCTATACCTCGCGCCAATCCGGCGCATTTGACAAGAAGATCAGCATTGCGTGTGGAAAAGGCCCCGGCACCGCTTGTCCCCCCTATATGTGGTGTCTAATCGCCGTGGAAAGGAACTCCAGCCCGATATGGTGACACCGCTCATCGCCCCGTCGATCCTGTCGGCCGACTTCGCCCGGCTAGGCGATGAAGTGCGCGCAATCGACAAAGCTGGGGCTGACTGGATTCATATCGATGTCATGGACGGGCACTTTGTCCCGAATATCACGATCGGACCCGACGTTGTGGCCGCGCTGCGGCCCCATTCCGCCAAACCTTTCGATGTCCACCTGATGATTTCACCAGTCGATTGCTACCTTGAGGCATTCGCGGCAGCGGGAGCTGACCTGGTGACCTTCCATCCGGAAGCGGGTCCGCATGCACACCGAACGGTCCAGGAAATCAAGAGATTGGGCAAGCAGGCTGGCGTTTCTCTCAACCCCGCGACCCCTGCGAAGATGTTGGACTATCTCATCGACGAGATCGACCTTGTGCTGGTGATGAGCGTTAATCCCGGCTTCGGCGGGCAGAGTTTCATTTCCAGCCAACTGCGCAAGATCGAGTCTGTGCGCAAGATGATCGAAAAAACCGGACGCGACATCAGACTGGAAGTCGACGGAGGCATCAATCAGGAAACGGCCAGACAATGCGTCGATGCCGGCGCCGATGTACTTGTGGCTGGCTCCTTCACTTTCAAGGGTGGCGAGAACGAATATGCGTCGAGAATCGCGGCCCTGAAGGGGCTGGACTGAGCCATGGTCGATACCGCGTTCACAGGTATCAGTTCGCTGGAACAGGAAGAAAGTGAGGCTCCGGCGATCCCGCTGGACGAGGACCCTGGGGAAAGCTGCTTGAGTATTAGCGAGGAGAGCCTCACCCAGCCCCCGCAGGAGAATGGCAGAGTTATTCAGCCTG
Source organism: Novosphingobium sp. (assembly GCA_029247785.1). Taxonomy (GTDB): domain Bacteria; phylum Pseudomonadota; class Alphaproteobacteria; order Sphingomonadales; family Sphingomonadaceae; genus Novosphingobium. The sequence goes on from JAQWKP010000280.1 coordinate 14,911, forward strand.
GGCGCTCGCTCATAATCGCCGATTTCGCCCCGCCCGATTTACGATCTGGAGAACGGCTGATCCGCCTGGCGTACCGTCTGGGGATCCCAGCCGCGATGTTGACCTCGCCAATGGGAAGGAAAATCAAGACCAGGTTATTGGCGACGGTCTCAAGCCCACTGACCGGCAATCGCGTAGCCGGCACGGCAATAAGGGCGGGCCATTTCCTGGTTCACGGCGCCAAGACTCCGATCGCGCAGATCGATTTCAACGGAGCAGCGAGAATGACCCCGCCGCTCGAGCGAACCGTTCACAGCTTTTCATGGCTGGCCGACCTCAACGCATGTGGTCGGCGCGAACAATGCGCACCGGTCGCCGAGCGAATCCTTTCAGCCTGGCTGCAAGTCAATTCCAAACTGCCTTCAAGGCCGAAAAAGGGGGCTGCATGGACTGTCGGCCACACCGGAGGCAGGCTGCTCAACTGGTTTACCTACGCCCCCCTGATCTTCTCAGGAATTGACCGCAGCCTGCGCAGCCGCGGCCTTGCATCAGTCGCGGAGCAGGCGCGCTGGCTCGACCGTCACGTTCATCGCGCCGAAGACGGCCTTGCCGAAACCGCCGCTTGGTGTGCGATCATTGCAGCCGGCCTGCTGCTGCCTGATGGGAAGCCCCGGCGACTTTACGGAGAAGCGGGCCTGATCAAGTCGCTAGGCGAACTTGTTGGCGACGATGGAGGCGTGCTGGCCCGCAGCCCACTTGCACAAATGGATGCAATCGCGCTGCTCATCCAGCTCAGCGCTTGCTACCGCGCTACGCGGCGCGATCCACCGGGCGCGATAGATGCCATGTTGGCTGTAATGGTGCCGCCTTTGCTCGCACTGACCCATGGTGATGGGTCACTTGCCAGCTGGCAGGGGGCATGGGCCATCAATGCCGTCGAAGTCGCTGCACTCGTCGAGGCAAGCGGAGTCCGCTCCCGCCCCTTGCGCGATGTGCGGCAATGGGGATACCAGCGCATTGCTGCCCAAAAGAGCGTGCTCCATTTCGACGCTGCACCGCCCCCGATGGCCCGGCATGCGCGCCATGGCTGCGCCTCGACACTTGCTTTCGAATTTTCAAGCAATCGGCAGCGTATCGTCGTCAATTGCGGAGGCGCGGCTTCTGCCGGCGGCCTCGTCCCTGCTCGCCTCGAGCAGGGATTGCGCGCCACCGCTGCGCACTCGACGCTGGTGCTGGACGATTCAAACTCGACCGCCGTTCTCCTCAACGGCCAGATCGGTTCGGGCGTATCCGAAGTCGATGTCGACCGACGCACGCTGGAAGGAGATAGCGGTGCGACCCGCATTGAGGCCGGCCATGATGGCTATTCGACGCGCTACGGCCTTTCCCATCGTCGCATTTTGATCCTTCGTGACGACGGCAACGAACTACGCGGCGAAGACCTGCTGGTGCCAACCGGCAAGAAAGGAAAGCGCGGCAAGGTCGGCTTTGCGATCCGGTTCCATCTCGGCCCCGGAATCGAGGTCGGCCTATCCGAGGATGGCCAGGGTGTCGGGCTTGCACTGCCTGATGGTAGCTACTGGCAATTCCGGGCAGGCGACGGCGAAGTCACTGTTGAGGACAGCCTGTGGATCGATGGCCAGGCAAGACCAGTTCCGGTGCAACAGCTTGTCGTACAGGGTATGGTTTCACGAGGCGGCGGCAATTTCGCGTGGCTGCTGAAGAAGATGGGGTGAAGCCGCCGCGCTGATCACCCTCACCTGCCACCTGTCTGGGGGGCAATCGCAATTTTTTGACAGGGTTTGATAAATGAGTGATTCCGTTTCCGTTAAAAGGGCGCTGCTTTCAGTGTCCGACAAGGTCGGGCTTGCCGAACTCGGCAAGGCGCTTGCCGTCAGGGGCGTAGAGCTTGTCTCCACCGGAGGCACCGCTCGCGCATTGCGCGACGCAGGCCTTGATGTGCGCGACGTGTCGGATCTGACCGGCTTTCCCGAGATGATGGACGGGCGTGTCAAAACGCTTCACCCGATGGTTCATGGAGGGCTGCTGTCGGTTCGCGACAACCCCGATCATGCCGCAGCCATGGTTGAACACGCCATTGGCGCAATCGACTTGGTGGTCGTCAATCTCTATCCCTTCCAGCAGACCGTCGCCAGAGGCGCGGATCGCAACGAAGTGATCGAAAATATCGACATAGGCGGCCCTTCGATGGTGCGATCCTCAGCAAAAAACCACGCCTTCGTGACGATCCTGACCGATCCGGCCGATTACGACGGCCTGCTTGGTGAGCTGGAAGAAACCGACGGCGCAACCCGGCTCGAATTTCGCAAAGCGATGGCCGCCAAGGCGTTTGCCGCCACCGCCGCCTATGACGCTGCAATTTCCGGCTGGTTCAACAGCGTCGATCAGCCTGCGCACTTCCCGCCACGCCGCGCCATTGCCAGCCAGCTCGCGACCACCCTGCGCTATGGCGAGAATCCGCATCAGCAAGCGGCGCTCTATTTGCCGGAATTCTCAGCGCTCGGCACCGGCATCGCCCAAGGCGAACAGTTGCAGGGCAAGGAACTCAGCTACAACAATTTCAACGACGCCAATGCCGCAATCGAACTTATCGCCGAGTTTGGTGCCGGCGATCCGACAGTGGTGATCGTCAAGCATGCCAATCCCTGTGGGGTCGCCACCAGATCTACTCTGCTCGAAGCCTGGAATGACGCGCTGGCATGCGATTCCGTCTCGGCCTTCGGCGGCATCGTCGCCACCAATGTTCCGCTCGACGGGCCGACAGCCGAAGCGATCTGCAAAATATTCACCGAAGTAGTCGTTGCACCCGGTGCAGACGAGGCTGCCAGGACCGCTTTCGCCAAGAAGAAGAACCTGCGCCTCTTGCTCGTCGACGAACTGCCCGATCCGCACCGGGTCGGTTTTACCCAGGTCGTCATCGCCGGCGGTCTGCTGGTCCAGGACCGCGACAATGGTCACATCTCGCAAGACATTCTCAAAGTCGTTACCAAGCGCAAGCCGACCGATCAGGAACTGGCCGATTGCATGTTCGCCTGGACCGTAGCCAAACACGTCAAGTCAAATGCGATCGTCTATGCAAAAGATGGCGCGACTGCCGGGATCGGCGCGGGTCAGATGAACCGTCGCGATTCCTCGCGCATCGCGGCGATGAAGGCGAAGGAAGCAGCCGAGACCTACGATTGGCCGGAACCACGCACTGTCGGAAGCGCGGTCGCCTCGGATGCCTTCTTTCCCTTCGCCGATGGATTGTTAGCGGCGGCCGAAGCCGGAGCGACGGCGATCATCCAGCCCGGCGGTTCGATTCGCGACGAGGAAGTCATCAAGGCCGCCGATGAGGCCGGGCTCGCCATGGTCTTCACCGGCATGCGTCATTTCCGTCACTGATATTTCGCTCAGTTCATCGCACGAGGATAGCGTTTCGTCGCAATGCGTCCGGGAAGAGGACAAAATTCACTTGTCAGAAAGCCGTTTTGCGCAAACCGGGCTCCAGCAAACGTAACCGAACACTCGATCTGGACGAAGCTGCAGGCATGAGACTTTTCAAACCAGACTTCTACCGCTTCTTCGTGGTTGGCTTTGCAGTCGGTGCCGTTCTCGTTGTAGCGTCGATGGACGGCGATGCTGGCAGCCAGCTGCGCGAAGGGATCATGCCGGTTGCCGATGCCGCGTCGACC
>JAQWKP010000286.1 GCA_029247785.1 Novosphingobium sp.
CTGCTTTACGGCCACTGGATGGCGCAAACTCGTCTCGATGCGCTGCCCGAGGCGATCAGACCAAAGACTCGCGAAGAGGGCTATGCGGTCCAGGCGCTGATCGAAGACCATACCGCCGTGCCCTTGTTCGGCTGGAAGATCGCGGCAACCAGCCCGGCGGGCCAGGCCCATATCGCGGTGGACGGTCCGCTTGCCGGGCGCGTCCTTGCCGAACGTGTGTTGCCGGAAGGCGCGACCTGCCCGTTCGGCGACAATCTGATGCAGGTCGCTGAACTGGAATTCGCTTTCCGCATGGGCACCACGCTGGAGCCGCGCGCAAGCGATTATGCGCTCGACGAGGTGCTCGATGCGGTCGAAACGATGCACCCGGCAATCGAGATACCCGATTCGCGCTATGAGATATTCGGTAAGGTCGGCGCGCCGCAGCTCATCGCCGACAATGCCTGCGGACATTTTTTCATGCTGGGTGGCGCAACGGCAGAGGACTGGCGCGGTGCCGATCTCGCTGCCCACGAAGTCACCGGCTTCATCGGCGACGGGCCGCCGCTGCCCGGCATTGGCAGTAATGTGCTGGGTGATCCGCGCGTGGCTCTGCAATGGCTGGCCAACGAGCTATCGCAAAACGGCATGACGTTGCGCGCGGGCGAGGTCGTCACCACCGGCACTTGCGTGCCGCCCATGGCGATTTCGCCGGGCCAGAAGATACGCGGCGAGTTCGGGCGTTTCGGCTCGGTCTCGCTGAATATGGGGGACTGAATGGGCAATGCGGCCAGCGCTCTGGAACGGGCGAGAACCCTGCGCGCATTGATCAGCGCCGAGGCCGCCGAAGCCGAACGCATGGGTCGGCTGACCGACAAGACCACGCAGGCGATGCTGGAGGCCAATCTGTTCTCCCAACTCGTTCCGGTGGGCGAGGGCGGGTTAGGGGCCAGCCGCGCGGATTTCTTCGAATGTGTCGAGGAAGTATCCCATGCGGATGGTTCGGCGGGCTGGAGCCTGTCGGCCTGTAGCATGGCCAATAGCCTGATCCACCTTGCGCTTCCGCTGGACGGACGGGACGAGGTTCTCGGCGCGGGCCCGGTGGCGATATGGGCCTCGCTGATCCCCTGCGCTCGCTCGCAGCCCGCAGAGGGCGGATTCCTCTTGTCCGGCGCATTCGCCTGGGGTTCGGGCAGTTCCTTCTCGGACTGGGTGATCGTCGCAGAGCCCTTGCCCGAGCGCAGCGGTGAGCAGTGGTCGCGTGCTTTTGTCGTACCCAAGGGTGACGTCACGATCGATCCCGATAGCTGGAACCCGATGGGCCTGAAAGCCACGGCCAGCGTCAACTACCGAATAGACGACGCATTCGTGCCTGCCAGCCGCAGTTTCGAATATCCCTTCATTCAGGGCGAGCGACCGGGCTGGGTTTCGACCTATGGCGCGGCACTGCTGAACCAGGTTGGGCTAACCGCATTTGCCAGCGGCGTGGCGGCAAGGGCGATGGCGGAGCTTGCCGCGCGCGCGCCTCAGACCAGCCGGAGTGGGGCGCCGGGCAGTCAGGCTGAGGACGAGATTATTCAGAACGGCATTGGCGTTCATTCCGGAAAACTGGCCGCTGCGCGCAGCCATTTTCTCACCATCGTGGGTCAGCAGGATAGTATTCTTGCAGCAGGTGGTGCGGTGAGCACGCAGCTTACGCTCGCTTCAAATCTGGCGACCCAGACCCTGATCCACGCTGCCCGCGATGCAACGGTGTTTGCCTGGGACTCGCTGTCCTCGATTGTCGTGCTGGACACCGACCCACTCCAGCGCTGCCTGAGGGACATATATACCGGCCTCAAGCATGTGACTTTCACGCCAGCGGCCTTGTCCCGTGCGGGCAAGGAAAAGCTTGGGATCGGCTATTCAGCGCCGCGATTCCCGGCCTAGCTATCGTCAAGCCAGGTGCAGTCCTTTTCCTCGATTCCGAGGTCGGCAATCTTGCCGCGGATACCTAGCAGATCATAGGGCGCTTCGCCGGCAGCGATGCGCTCACGCATGACCACTTC
>JAQWKP010000125.1 GCA_029247785.1 Novosphingobium sp.
CCATCGTCGAGGCGCATTTCGGAACGCTTGTTGCTCTGGACAGGCCCGATAATTCACATGGAGCAAGGATGGAGATCGCACTTCCCGCCTGGGATAACCTTTGATGGCCGCGCGTCAGGCAACTTGCGTTTCAATTGGCGGTCGAGGTCTGCTGATCGAAGGGCCGCCTGGAAGCGGCAAGTCCAGCCTCGCCCTGGCGCTGATCGATCGCGGAGCGATTCTGGTCGGCGACGATGGCGTAATGCTGGAAGTCCGCGACAATGGGCTGATCGCCCGCCCGCACCCGGAAACGAGTGGCTTGCTCGAAATTCGCAATCTGGGGATCATGCGAATGCCGACCTGCGAAGAATCAAGCGTAGCGATGATCATCCGCCTCGACAAAGAGGCCCCGCGTTATATCGACAGCGCAGGTCAGCAAGAGATCGAAGGAAAAGGCTTGCCGTTGATCTGTCTCTGGCCGGACAGCCCCGTGTTGGCCTTGAAAGCTGAAATGGCCCTCGATCGTTTCGGTCTCGAACTCGACTAGGCCCGTAACATGGCAATCTGATAGTCCCCCTTCCCTTTCTCTACCGACAAGCGCAAATCTGACACTTCATGAATTCCGAATCTGATCAATGCGCCGCACACGGCACACCACAGCAAATCTTGCTCGTCACGGGTCTGCTGGGAGCCGGCAAAACGACGGTGCTGCGCGAGCTTGAGGATCTCGGATGGGAAATGATCGACAATTTCCCCATTCGGCTGCTCGATCGCCTGATCGACAACACCACGCCTCGGGATAACGATATCCGCGGGCCGATCGCCATCGGATTCGATTCGCGCACACGTGGTTTCAATCCACAGAGTGTCATCAGGCAAGCCAAGGAGATGACCGAGCGCGATGACATCGAACTGACGACGCTGTTTCTCGACTGCTCAAGCAAGGAGCTGGAGCGTCGCTACAACGAGACCCGGCGGCGCCACCCACTTGCTTCAGACATGCCGGCATCGACTGGGATCAGGGCAGAACGCGAGTTACTCGAACCGCTCAGGCGCTGGGCTGACATGCTGATCGAGACGACCGATCTTTCGGCCAATGATTTGCGCAAACTCGCCCGTGAAAAATTCGCAAGTGCCTCGGATCAGGCGATGACAGTCTCGGTTTCAAGCTTCGGCTTCTCACGCGGAATGCCGCCGGTCGCCGATCTTGTTTTCGATATGCGGTTCCTCGACAATCCACATTGGGTCGATGAACTTCGCCCGTTGACGGGTATCGACGAGGCGGTCGGCGATCACATACGCAAGGACCCCGCCTTCGCCGAAGCGTTTGAGCGCATCTGCGGGCTGCTCCAAATGCTACTTCCGCGCTACCATTCACAAGGCAAATCCTATGTACATATCGCATTTGGCTGCACTGGCGGTCGGCACCGCTCGGTATTCACTGCAGAACAGGTCGCAACGGTCTTGCGCGATTCGGGATTTTCCCCCACATTGCTGCACCGCAACCTGGATTCACGGGCTGCCGACCTCCTTGAGGGGGGAGCAGGCCAATGATCCACGATAAAGATACCATACCGGTTTCGCTGGAAGTTCGGAGCGTATTTCCCACATGATCGGAATGGTATTGGTCACCCACGGCAATCTTGCCGACGAGTTCGTTCTCGCAATGCAGCACGTTGTTGGTCGGCAGGATGCCATCAAGACCGTGTGTATCGGCCCCAATGATGACATGGAGCGTCGGCGCAAGGAGATCGCCAAGGCGATAAAGGCCGTCAGCAGCGGCGACGGTGCGATAATCCTGACCGATCTGTTTGGCGGCACACCTTCCAATCTGGCGATTTCGCTGATGAAATCCGGCGAGGTCGAAGTCATCGCCGGCATCAATCTGGCAATGCTGATCCGGTTGGCTAAGGCCCGCAATTGCATGACCGTTCGCGAGGCAGCCGTAGCGGCGCGAGAGGCGGGCCGTACTTACATCACAATCGCCTCGGAATATCTCGGCCAGGACGCATGAGCGGACACTCCGAATCCGTCGTCATCACCAACAAGCGCGGACTTCACGCGCGAGCTAGTGCCAAATTCGTCAATCATGTTAGCGAATTGCCGGAGATTCTCGACATCCGGGTCAGCAAAGACGGGAACGAAGCCGAGGGCGGTTCGATCCTTGGCCTGATGATGCTCGGCGCCGCCAAGGGTGACAGCATCGCTATCAGCGTGAACGGCGAAGGTGCCCAGGCGGCACTGGCAGGCCTGGTGGAACTGGTCAGGACCGGTTTCGGTGAGGAATAGGTGGTCGAGCGCCGACAAATAACCGGCTTTTCCAATCCGCTGGTCAAGATGCTGCGCTCGCTGCGGGACAAGAAACACCGGCAGCGCGAAAAGCGCTTCCTGGCAGAAGGCCTGCGCCTGCTGACCGATGCCCGCGAAAGCGGATGTATCCCCGAAATTCTGGTGATGGCCCCAAACCGCCAATCTCACCCTTTGTTGGCGGAATTGGAAGAAGGCGTCGCAGCAGCCGGGGGCGAGGTGATAGAAATGGACGAGAAGCTGCTCACCAAAGTCACAGGCAAGGACAATCCCCAAGCGGTTGCGGGCGTCTTCGCCGAGTTCGAAACGGGTCTTGCGAATCTCGACCGAAGCACTTCGCCGATCTGGCTGGTCGCACAGGCATTACGCGATCCCGGCAATCTCGGCACGATGCTGCGTAGCTGCGACGCGGTCGGCGCGGGCGGCCTGATATTGATCGACGATTGCGCCGATCCTTTCTCAGTTGAGGCAGTGCGCGCCAGCATGGGTGCGATCTTCACCACCGGATTGGCACAGGCGCGCTGGGAAGATTTCATCGCCTGGCTGCGCGATGGAGAGGGCCAGCTTGTCGCGGCATCGCTGCAGGATTCGTCGGATTATCGCGCTTCACCATACCAGGCACCGTGCTTCCTGCTCATCGGCAACGAATCGCAGGGCTTGCCCGAGGCGTATGAAGCAGCGTGCGATCTGCGGGTTAGAATTCCCATGCGGGGTCGAGCTGACAGCCTCAACGCGGCGGTCGCTGCCGCGGTTCTCGCCTATGAAGCGATTGCTGTTCTTGAATCGGACTGAGCCGGTCAATCTCCTGCAATAAAAGCGGTGATCTTCCAGCCTTCGTCGGTTTTTTCGACAATGAGGCGATAATCGACCATGCTGCGCAATGCGGCAGTCTCGACAAAACCGCCTGGCCGGCCCGGAAGCACGACCTTGTTGAAATCGGCTTCGGGATCATAATTGCGCGTGATCCCGACCGCATTCCATGACAGCGTTGCAACCGTTTCCGCCTCATGTTCCGGACTGGCACGGAGCCTGGCCGCGGGCCTGATCACCAGCATGGTGTCAAACGGATCGCGATCGCCGAAATCCTGCGCGAAATACCAGGGTAGGGTCAGCATGCCTTCTGCGTCCCGATCACAGCCCAGCGTCAAAATGACCGCAATCTCTGACCACAGATCGCCAAAACCATCGCTGGTCCCATCAAGCCGGGCGCGCAGTTCGTCCTTGCCTGTTCCGCCGCCAAAATCGAGATGCACGTCATCCGCCGCCAATGCGACAAGCGCCGCGCTATCCCGCACTTCCAATGCCCTGTTTATGGCGTCGAGAAAGGCGGCGGCTTCAGGATCATCGCGGCATTCATTGCGCGGCTCGAAGCTATCGGCACCGGGAGCCTGTCCGCCGAATGCTGGCGATGCGAAAGCCATGGCCAGTATCGTCATCGCCGAAATAAATTGCTTCATTCGGCGGCTTCCTTGCTTGTCCCGTCTTCAAGCTGCGAGAGTGCCGCTTGCTCATCTTCCGAGCCATAGCGAGGATTGGCTTCGATCTCTGGCACCTCGTCGATCTCGCGCTTGCCGATCTCTATGCCCTTGTCGCGCAGGCGACGTCCCGATGTCAGCACATTGCGTTCGAAGCTGCCGACAAACTTGTTGTAATTGCTGACAGCGGTCTGCAATCCGCCGCCGACCCGCTTGAGATGTTCGGCCGAAACCGCAAGGCGGTCATAGAGTTCGGCGCCGGCACGGCCAATCTCAATCGCCTCGCGCGCCAGCATGTCCTGCGACCAGACCATCGCCACCGTCCGGGCGATCGCGACGAGATTCGTCGGTGTCGCCAGCAGCACGCGGTTGCGAAAGGCGAAGTCCCACAGCTCCGGGTCCTGCTCGAGCGCGGCGGCAACGAAATGCTCGCCCGGCACGAACATCACCACATAATCCGGCGCTTCGGCAAACTGGCTCTGATAGCTCTTGGCACCGAGCTGCTGAACATGATTGCGCATCGAACTGACATGCATTTTGAGAGCGGTATCGCGGGAATCGTCGTCCTGCGCCTCGAATGCCTCCTGATAGGCATTCAGCGACACTTTTGCGTCGATGATCAGGCTTTTCTGTCCGGGTATCCGCACCACCGCATCGGGTCTCAACCGCCCTTCCTCGGTCTCGATCGAATGTTCGGTGACGAAATCGGTATGTTCGGCCAGCCCACATTGTTCGAGCACATTCTTCAACTGCTGCTCGCCCCAGCGTCCGCGCGCCTTGGGGGCATTGCGCAGCGAATTTCCGAGCCGGGCGGCCTCCTCGCGCACTTTATCCTGCCCTTCGCGCATCGAGACAATCAGACCGGTGAGCTGGCCGAAACTATCGACTCGCTTGGCCTCCAACTCGGTGACCTGCTTTTCATAGCTGGTGAGCTTTTCGCCGACAGGAGCGAGCAGAGCCTTGATCTGCTCGGCGCTCTTTTCTTCTGAAACGGTGAGCCGTTCCTGCGCACGCTTGAGAAACGCCTCCTGCGCCGAAGCCAGCACCTTGTTGCCCGCCGCCTCAAATTCCTTCTTCAACACATCCTGCGCTTCGATCAGCAGACGCTTCTGCTCCTCAAAATTGGCAGCATTGGCCTTGAGCGTAGCGAGTTCGCGATGAAGTGAATCCCTTTCACTTCGCACAGCTTCAAAACCAGATTCCTCGTTTTCATATCGTTTGAGGTTATCGCTAGCCACAGCCAGATCTCTGATCGCCTGCTTAAACTGGTCGTCCAAATTACGCGCCTCTCCATCGCGCGCCTCATAACGCGAGCGCCATTCGTCGACCTGGCGCGATCCAAAAAACCAGCCCGCCGCGGCACCGGCGGCAAGTCCCAGAATCAGGGCGATGAGAGCGAGTATCGTCGGGTCCATACCTGCAATCTATCTAGAACGGAAAGGGAACACCAGTCCCTTGCAATTCTTTTTCCACGCTACTGACAGCGTGCAAGCTGGCTCCCCAACCTCGCGGGAGTGACGAAATATTCGCCGGGATCGCGAGATCAAGCCGCCTTGCGCTGCTTCTCCAGTTTTTTGATAGCCATGTTGCGCTTGAGGCGGGAGATGTGGTCGAGGAAGACGATGCCTTCGAGGTGGTCCATTTCATGCTGCAGGCAAGTTGCCATCAGCCCGTCCATTTCCTCTTCATGGGCCTTGCCATCCAAATCCTGCCAGCGGGCACGGATGCGCGAGGGGCGTTCGACATCGGCATAGATTTCCGGCACCGACAGACAGCCTTCGCTGTAGATCGTGGCTTCCTCTGACGATTCGAGAATCTCGGGATTGATGAAGATCTGCGGTTCTCGGATCACCGGCTGGTGGGTGTGGTGCTCGTCGCCATGTGCGTGGCAGACTTCCGGCTCGGCATCAGGGTCCTCGGGCTGTAGATCGATGACCAGCACACGCTGCGGCACGCCCAGCTGAATCGCGGCGAGGCCAATGCCTGGCGCACCATACATCGTCTCGAACATGTCGGCGACGAGCACCCTCAAGTCGTCGTCGAAGCTTTCTACGGGGCTGGAGACCTGCTTGAGGCGCGGGTCGGGAATTTCAATGATTTCGCGGATAGCCATGCGGGGCAGATAGTGGCGAAGTCGCGCCGGATCAAGCGAGCGGTCGCCGCGCCCTGATCGCCTGGGCCAAAGTACCCTCGTCAAGATAATCAAGCTCGCCGCCCACTGGCAGGCCATGAGCGAGCTGGGTAATGCGCAGCGGATAGCTCTCGAGCCGCTCGGCGATGTAGTGGGCGGTGGTCTGGCCTTCCAATGTGGCATTCATCGCCAGGACCACCTCGTCGATGCCGCCCTCGGCAATGCGCCCTATCAGCCGATCGATGGTGAGGTCTTCGGGCCGCACGCCGTCCAGTGCCGAAAGTCGTCCGCCCAACACATGGTAGCGCCCGGTGAACAGCCGCGCGCGATCGAGCGCCCACAAATCCGCGACATCCTCGACAACGCATAGCGAGCGGGCATCGCGGCGATGATCGGAACAAATGCCGCAGGGATCGCTGGTATCGACATTGCCGCAGGTGGCGCATTCGACCAGCCCCTCACCCACTGCTGCGAGAGCTTCGAGAAGCTGCGGCAATGCGGTTTCGCGCCGCTTGATCAGCCACAGCACTGCGCGCCGGGCCGACCGCGGACCAAAGCCCGGCAAGCGCGCCAGCGCCGAAGTCAGCGTCTCGATCTCTTGCGATGCCATGGCGCGGGAGATAGGGCCTCAAGGCCCGACACGAAAGGCTCGCCTGCCCGCTTATGCGCATCATCTTCATGGGAACCCCGGATTTCGCGGTGCCGGCACTGGTAGCGCTGGCCGAAGCGGGCCACGAGATTGCCTGCGTCTATACTCAGCCGCCACGCCCCGGCGGGAGGCGCGGCAGGGAGCTGACGCCCTCGCCGGTGCAGAAAGAGGCTGAAGAGCGGGGGATTGAGGTCCGTTTCCCCGCCTCGCTGAAGGGCGATGACGAGCAGCGCTCCTTCTCCGCGGTGGGAGCCGATATCGCGGTGGTTGCCGCATATGGCCTGATCCTGCCGCAGGCGATTCTCGATGGCACGAAGCTTGGCTGCATCAATATCCACGCCTCGCTGTTGCCGCGCTGGCGCGGGGCGGCACCGATCCAGCGCGCGATTCTTGCCGGTGATAGCGAGACTGGCGCGACGATCATGCAAATGGAAGCCGGGCTCGATACCGGGCCGATGCTGTTGATCGAAACAACTCCGATCGACACCAAGACAGCCGGGGACCTGACCGAGGAACTCGCCTGGATGGGTGGGAGGTTGATCGTCCAGGTGCTGGCCGATCTTGCCGCCCATCCGGCCGAGGTGCAGCCAGATGGCGGCGCTACCTATGCCAAGAAGATCGACAAGGCGGAGGCGCGGCTCGATTTCAGCCTGGCTGCCGAGCAGGTCGAGCGGCAAATCCGGGCATTTGCGCCCGCCCCCGGAGCCTGGTTCGAATTCGAAGACACTCGCTACAAGGTGCTGTCGGCGGAGATGGCAAGCGGCGGTGGATGGCCCGGCAATGTGCTCGACGAGCAGCTGACCATCGCATGCGGCTCTGGCGCTTTGCGTCCGACCCGTGTCCAGCGATCCGGCAAGCCGGCGATGGACACAGGGGCGATGCTGCGCGGAAATCCGATTCCCGCCGGGTCATATCTGAAATGAGCGTGAGGCTCAGGTACTAAGCCCCAATCCCCGGCGTAATGCCTCAACCCGCGCGGCCTTGAACCGCCGGGACACACACGCTTCGCCCACGAACAAATCAAAACCGTGGAAAGCGCCCGGCACAACCAGCAATTCAGCTGGAACAGCAGCCGCGTTCAGCGCCCGGCCAT
>JAQWKP010000311.1 GCA_029247785.1 Novosphingobium sp.
CAATCGCTTCAAGCCGTTCGAACAGGTCCGCCTCTGACAAGCGCACCCATTCTGCAAGCGTGCCGTTGATGCGCGATGCCATCTCGGTGGCGCCCGCCTTGGTGAATGTAAGGCACAGTATCTGCGACGGATCGACACCCGGCTTGAGCAGCAACCGCAAGACACGCGATGACAGCACCTGGGTCTTGCCGGTCCCTGCCGAGGCCGAAAGCCAGACGGTTTCCTCAGGCTCTACCGCCTTCATCTGGTTCTCGTGAAGGGGATGGACAGTGGCCGAGCCGCTCATGCCTCGTCCTCGTCTGCAGGGGACATATGCGGTTGCCATTCCTCGAGACGCATCAGTTGGTCGTAATCATTGTAAACCGCGAGGTCAGGGTTCAGCCGAGCGGTGAACGGATCGCTGCCAAGTATCCAGCGGGTCAGTGCATCATCGAGATATTCAGCTGTCCTTTCGAGGAATTCTTCCTTGACTACGCCGTCAGCACGACTGGTCTTGAATGGAGCGGTGACATAGCCGAAGCCCGTTTCCTGGCGGCGTTTATCGTTTTTGGAAAGCGACCAATATTCAAATTCGCCCGGTTCGCCCGCAACATTCTTGAAGCCACCGGCTTGTGCGATCAGACCGATCAGCCCGAGTTGAAGCGAAAAACCACGTTTGACCATGCTGCGTGACGGGGGCTTGCCGGTCTTATAGTCGACAATCGCCAAGCCGCCGCTCTCAATATGATCGATCCGGTCGGCACGACCATGGATTCGCACGCCTTTTACCTGCATGTCGCCCCATGCCTCGCTGGCAAGAACCTTGCGCTCCCCTTCCGTTTGCATTTGCGTGATTTCGGCGTCGATCCAATCAAGCGCTGCCATCAGGCGCGGTCGCCACAATGAGCGCATCAACGGGTGTGCACTCATTTCATCGAGGACCTGCGCGGCGATATCATGCAGCCCGCCAGATGGATCACCTTCCTTGTGCCACCGATCGAGAATTTCGTGCACCGCCTCGCCTTTCCAGGCCGGACTTGGTTCGGCGTCGATCCGGTCAAGCGCACGCAGGCCGAGGATCACGCTGGCATAAAACTGGTAAGGGTCGCTCCGCAGCCGGTCGAGGCCGGTGACCGAAATTGCGACCTTGCGCTGCTCGGCATCGGGCATCGGCTTTGGTCGAGCATAGGGCGCCAAAAGCGATGCGTCATCGATCTGGCGCGCCAGCTGCACAGCCTCGCGCTCCTCATGCTGCCTGGCCAGCCGGAAGCCAAGCATGGCGCGAATACGCAATACAAACCGGGAGGGGATGACCGGCGCGCTTACGTCCCGCAAGGCGTAGCTCAGCACCACTTCGGGTGCACCCAGAGCCGCTGCAAGGTCATGAGCCGCGAGACCGATCCGAAAATCAGCACCCGGCACGCCAAGCGCGCGCAGCACTGCTGGAGGCAGCAGCGAATCTGGTTGGGGCGAGGCTGGCCACACGCCTTCGACCAGACCACCGCAAATGACCAGATCAGCGCGGCTCATCCGTGCTTCGAGCAAGCCGTAAAGCGCCACGCGCGGATGACCGCCCCAGGGAGGCCGAACCGCAATCCGGTCCATCGCGTCGCGCAGCACGGCATGCAATTCACCCGCATCAAGCCGGGTATCGGCAGTACGCGAGGCCTCTCGCAGCTGCTCGACAAAGGCCGAAAGCGCCCGCCCATCCACTTCAGCCCAGAGCCGTTCGCCGCACAGACCCTCGCCTGCAGCGGCCAGAAGGTCGAGCATTCCAGCGAGCGGCGCTTCTTCGCCAAGCTCCATCAGCGGTGCGATCAGGACCTCAGCTTCGGTCCACCATTCGGACAGCTTGTGGCGTGCGGCCAGGTCGCGCAGGGGCGCAAGCCCCGGCCTCGGTCTCGGCCCGCGCAGCGCAAGTTCGAACTTACGCACGGATTCAAGCCAGCCCGCTCGCTCCCCTTCGCCATGGGCCATCGGATGGCTGAGCAGCGCGATGAGCGGCACCGGCGCGGCGTCTTCGGCCACCAGTTCGGCGAGCAACAGCAGGACCCTCCCCGCAGCGCTCTGCGATAGCGCAATACCCGCGGTATCGTCGGCGGCAATGCCCCAACGCCCCAGCAGAGCTACGACCCGGCCTGCAAGATTGCGATCCGGCGTTACCAGCGCGATACGCTTTTCCGGCTGTTCCAGCGCCTGCCGGATCAGGATCGCGATCGCCAGCGCTTCCTCACCAGGATTGGCGCTTTCCATCAGCCTGACACCCGAAAGCCGCCTCCGGTTTGCTGGCAGGCTCACCCAACGCGCAGAGCCGGTTGGCGGCAGAAACAGATTGGAGATCGCATGGCTGCGCTCTGGCGGTGCAGGCGAGAGCCCCGCGCGATGCCACTGTTGCACTTCGGATCGGGCGATGCCCATCCGGTTCAGCAGCAGCTTGAGGTGGTATTGCGGATGGGTAACCGCGTCGTCCCTGCCGAATGGCGGTCCCTCCGGAACTTCGGGCACACCCGCCGTGCCGAGCGATTCCCAAATATCGTCATCAAGCGCGAGATCGAGATCGGGCAGGATCACCGCCCCATTTTTCAGTTCCGCGACGACGCGCAGCAATCTTGCCAGGGCAGGCGAAGCGCTGGTCACTCCGGCAGCGACAATCGGATCGTCCGGCGGCTCATCGCGCCAGCGCCTTGCCGCGTGTTCGAACAGCTTGTTACGCCGAGCCGGAGCATCGACTTCGCCGCGTTCGGTGAGCTCGGCAATCCAGTGTTGCTGGACTTTGAGAAAACTCCTTGTGTTGTCCACCCAATGGCGAGAAAGCTCGCCGACAATACCGACGACCCGTTCCGCGGTCAGATCGATCGGAGCAATGTCTTCGACCAGCAAACGATCCATGGTCCGACCAATCTCGAAGGCCCGGCGCAGCAGCGCAGCACCTTTTCCAGCCTGATCGCCGTCGACCTCGCGTAAATAGTGAGCAAGCCTGAGCCAGCGATAAGTGGGATCGGCAGCGGGCTGGATTTCGCTTCCAGCTCCCATGGGATCGAGCAACGCGCCGAGTGTCTCGTCGAGATCAAGGTCTCCTGCCACCACCATGCGTGGCAACAACATGCCCGTGCCGGACAGGCGCACGAAAGCTTCAGTCACGGTGCGCACTGCGCGGGTGCTGGGCAGCAAAAGGGTCAGCCGGGCAAGGCCGAGATCGCCCTGCGAATAGCGCGGTATCAATCCGGCAACCAGCGCATCGGCGAAACCGCGATGCGCGGCGATCGAATAGACGAGTGGGCCTGAACTGTCAGCCACGGCCCAGCCGGGCCTCGGTCGGAGCGATTGCCGAAGGCTCGCCAACTTCGAACCACAAGCCGTTATGCGAGAGGCCGAACAGGCGGCCCCGCTCCATAGCGCGCTCCCACAGCATCATTGTTCCAAACGGACCCTCTGGCGCCTCGCCGAGCAGGCGGTGCGAGACAAGCTGGATGCCAGTATAGATGAAGGGGGCAATACGCCCGGAACGGCGACGGCTGATACGACCGACCGGATCAAGATGAAAATCCCCCTTGCCGCGATGGTTGAGCGCCCGCGCGTGCGACACGACCAGTAGAAGCGCATCCATCCGTGCCGGATCCCAGGCATCAGATAGTTCCTGCAGAGCATTTCGGGGGCCGTCGAGCCAAATATTGTCGCTGTTGAGGCAGAAAAACGGATCGGGCAGCCGGCACAGCGCATTCGCCATCCCGCCCCCCGTATCAAGCAGCAGATCGCGTTCATCGGAGATGGAAATTTCCGGCGACGCCGCCCGCTGGGCAAGATGCGCTTCCAGGGCATCAGCGAGGTAGTGGACATTGACCACGGCTTTCGCGACCCCGGCCTCGTCCAGGCGATCAAGCGTGTGATCGATCAGCGCCCGTCCCGATACGCGCACCAGCGGCTTGGGCTGCGTTGCAGTGAGCGGTCGCATTCGCTTGCCCATCCCCGCAGCTAGCACCATCGCAGCATCGGTGGCGAGTTCGCCCGCGCTCATACCTCGAAACCGCCGCCACCCGCTTCGCGCAGTTCAGGCGGGATATTGGCATCGAACCACTGGGCAACCGGCTCCAGGGCCGGGTGAGTCAGGTCACGCTCCAGAAGACTCCAGACGCGGGGGATCAGGTCAAGATATTGCGACTTGCCATCGCGGCGCCAGAGCCGCACGAATATCCCGATGATCTTGGTGTTTCGCTGCGCACCAAGCCGCGCATAATCGGCAAGAAACCGCTCGGGATCATCGCCCGTCATGCTGACATAATAGTCGAACATCTCGGTTTCGAGCTCAGGTTTTACATCGCGTCGCGCATCCTGAAGCAGCGAGACCAGGTCATAAGCCGGGTGGCCAACTAGTGCGTCCTGGAAATCGAGCAAGCCCTGCTTCTGAAGCGATCCGAGCAGCATAATGTTCTCGGCATGATAATCCCGCAACACGGTCACGCCCGGCCTCTGGCGAGGTAACAGGTCGCCCAGCGCCGCTTCCCAGGCAGAATTGAAACTGTCGCCGTCAACATAGAGATTCTGCGAGGTGCAATACCAATCGACCAGCAGCCGCACCTCACGCAGATATTCGCTCAGGCTGTAATCAAGAAACGGCCCGGGTCCGATACGGCGCATTTCAAGCAGGGTATCGACAGCAGCACGGTAGATATCTGGCTCGTCAGCTGGCCATTCGTCGAGATAGTCGCGCATCCGTCCCGAGCCGAAATCCTCAAGCAGGACAAACCCGTTCTCGCTATCTTCCGCGATGATCCCCGGAGCTCTCAAACCATTTGCATCGAGCCAGCGAGCTACGCGCAGGAACGGTGCCACATCCTCCTCAGGCGGCGGCGCATCCATCAACATGGCCGATCCTCCAAACCGCTTGATCCGGAAATAGCGACGAAACGATGCATCGCCGGGCAGCGGCCTGACATTGGCGCCATCCCAGCCAGCAGCCTTGAGGAACGATTCGATACCCTTGCGGAATGTCACTGCCATGGCATCCGACTTAGCCAATCTGGTCCACCTTCGACAATGGCGATACGTCCTTCATCCGCAAGTTCTAGCCTGATCGAGAGGCAAGCGGGCTCATCTGCGAAGCCACCGGCATTCTCAGGCCACTCGGCAATAAGAGCAGCGCCATCGCGATAGTCATCCAGGCCAATCTCCCTGGCTTCGCGCGGATCGGCAAGACGGAAGAAATCGGCGTGAACCAAGGGCAACCTCACATCAGGGAGTTCATATAACTCTATAATCGCGAAACTGGGCGACGGCACCTCACCGCGATGGCCCAATCCTGCAATCACAGCGCGGGCAAGCGCCGTCTTGCCAGCGCCAAGTTCGCCCGAAAGCGCGACGACATCGCCCTCGCGCAAGTTATCTGCAATCGCCGCGCCAAGCTGCGCGGTGGCCGCCAGGTCGACAAGCGGTACCATCACGGCAGGTCGACGATCGCGGCGGTGCCTTCACCCGGCTCCGAAAGCAGCTGAAGGCTGCCGCCATGTGCTTCAATCAGCTGACGCGCCAGCGGCAAGCCGATTCCCTGACGCCTCTCAGCACGCCCACCCTCACCTCCGAGTTTGATGCCATCTATCGCACGGGCAAGATCGGCAGGATCCATGCCGCAGCCATTGTCTGACACGACGATCCGGGCCCATTTTCTGCCTGCATCGCTCTCATGGGACACCTGCAGAAGGATCCGCCCGCCTTCAGGCGTTGCGGCGATCGAATTATCGATGAGATGCCCAATCACGCGGGACAACCGGCGACGGTCGCCCTCTATCGTTCCAACACTCTCATCGCCCTGGAGGTCGAGCTTCAACCCGGCCTCGCGCACCCTTTGCTCACGGTCAGCGGCGAGCGCAGTGGCAAAGGACATAAGCGCGATTTCCTCCCTTGCCAGCGGCAGCATCCCCGCCTCGCTCTGCGACAGGTCTAGCAGGCTATCGATCTGTTCCCCTAGCCTTGCGGAAGCCGTGAGTATGGCAGCAACATAGTCCTTGCCATCGTGACTGAGTTCACCGCCGACGCCAGCCTCAAGTAGCTCAGCAAAACCGCCAATCGAAGTCAGCGGCGTTCGCAGCTCATAGCTCATATTTGCAAGGAACCGTGTCTTTACGGCATTGGCCTCAACCAGCGCAGCATTGCGTTCACGCAGTGCGTCCTCAGCCTTTTCCGAATCGGTAATGTCGAGGACCGTCAGCAGACCATTGCCGTCAGGCAGAGGCACACCCGCGAAATCTAGAGTGCGACCGTCAGCAAGGGCAATGCGCCCCCCGGTTTCCTTGCGATCGAGCGTCGCGGCCCGCACAACATCGCCGACAGCATTTGCCTGTTGCGGCTTCTTCAACCGCGCCGCGATTGTCTTGAGTAGTTCGTCGACATGTGGATGCGAATCGAGGAATTCGTTTTCGAGGCCCCAGTCGGCGGCAAAGCGGCGGTTCCACAGCTGCATCTTTCCGTCAGGCGCAAATACCGCGACCGATTCATAAAGGCTATCGAATGTCGCTGTTCGTGTGCGCAGCAGCGTGTCGCGCATCGCTGAAAGCCGAAGCTGCTCAGTTTGGTCCTCAGCAATCAGCAGCAGTCCGCCATCCGGGACAGGTTGTGCGAGTATGCGCAAATGCGTGCCGTCGGACAGAGACCAGGCCTCCTCCTGGCTGCTGCTGGCGGCGAACCAGTCCGACTTCTCCCGACGCCATTCCGGAAAATCCCGTACTTCGGGGACGCGTCCGGCATCTCGCGCGCTGTCCAGCAGCCGCTCAAGGGGCGGCGGATCGAGCAGCATCGTGGTCGGAACCGCAAAAATGCGCTGAAATGGCTGGTTGGAAAAAACCAGGCGTTTCTGCGCGTTGAATTGAGCGACTCCTGCAGACAGCTGGTCCAGCATCGATCGCTGTGCCTCGCGAAACGCGTCAAAAGAGCGGCCAAGCTCCTCCAGGTCCTCAATGTCGACGGCATATCCGGCGATCCCTTCCTCGCCCAGCGGAAGATCGCTGACGCGGCAAGCCCGGCGCTGGCCGCCGATTGTAAGCGTGACAATTCGTTCAATCGGCTGGTTCTGGGCCGCGGCCTGCATCGCGACCTGCCGCGCATCGAGACCATCGACCGCCTCGACCAGTTCGGTCCCGCTTGCCACCGCCTGCTCAGCAGTCTCTCCTCCTATCGCAGCGACATAAGCCGAATTGACGAGGCGCAATGCGCCGTCAGGCCCGCGAAACCACATCGGCAGTGGTGCCGCCTCGATCAGCGAGACAAGCGCTGCAAAATCCCCCTTCGACCGGGATGCATCTTCGCGCAGCTTGACCAATTCGCTCTCGCTCTCGCTGTCGCTTGAATCGAACAGCCAGACCAGCGCCGCGCCGCCGGGCGAAACTTGCGGATCGGCAAGGTGGCCGCGCAATGCAAGACTGCGTCCGGACCCACGCGGTGTAGCGACCATGCGGAAGGGAGCTGCCGTCTTCTGGGTCTTGAGCACGGCCTCGGTCAGTTCGGCGAGCTTCTCTTTGGTGAGTCCCTTGTCGCCTGTATCAAGCTCGCTGAGATATTGCGGCACCGCATCAAGACCGAGCCATTGCGCCAACCGTTGCGAGGCCTCGATCCGACCGTCAGCCCGAACCAACAAGGGCACGACCGGAGCCTCATCGACCATCCGTGACAAGCGGCGACCATGGCGTAGACTTGCTTCTGCGCTCTTCTGTCGGGATCGTGCCGCGAGGATCGCCCAGGCTGCCAGCACGGTCCAGCCTCCCAGGAGCAGTCCGATCAGGACGAGCGCGGTTTGGTCAAGCATCATCGCGCCTCGCGCTATGCGGCCCGGCGCGTGCGAATTCAATGGGCTGTGGAGCAACTAGCTATGGTCAGGCGCGCCATGCCGATCGCGTTGCTCGGGGCTGGCTGCTCAGGGTCTGCCAAACATTTCCCTTGGAATTGTCCTGAAGCTAGACTGCAACAGAATCCGAAGGAGTTGCCATGAACGACACTGCGTTGAAGACCTATCTCCAAGGCTGGTCACAAATCTGCATCAGCACGCCCAAATCAATCGCAGCCATGCTCGAAGGCGCCCATCCAGATATGCGCTTTTCCGACGTGAATTCACCAAATGTCCATGTCGGACATGAGGGAATTCGACATCTCTGCGATCTCGCCAGCGGCAAATATTCCGACGCAGCAATTGCGACTCGGGACTTGCTGTTCGACGGCCGAAACTGGTCGATCCGCTGGACAATGACGGGAAAAAGGCAGGATGGAACCACCTTCAGCCGTCCTGGCGTCAGCGCGGGAAGCATCGCCAAGGACGGTCGAGTGATCGAACACACCGACTACTGGAGCCGAGGCGACGCTGCCGACTAATCCATCCGACGGGCCGCGAAACTGCATGAGAGCACGGGGCTCTCGCACAAACGCTCAATAGCGATAATGGTCCGGCTTGAAAGGTCCGGCCTGCGGCACGCCGATATAGTCCGCCTGCCTTTCGGTCAGCTGAGTGAGATTGACACCAAGCTTCGACAAATGCAGCGCCGCAACCTTCTCGTCGAGATGCTTGGGCAGGACATAGACGCGGTTGTCATATTCCTCTGGCTTGGTGAACAGCTCAATCTGGGCCAGGACCTGGTTGGTGAAGGACGCACTCATCACGAAGCTGGGATGGCCAGTTGCGCAACCCAGATTAACCAGGCGCCCCTGAGCCAGAACCACGATCTGTTTGCCATCCGGGAAAGTAATCAGGTCGGTCCCTGGCTTGACTTCAAACCAGTCGTAATTGTCGAGCGCTGATATCTGTATCTCGCTGTCAAAATGGCCGATATTCGAGACAATCGCCTTGTCCTTCATCGCCTTCATGTGATCGCCGGTGATAACGTTCTCATTGCCGGTGGCGGTAACGAAAATATCGCAGCGGGTAACGGCCTCGTCCATGGTGACGACTTCATAGCCTTCCATCGCCGCCTGCAGCGCACAGATCGGATCGATCTCGGTGATCATCACCCGCGCCCCGCCATTTCTCAATGACGCCGCAGAACCCTTGCCGACATCACCGAAACCAGCGACACAAGCGACCTTGCCGGAAAGCATCACGTCGGTAGCCCGCCGGATCGCGTCGACCAGCGATTCGCGGCAGCCATAGAGGTTGTCGAATTTCGACTTGGTCACCGAATCGTTCACATTTATCGCGGGGAACGGAAGCTTGCCGTCCCGGGCAATGTGATAGAGCCGGTGGACCCCGGTGGTG
>JAQWKP010000314.1 GCA_029247785.1 Novosphingobium sp.
CGTTGATCAGCCATCGTTCTCGCAGCCGTCCTCATTCGCCATCCAGTGGACGAAGCGGTGCAACGGATACATCGCATCATGCGGATTGCCGATCGCGCTGGGTCCGGCCTCACCCAGTCGAACCACGCGCTGGGCGCCGCCGCTGGCGAGATTGTCGCGCAGTTCGGGCATGCGGTCGAACGGATAGACCCCAACCGTCTGCGTCGCGACATTGACGTATTTCATCGCGTCCTGAAGCGAATCCACGCAGACAACGTTTGAGGTTTTCTGGAGTGGGTGGAAATCCACCGGCTCTTCGGAGCGGATCGCGACACCAGCGCCGTCGGACTTGCCGAATACGCCATATTCGTCATCCATCATCCTAAGCACGTCTATCTGCTCCTTGAGCTCCATTTCGAGCGGACGCGGTGTGCCTTCGCTGAAGCGATCGATCCGCAGGCGCTCTGCCAGGGCCTCGGCATAGCGATCGCCGTCTTCCTCACTCGCCTCAAGGAAGGTGAAGCGGCTGCATACGCAGGCTTCCTGGTTGAGGATGGAGACATCGCGGGCATTGAGCTCAGCCGCATCGGCAATCGTTTCGTCCGATGCGAAGACTTCCTTGCCAACCATCGAGATCGAGGTCTTGGGATCGAAGGAGACCAGCTGGAAGCCAGGACCGATATATTTCATAACGCTGTTGATCGCGTCGCCGCCGCCCCAGGCGACCAACTTGTCGAAATATTGCGGGCGATAGAGAATGCGCTCCACCGTATCGTCACCGCCCCGCCAATAGACTGCCGACATCGACTGGACGACCGGGTGGTTGGGATCGACATCGGCCATGGTGCGCAGGAACGCCACGGTCGAAAACGGATCGGCAGACGGCATCTTGAACAGATTGACCGACTTGACCAGGGCGCTCTGCGCGATCGAGCGGATGCCCATGCCGGGCGAGTTACCGGGCAGAACGTGAACCAGTCGCGGGGCGAACGCGCGAATAAAGCTGCGGCGGCCCTGGTGATCGGTATGGGGCACCCATTCGTCAAGCGCCTTAGGATCAGGGAAGTTCTGCTCGACCACTTCCATCAGGACCTTCTTGTCGAGATAGTCCGTGGCGTGCAGCATCTGGTGTTCGATCACCGCGCGCGGCGCGAGGCTGACCTTGGCCATCCGGTCGATACAGGCCTCAATATAGGGGTTCTTGCCGCTGACCATCAGCTGTCCGGCTTCGACCAGAAAGTCGATGATCTCAGAAAGCGGCACATTGAGCAGCGGCGGCAATTCGGTGCGCGGGTGAACCAGATCGTCCAGCGGCAGCTTGGGCGTGGCAAAGGTGACGCCTAGATCGCGTGAGCGCTGCATCGAATCGTGACCTTCGATGACTCTGCCACGGACGAAGAATGGCGCGGAATCGACGGGTTCGTCGGTCGCGTTCACATCGGTCAATTCGTTCATGATGTTTCTCCTCTTTGGCGGAACTTGCCGCACCTTTGCTCGTCAAATTCAGTCCATGCCCCGGACATAGGCGTCGATCGTACCCGAACAGGCGATCTTGTCGTCTCCTTCGAGATCGGCATAGCGCACGATCGGGTCGGCGATGGAGGGCGATGGCGTGCCGCAGGCGCAGGGGCCATAATCCACCGTGATGCGATCGCCCGAGATGATACCACCCCAGCGCCCCTCGATCGACAGGTCAAAAAAGGCAGCGCGGCCCTCGACTTCGCCCTCGCCAACGCCCGGCATCAGGTTCTCACCGTCCCGATCGAGCGGTAGGCAGATCAGCCATGCCGGAATGTGGTAGCGACCGCCCTTCTCACAGCGCGGCATGACCGTCTGGATTTCCTGCATACCGTAGATGTGGTGGATGAAGGGATGATCGATGTTGAAGGTTTCGAGCACGAATTCGCGATAATCCGCCGGCAGTTTCGCCTTCTTGAGCCCACCTGCAAGATAGATCGAATTCTCCGGGTGAAAATCTTTGCCGCTATAACCGCGCTTGCGAACTTCTTCAGCGACCGGGTGAAGCACAGCCCATTGTCCGTTGAACATCAGCTTGTCTCCGCGCGCCTCGATCAGCGCATCAGCGCTTTGCGAGATCGCATCGTCAATCTGCTGCTGGCGCCTGGCGGATTCAGCATCAAACTCGGAAATCTCGCCCGGCGTTGCAGTGCCATCGGCGATTTTCTTGCGCAGGGCGATCATTTCCGTGATCGAACCGACCGTGATCGGCGGGGCTGGAAATCCAAAGGGCGGTTTTTCGGGATGCGAGAAAGCCTTAAACAAGCCGCCGCCCATCACCTTGCCACGCGGGGTCTGGGTGATCATCGACAGACCGATCATCTTGCGATCCTGCGCGGCCTCAATATCGGTTGCCCATAGCATCGACTTGACGTTGTCTTCCGTGGTGAATTCGGCGTCGCCGCGCGAGCTCATCATCATTGCTGGATTGCCGGTCGTCCCGCTGGAGCATGATAGATAGTGTCCGGCCTCGGCCATGCGCGCGACCCATTCGTCGATGTCGGTAATGCCCGTCAGATCAACATCGCCGAGCGGCTCGGTCGACACCGTGCCGAGCCATTTCGTCAGCTTGTCCCAGCGTTTTTCGACCAAAAATTTCTCGGGATAGCTCTTGTAGGCGGTGTGCGGCAGCAGCAACGGAACCACATCTTCAAGCGAGGTGATTTCAGTGATCTCCGCATCGCGCGCGCGGAAGCCGACCAGCTTGATCTGGTCAATCCGCTGCTGGAGCCGCTCATTCATCGCCGCAATCTGGGTCTCGCGGACATCGTCGTAGGACAGCTCATGACCCGAATAGTCATGAATGTGCTCGACCAGCTTCGCGACATTCTCCCCAACTTGGGGTTTGACTATGGCATCCATTACGATTCTCCCGACCCGCCGCTCAGCCCACGCCCCGAACATATGCGTCGACCGTGCCTGAGCAGGTTATCTTGTCGTCGCCTTCAAGGTCCTTGAAGCGCCCAATATTGTCCTTGAGCGAAGGCGAACGCGCGCCGCATTCGCAGGGGCTGTAATCCAGCTCGACACGGTCTCCGGAAATCACTCCGCCCCAGCGCCCGTCCAGCGAGAGATCGAAGAAGGCCGCCCTGCCCTCAACCTTGCCATCCACGATCGGCATCAGCTTTTCGCCTGCCTTGTCGAGGATCAGCGGCACCAGCCACGGCGCGATATGATAGCGCCCGCCCTTGGTGCAACGCGGCATCGAGGTCTGAATCTCCTGCATGCCATACATCTGGTAGTTCCGCTCGGGCTTGAGGTTCAGGGTCCCGAACACGAATTCACGATAGTCGTCCGGCAGCACCGCGCCTTTCAGACCGCCGCCGATGTAACAGGTGTTGTCGGGGTGGAAGTCCTTGCCAGAAAAACCACGCTCACGGATCGCCTTGGCGGCGCCATATAGTGCAGCCCAAAAGCCAGAGATATAGAGCTTCTCATGCCGCGCCGCGATCAGCGCATCGGCACAGACACCAGCGGCCTCGTCCACTGCCTTCTGGCGCAGTGCCGAATTCTCCTCAAACTCGGCGATTTCACTGGGTGTTGCAGTCCCTTCCGTCAGCCGCTTGCGCAAGGTGATCATCCGGGTGATCGAGCCGATGGTGATCGATGGGACCGGATAGTTGAACCGCTCACTTCCGGGTATCCCGAATGAATTGAACAGCGCCTCGCGCATGGCAAGATTGCGCGGCAGGTCAGCGACCGGGGCAATGCCAAACACCAGGCGGTCCTGTGCAGGCGTCACTCCGGAGCCCCATGAGCAGGCGACCACCCCGTCATCGCAGACGAATTCGGTGTCCTGCGGAGATGAGGGAAGGATCGCCGCCTTGCCAGTAGTGCCGCTGGAGCAGGAGATGATGTGGCCGGCTTGGACCAGACGGTCGATCCATTCGTCAATGCCATCGATCCCGTCCAAATCGACATTGTCTGTAGGATGGGACGAAACCGTACCCAGCCACTTGGTCAGCCTGTCCCATTTCTCTTCAACGAGGAAGCTTTCGGGATAGCTCTTATAGGCCGTGTGCGGGAGCAGCAGCGGGACGATGTCATCCAGCGAGGTAATCTCGCTGATGCCAGCCTCTTCCGCCCGGAAGCGCACGACCTTGATGGTATCGACCTTTTCCTGGAGCCGTTCATTGATCGCGGCGACCTGGGTGTCGCGGATCTCGTCATAGGGAATGTCATAGCCACTGGCGTCGGCCATATGGCTCATCAACTTGCGGACATTCTCACCGACCGGCGACTTGACGATTGCATCCATCTCAGCTCTCCAGCTTCAGGCCAACCCGCGAACATAGGCGTCGACCGTGCCTGCGCAGCCGATCTTGTCGTCACCTTCAAGGTCAGCATAGCGTACCACATTATCGCGAACCGAGGGACCCCGCGCGCCGCAGGCACAAGGGCTGAAATCGATCGAAATGCGATCCCCGGAAATGACTCCACCCCAACGACCATCCAGCGACAGGTCGAAGAACGCCGCCCTGCCCTCATACTCGCCGCTCTCGATCGGCAGCAGATTGTCGCCGCTCTTGTCGAGGATCAGCGGCACCAGCCACGGCGGCAAGTGATAGCGACCGCCCTTCTGGCAGCGCGGCATGCCGGATTGCAGCTCTTGCATGGAGTAATTCTGATAATTGCGCTCGGGCTGGATGTTGAATGTCTCATAGACAAATTCGCGATAGTCATCAGGCAATTGCGCGCGCTTGAGCCCGCCGCCAACATAGATCGAATTCTCGGCGTTGAAGTCCTTGCCGGCATAGCCCATGTCGCGCACCGCCTTGGCGACGGCGTAGAGCCCGGACCACAGGCCGGTGACATGCAGTTTGTCGCCGCGCGCCTCGATCAGCGCCTGCGCGGTGATCCCAACAGCTTCCTCGACATATTTAGCCCGCTCAGCCGAAGTCTGTTCGAAATCCGCCAGCTCCTGAGGCGCGATGGTTCCATCTGCGATCTTCTTGCGCATGACCACCATCTTGGTCAGCGAGCCCACCGTGATCGGCGGCACCGGATAATTGAACCGCTCCGAATTCGGGTCCTGCAGCGCGGCGACATAGGCCTCGCCAGTTGCTTCATTGCGCGGAACCGTGGCCACAGGAGCAAGCCCGAACATGCGGCGATCTTGCGCCAGCGGGACGCCCGACCCCCAGGCATAGGCCTGCGGGGCCTCTCGCCGGACCCAAGCCATATCCTTGTCCGAAGCGACCAGCATCGCCGATTTGCCGGTGGTG
>JAQWKP010000355.1 GCA_029247785.1 Novosphingobium sp.
CTGCATGGCGGCGGATTTCGTATCGGCAGGCCCGAATTCGAAGGCCCGCTGATGGAACGGCTCGCCGAACGCTGCGGCGTCGCCAACAATCCCGCAATATCGGCTTGCGCCCGAAGGCCCCTTCCCCGCCGGTCTCAATGATGCGCTGGCTGCGCTTGAGGCCCTGAGCGAGGAAGCCGGCGACCTGCCGGTGATCGTCGGCGGCGATTCGGCAGGCGGCGGCCTAGCGGCCAGCCTAGGCGTGTTGTCGCAAGCGGGACTGGCTCCGAAGATTGACTCTTTGGTGCTGCTGTCGCCTTGGCTAGATGTGACGGTTAGCGCCCCGGCCTATGCCTCCAATGCAGCGACAGACCCGCTGTTCAGCAAGGAATCGGCCGATATCGCTGCCGAACTCTACTTGCAGGGCTTCGATCCGCGACACCCGCTCGCCTCGCCGCTGCTTGCCGAACTCGATAGCTTTCCGCCAACCCTGATCAGCGTTGGAACGGGCGAAGTGCTCGTCGACGATTCGCTGCGCTTTCACGAAAAGCTGCTGGCGCTCGGATCGCAGGTGGAACTCAGCGCAATCGACGGCATGGAGCACGTCGCAGTCGTGCGTGGTCCAGAACATACCGGTTCCGCCGAAACATACGAAGTGATCGCATCATTCATCGATAGAATCATCGCAGGCTGACAAGAATTCAGGAGTATTAATCAATGACGTACAGGGTTGCCATAGTCACCGGCGCCGCAGCCGGCATCGGCGCGGCCTGCTCGAAACGCCTCGCCCAGGACGGCGTTGCCATCGGCGTGCTCGACCTCGACGAGGAGCGCTGCGCCGAAACGGTCAATGCAATTCGTGAGGCAGGCGGCACAGCAGTCGCACTCGGCGCCGATGTGTCGAAGCGCGACCAGGTCGACGCTGCCGTCGAGAAATGCCGTGAAGAGCTCGGCCCCGTAACCATCGTCGTCAACAATGCCGGCGTCACCGATTTCACACCCTTCGAGGAGATCACCGAGGAGCTGTGGCATTTCGTTCACTCGATCAACGTGCTCGGCATCATCCTCGTGACGCAAGCCGTGCTGCCCGACATGAAAGCGGCCCATTGGGGAAGGGTCGTCAACATTTCCTCATCCTCGGCACAGACTGGCGCTGTCAACATGGTGACCTACTCATCGTCCAAGGGCGCGGTGGTCACCATGACCCGCACCATGGCTCAGGAATTCGGGGATCATGGCATCACCGTCAATAACATCCCGCCCGGCTCGGTAATGGGCACGATCATGTCCGAGGCCAGCCGGGGCCTGATGCAGATGCCAACGGAGACCCTGGTGCAGCGGATCCCGGTCGGGCGGGTCGGCGAGCCGGCGGACATCGCCAACGCCTGCGCATTCCTGTGCCACGAGGCATCAAGCTACATCACCGGCCAAACGCTTGGCGTGAATGGCGGCCGCGTCGTAACCTGAGACCAGGATCGCGTGAGCCACTTACCAGTCGCTCCACCCTAACAAAGATTAACCCAAAAGGAATTCTACCCGTTGACGATAAATCCGAATCAGACTAGGTCTGCGTCAACTTTCAACGGAGTATTTATGAAACGTTTTGTGACAATGGCCGTCGCGCTTGCGATGGTGACGCCTTCGATCGCTGTTGCCAGACCGGCTGTTCAGGCCCTGTCGCTGAGCAATGCTGCTGCAGTGCAGCCTGTGCGTGCTTCTGCCAAGAGCGGAAAGAAGCTCAAGGCTGATGGCAACAATACTGCAATGATTATCGTAGGCATACTGGTTATTGCCGGTGGCATCTGCGCAGTCGCTTGTGGTTCGAAGAGCAAATAGGTTTTTCGTCGCTTTCAACGTCTGTATGGCTGAAGGGCGGTCGCGTGGTTTGCCACGCAGGCCGCCTTTTCTATTCAGGGTCAGTTCCATTTCGCCCTGGCGGTTGCCAAAGCCACCTATCCCCCCGCCCTGACACTTGGAACTCCAGCCGCCTGGCGTTGCTTTCCACGCTACAACGCCAAGATCGACGATCGGCTCTGACGATCCAATGCGGAGTCACCGCTCGATGCAAATGCCGCGTAAATTGCCGGTACTTTGTATATCCGTGCGCCGAGTCGGCGAGTCGTCAGCCAGCGCCGATCGCTTTGCCCATTGTTTCATAGGGCTGGAAGCCAAACGATAAGCTGTGCCAAAGCCGCAAAGGGATAGCAGAATGGCAGGCTTTCGCAAGATTCGAGCGTATGCGCGGACGACTACCTAGGCCGCTCAAAGGCTTGCAGATATGACTAATTTCATGTTGACTAGGAGCGCGAATCACCATAAGCAAGGGGTCATATTAACAGGAGATTTTATGAAGCGCCTATTAGCAACGTTCGTCGCGGTCGCGCTCGTCACACCTTCGATTGCAGCTGCCAAGCCGGCGGCGCAGTCGCTGTCTTTGAGCAATGCTGCTGCGGTACAGCCGGTGCGTGCTTCTGCCCTGACCGCCAAGAAACTCCGCAGCGCGGATGACCCCAACACCCTCTACTACGTCCTCGGCGCTATAGCAGTTGGCGGTTTGATCGGGTGTGTTGCAGACCTCTGCAAGAGCAAGAGCAATTAGAGCTTAATCGCTCACAAGTTTGATGCACTGAAAGGACGGTCGCGCACGTTTAATAACGTGCGCGAGACCGTCCTTTCATATGGGTTCATTTCGTTCCATGGGCAAGGTGGGAAAGCAACCTCAGGGCTTTAGACTTCCCGATTGGCTAGCCTCCACCCAGTTGCGCCAATATTGGTTCCTGACTGCGTTTCTTTGCATAGTATTTGCGACCGGCGGCAGTTCCTGGTCATATGAACCCCACTTGATCCTGCTACGGCCCGCCGCTTGCATGATGGCAGCTTACGCCATGCTAACTATGCAGCCGGAACACTGGCACCGCTACAAGGCGGTGTGGCTCCTGCTCGGCGCGGTTCTGGCGCTAACGCTGCTACACCTCGTCCCTCTGCCGCCCCAGATTTGGAAGTTGCTTCCCGGACGGGACATCATTTTCGACATCGACGAAATGGCCGGGTTGGACAACCTTTGGCGGCCGCTCAGCATGGCACCGGAATCAACAATCAATGCTGCATATTCTCTGGCGGTACCGATTACCGTAGCTCTATTGGCAGCACAGCTTGACGAGGCCGGACACAAACGGATGCTGATCACCGTCATTGTGCTTGCCATCATCAGCGGCGCGTTCAGCCTCGCACAGTTGGCCGGAGCGAACTGGCATTCTTATCAGCGGGCAACTCAAGCAGCCGGCCTGTTTGTCAACCGGAACCACCAGGCGGTGCTCCTGGCGATGATTGTCCCGATAGCAACTGTTTGCGCTGCTTTGCACGCTGGTAAAGGGATATCAGCGAAAGTCGTCAAGATCGCATCAATCGCCATTGCCATAGTCGTCGTGCCTGTCGTCGTCATGACGGAATCGCGGGCGGGCGTGATCGTGGGCGCAGTTGCTTTGGCCAGCGTACCGCTGTTCTGGCCGCGCAGACCCCAGCCCAGCCAGGAAAGCGCTCTACGAAGGGCCTTGCTCAGGGGTGCCTGGCTTTTGGCGATCTTGGTGGTCGGGGCCTTCTGGTACGCGATAGTGGCAATGCGCGACACCTCATTTAGCCGGTTCGTGAACTTCGGAGGCGATGGACGTTTGCCGATCTGGTCGAGCACATTCGATATGCTGGGGCATTATCTACCCTGGGGTTCGGGCATCGGGAGTTATGCGCGAGTGTATCTGATCCTTGAACCCTCGGACCTCCTAGAGCCGCAATTCACCAACCATGCGCATAATGAGTGGCTTGAGATCGCATTGACCGCCGGCGTTCCAGGCCTGCTCATTGTTGTCGCAGCAGCGCTACTGCTTGGGGTGGCAATATGGCATAACTTTCGAAGTTTGACTGTCCCAAACTTATACAACCGAATCGGACTGGTTGGTATATTTATGCTCGCTATCGCAAGCTCTTCCGACTATCCGGTCCGGGCACCGATTCACGCGGCCATGTTGGCGTTATTCGCGATCTGGGCCACGCCTGGCCGAAAATCTGGCGATGGCGTGGCCGTCAATTGAAGGAAGTTTATGCGAGTCCCGGGATTACTTGTCCTGACATTCTTCTCTCTAGCGCTTGTTTCTTGCGCCGGAGGTGGCGGCGTCTATGGTCGAGCCGCAAGCCTCGACATGGTTTCGGTGGAGCAGCTTCCCGAACCTACGATCGATGATTTTAAGGCTTCGGATCGTCCTTATCGAGTTGGTCCTTTCGAC
>JAQWKP010000366.1 GCA_029247785.1 Novosphingobium sp.
CCCATCGTCTTGACCACGCCGAGCACGGCAGCAACGATTCCGAGCGCGGGCAGGGCGTCAGCCAGGCCTTGAAGGGCGTGCTGCGGCTCGTGCTGTTCGTGGAAATGGGTCTTCATCGCGTTGTCCATGACTTCTTCGACAGCGTGAGTCTCAAGCGTGCCCGAGGAAACCACGATCAGTGTCAGAGTGTCGCAAATCAGCGCGATCAGTGGTTTGTTGGAGAGCAGGCGCGGGAATTCGCTGAATATTGCCGAATTTGCCGGTTCAGTGACATGGCTTTCGAGCGCGACCGGGCCCTCGCTTCGTAGGAGCTTCATCAAACGGGTCACCAGGATGATTGCGTCGACATGGTCCTGCTTGACGTGCTTGGGCCCTTTGAAGATCTTGCCGATCGAACTTCCCAGTGCTTTCAGCTCATGCATCGAGTTGCCGGCGATGACCGCGCCGATCGCAGCGCCGCCGATGATCAGCATTTCGTGCGGTATGGCGTGCATCACCGGACCCAGCGCGCCGCCAGTCAAGGCAAAGCCGCCGAATACCATGACCAGCAGGACGATAACGCCGATGGCTGCATACATGAGTAGAGTCCCCCCTGGACTGGTTCTGGGTCAGCGCAACTGCGCGAACAGGTTGATGCCGGCGAGCCGCGCGAAGCTGGCCTGGCTCGCTTCGAGCACCAGCATCACTTCCTGCAGATCGGCGATGGACGAAGCGAGATCAGTTCCGCCCAATTCGGATTGCTCGGTGGCGCGAAGCTCGGATACTTCGACGCGCCGGTCCCCGAGCAGCTCGATCCAGGCGAGGCGCGTTCCGAGAATGGTCTGCGAGGTCGTCACGGCGTCGAGCCCGGCATTCAGCGAAGAGAGCGCGGCGTTGCCCGCGCCAACCGGATTGCCGGTCGGGTCTTGTAATGCCGTGGCCAGGTCCTTGATCGTCGTCAGCACATTGCCGGGGACGCCATTGAGCTGGAAGGTGAAGAATTCCGGTCCGGTCAGGCCCCTGGTGACGCTCTGACCATCGCCGAGCGGCAGTGCTCCGGAGCTGGCTGTGCCGATATAGACGGCCTGGCCCGCCGCATCGGTGGTGTAGGCGTTGCCTGGTGTTTCTCCTCCGAATAGCGCATGGCCAGCTGCATCGCGCGAATTTCCAAGATTGACCAATTGTGCGTGAATCTGGTCGAGTTCGGTTCCGATCGCGGCCCGCTGGGTGTAGTTCATCGTTGGATTGCCGGCCTGCACCGCCAGTTCCTGGGCGCGAATGACAAAATCGGCCACGGAAGAGAGCGCGGAATCGGCCAGGGTGAGATCGGTATTGGCGCGGTTGGCATTGGCGACATCGATATCGGACAGCCGGTCCACGCGCGAAAGCCTGCGCAGCCGAGAGGCGGCGACCGGATCGTCTGACGAGCGCGACAGCTTTTCACCGCGGCTCATCTGCGACTGGATGGTCTCGGCCTCGCGGCGCAGCGACTTGATGTCGAGGCGTGAACGTTCAAAAAATGCGCCGGTGCTGGTGCTGATGATGGTCATGGGCCCTCTCACCTAATTCCGAGCAGCGTATCGAAAATGTCGGACGCGACCTGCATCACTCGGCCATTGGCCTGGAACGCTTGCTGGAAGCGCAACAGGTTGACCGCCTCATTGTCGAGGTCGACTCCGGCCTGGGACTGAAGCGCGACCAGGGCGTTACCGGCGATCGAATCAAGCGCTTCGCGCGTGATG
>JAQWKP010000368.1 GCA_029247785.1 Novosphingobium sp.
GCAAGCGGTGAACCTTCACTTCAAGAGCAGCTTTTCATTCGAAACCCGCCTTGCCAATGCCGAGGCGACCGGCATCGGCATGGAACGCCTTGCCGCCCTGCCCTACTGGCGCACCAGCTCCCTGTTCGACGAGGAGCAGCGACTGGTCCTCGAATATGTCGACGCGGTGGTGACCGGCGAAGTGCCCGACGCGCTGTTTGACACAGTCAAGGCTCGCTATGGCGAGAAGGGAACGGTCGAATTTACCGCGCTGATCGGTACGTTCTCGCTCTGGGCGATGTTGATTAACGCGACGCTTTAGGCGCTCTTCGGATTTCAACCGCCCTACGCTGGTGATCGAGCCTGACTAACAGATCGGCCCGCTCTGGCATCTCGGCAAGCATGTGCCGGGTCAGCCTCTCATAATGTTGGATGAAGCGGGCGACTTGCTCTTTATTCATCACGCCGCTGGCTTCTGTGCCTGCACATTCCGCAAGCTCGGCTTCCTGCTGCATGCGCCACTCGAAAACGACCTCGAAGTCCGGCGCCGCAAGCATCGCCAGACAGTCAATCCGTGCGAACAAGCTCTGATAGACTGAAGCGAGCGCAGCGTTAACATGACGGCGCCAGATGCCTTGCTGGTCCTCAAAAGCCTCGAGCCGATTGACCGGTTCGCCCAGCGCAGCATCGGCCTGCGGGCGTGCGCCGACGCACCAGCCCTCCAGCAGCAACACGTCGCAGCGCTCCGGCGCTTCTAGCCATTGGCTTTCCGGCGCCCGATCATCGCGCGCCTTGTCGAACCGTGGCAGGCTCACAAGTTGGCCTCGCCCAAGCGAGTCTAGTACTGCATTGCCAAGTGGCACATCATGGGTCCCCGGCGGCCCGCGCGTGGCGAGCAGCGGATGCACATCGCGCGCAAGCAATTCACGCTCGTCCTTGGTCTGGTAGAGATCGTCGATCGAAAGCACCGCTGCGCTGATAGCATTGGCTTCGCACGCTTCCCTTGCTGCTCGTGCCAGAGTCGACTTGCCGCTCCCTTGTGCGCCGCACAGTCCGATCACGACCGGGCGACTATCCTTGGCACGCAGGGTCTCGTCGATCGCCTCGAGCAACGCAGCGAGGACGGATGGGTCAGCAGCGCTCACAGATTGAAGGTCGCAGCCTGTCCATGCGTCGCGCCGTCGCCGTCGATCAGATTCCAGACAATAGCCCGCTCTATTTCGAAGCGCCGCCCCGTCGCTGCAATACGAATGCCGGAATAGTCATCGATAAAGCCCTGCGAGCTAACCCGATCGAGTAGCTTCTGGCGTTCCTCACGCAGCGGCGCTTCGGCGGACAGGCGCGATGGCGTGTGCAGGATCGTTTCGATATCATATTCGAAAATCTCCAGCGCCCGGCGGTTTGCAAAGAAGAAGATCGGATCGGCCTCGGTCCCGTGGGCGAGAATCGCCGAAGGTGCCCGCCACAACCCCGCAACCGCGTCAATACAAGGCCCCATCAGCGGCTCACCAAGCAGGCTTTCGAAACTCGAGGCGACTAGAGCGATACGCCGCGCGGCATCCGCATTGCGAAATTGTTCCGGTACCGGATCGCCCTGGGCCATCAGACAGGCCTAAACATCGATCACGGCGTCCGGGATCGGCGCACTGGCGCGATCTGGAGCGCGGATCGATCGCAGGATCAAACCGACATAGAATTCGGCAAGGTCTTCCAGCGAATAATTGGCGAGCGCGTCGATCGGCGAGCCGTCCTCATGCAGGTACCATTCGGCACCGCTATTGAGTATGCGCATGACGGTCGAGATCGTCAGGTAAATATCGAGATCTGGAAGGAACAGACCCTCGGCAACGCCATCGTCGAGGATCTTGCACCAGGCGTCGTAAGTCTGTTTACGCGCCTTCAGAATATGAGCGAAATCCGCGCTGCGGCGGAAGAACTTGCGCTCATGGAATACGATCGCATGGGCATCGGGCTTGCGAGTCAGAATGTTGAGATCGTCCACCAGCAAGGAGACGAGGCGTTCCTCGGCCTTGAGCCCTTTTTGC
>JAQWKP010000371.1 GCA_029247785.1 Novosphingobium sp.
CATCTCTATCTCGTCGATGGCTCGTCCTATATCTTTCGCGCCTATCACCGCCTGCCGCCGCTTACCGACCCAGAGGGAACGCCGGTTGGGGCAGTTTATGGCTATACTACAATGCTTTGGAAACTAGCTGACGACCTCAATAAGGCTGAGGGTCCGACCCATCTAGCGGTCATTCTCGATAAGTCCGGCACCTCATTTCGCAATACGATCTACCCGGAATACAAGGCCAACCGCCCGCCTGCGCCGGAGGATCTGGTTCCGCAATTTCCACTGATTCGCGATGCCACCCGCGCCTTCTCGTTGGCCTGCATCGAGGAGGACGATCTTGAGGCCGACGACCTGATTGCCTCCTATGCGCGCGCGGCGGCTGCACAGGGCTGGGATGTCACCATTGTCTCCTCAGACAAGGACCTGATGCAATTGGTCGGATCTGATGGCGGTGGCCAGATTGATATGCTGGATACGATGAAGAATCAGCGAATCGGTATCCCCGAAGTCGAGGAAAAGTTCGGTGTCGTGCCTGGGAAGGTCGGCGATGTGCTCGCATTGATGGGCGATTCGGTCGACAATATCCCGGGCGTCTACGGCGTCGGGCCGAAGACCGCGACCAAGCTGATCCAGGAACATGGCGATCTTGAGGCTGCGCTCGAATCGGCGCATGATATGAAGGAGTCGAAACTCAAGGAAAGGCTGATCGAGCAGGCCGAGATGGCACGGCTCAGCCGAGTGCTGGTAGCGCTCAAGGAGGATTGCGACCTTCCCCTTCCGATCGAAGATTTCGAGCTCGAGGCGATCCCGCCCGAGCCGCTCTCGGCGTTTCTCCAAAAGCATGGCTTCACCAGCCTGCTGAAGCGGCTAGACACCGGAGCGGGCAGCCCTGAACGCCGGACGCAGCTCAACCCCGCCAAGCCGGTGACCGCCGGTGCCGGCCCTGCCGAGGGACCCGCGCGCCAGCCACTGCCCAACATGCCCGCGATCGACCACTCGGCCTATGAATGCGTCACAACGCTCGAGGCGCTCGACAGCTGGATCGGAAGGGCATTCGCAGCCCGGCTTGTGGCGTTCGATACAGAGACCAACAGCCTTGATGCGATCCAGGCCGACCTCGTCGGTATCAGCCTGGCGACGGGTCCGAATCAGGCCTGCTACATCCCGCTGGCCCATGGCAGCACTGACATGTTCGCCGAAAAGCCCGAACAAGTGCCGCTTGGTGAAGCGCTTGCCCGTCTCAAGCCGCTGCTGGAAAGTGATGCCGTCCTCAAGGTCGGCCAGAACATTAAATATGATCTCAACGTAATGGCGCGTGCGGGTGAAGCTTTGGGCGGCATCGCGGTTTCGCCGATCGATGACACCATGGTGATCAGCTTCTGCCTAGATGCGGGGCGCAGCCAGGACGGCATTGGCGGCGGCCACGGCATGGACGAGCTGGCCCAGCGCCATCTCGGTCATAGCTGCATTCCGTTTAAGGAAGTATGCGGCACTGGAAAGAAGGCGATCTCCTTTGCCGAGGTTCAGCTAAACAAGGCGACTGCCTATGCGGCCGAGGATGCCGACGTTACCTGGCGGCTCCACCAACTGCTCAAGCCTCGCCTTCCAGACGAAGGCGGAACACGTATTTATGAGCGGGTCGACCGGCCGCTGATCCCGGTGGTTGCAGGCATGGAGCGCCATGGCATCATGGTTGATCGCGAGCGGCTGGCGCGGCTGTCGGCGGGTTTCGCGGAGGAGATTGGCGCACTGGAGACCCAGATCCACGCGCTTGCTGGCGGGGAATTCACCATCGGCTCGCCCAAGCAGCTCGGCGAAATCCTGTTCGACAAGATGGGCCACAAGGGCGGCAGGAAAGGCAAGAGCGGGCAATATTCGACCGATCAGGGCGTGCTCGAAAAGCTTGCCGGCCAGGATGTCGAGATCGCCGGAAAGGTGCTCGAATGGCGTCAGCTTGCCAAGCTACGCTCGACTTATACAGAGGCGCTGCAAGCTGCGATCAATCCCGAAACGCAGCGCGTCCATACCAGCTACTCGCTGGTCGGCGCGCAGACCGGGCGGCTGTCCTCGACCGATCCCAACCTGCAGAATATCCCGATCCGCACTGAAATCGGCCGCCAGATTCGCGACTGTTTCGTCGCTGAGCCGGGCAATGTCCTGCTCGCTGCCGATTACAGCCAGATCGAGCTGCGCCTCGCCGCGCATATGTGCGATGTGCCGACTCTGAAAGAGGCCTTCGCCAATGGCGAGGACATCCACGCGCGCACTGCTACCGAGATGTTCGGCACGGTCGACCGTGACACAAGGGCGCGTGCCAAGACGATCAACTTTGCAATCCTTTACGGCATTTCGCGCTGGGGCCTTGCTGGTCGGCTTGGTACCGAGCCGGACGAGGCCCAGGAAATGATCGACCGCTATTTCGAGCGCTTTCCCGGCATCCAGCGCTATATCCACGAAACGCTCGAGACAGTGCGCGAGCGCGGCTTTTCCGAGACCCTGTTTGGCCGCAAGACGTGGTTCCCGCGCATCAATTCCAAGCAGCAGGCTGAGCGCCAGGGCAGCGAGCGCGCGGCGATCAATGCGCCCATCCAGGGCACCAGTGCCGATATCATCAAGCGCGCAATGGCGCGGATCAACCCGGCGCTGGCCGAAGCCGGTCTCGGTCATGTCCGCATGCTGTTGCAGGTGCATGACGAGCTGGTGTTCGAGCTGCCTGAAGGCGATGTTGCGGCCGCCTCGCCGGTGATTGAGCGAGTGATGGCCGAAGCCGCGCTACCCGCGGTTAGTCTGGATGTGCCGCTTGGTGTGGAGATCGGTTCCGGGATCAGCTGGGGCGCGGCACATTAGCTCCGGTCGATAAGGCCCGTGACAATGCCCGTGACAATGCCGGTATGCTTGCTAGTCTCGCGGAAAGTCTGATCAGCTGCGGGTCGATACACATCGTCAGTGGGGGACATAATGAGCGCAAAGATAGTCATTGGGCTTGATGGAGGCGGATCGGGAAACCGCGCCGTTTCCCACGCCAGGAAACTTGCCACGCTCATCGGCGATTGCGAACTGATCCTGGTTTATGTGATCGAATGGTCACCCTATTCGTTTCAAACACCCGAAGAGAATGCAGAGCGCCACAATCGCCGCGAAGATGAAATCGGTGCGGCTCTCGCGCGGGTTGTAACACCTGCGGTCGAAGCGCTTCAAAAGGATGGAATCGCGGCACGCGGCCTGGTTAAACACGGACATGTCGCCAAGCTCTTGAACAGGATCGCGGCGGAGGAAGCGGCGGACCAGATCGTCATCGCCCGGTCATCGGAGGACGGAATCGCGGAACGGGTTTTCGGCTCATCGACGGCAAATCTCGTCATGAATGCGAGCGTTCCCGTGACGGTCGTCGGCTAAGGGATATTGAAATGAAGTTGACGATTGCGACGCTACTCGCCGCGCTGTTCCTTGGCGCAAATCCAGCCGTGGCGCAGGAAGCCGGGAGCATAGATCAAGCGGTCAATGAAGTGTTTGCGACCGCCACAGGACCGTTCGTCAGCCTGATATTTGCGCCCATTCCCGGAACGAGTTTCCCCTGGATCGTGACCTGGCTGGTGATCGCGGCATCGCTGTTCACGCTCTATTTCGGATTTATACAGATTCGCGCTTTCCGCCATTCAATCGAGCTGGTCAGAGGTGCCTATTCCGACCCCAATGACGCGGGGGAGGTGAGCCACTTCCAGGCGCTGGCAACCGCACTTTCCGGCACTGTCGGTCTGGGAAACATTGCCGGTGTCGCTGTTGCTGTAGGAATTGGCGGGCCGGGCGCGACGTTCTGGATGATCCTGGCCGGGCTGCTGGGCATGGCCACGAAATTCACTGAGTGCACTTTGGGCGTCAAATATCGCAATGAATATGCCGATGGCACGGTTTCAGGCGGCCCGATGTACTACATCTCGAAGGGCTTTGCCGAGCGGCGCGTGCCCGGCGGGAAGTTTCTCGCCGTGCTGTTCTCGCTGCTATGCATCCTGGGCGCGCTGGGCGGCGGCAACATGTTTCAAGCCAACCAGGCCCATGCGCAGATATCCGGAGTCTTTGGAGCTTATCCGGGTTGGGTCACCGGCCTGGTTTTCGCGGCGATCCTTTATGCGGTGATTGTAGGGGGCATCAAATCCATCGCCCGGGTGACCGAGAAGGTGGTTCCCTTCATGGGCGTTGTTTATGTGATTGCGGCCCTGGTCATCCTGGCGGTCAACTTTGACCAGATCGGCTGGGCCTTCGGCCAGATCTTCGCCGGGGCGTTTACCGGGCTGGGGGTTGCAGGCGGCATGGTCGGTGCCTTGATTCAAGGCTTCAAGCGCGCGGCTTTCTCGAATGAAGCGGGAGTCGGGTCTGCGGCCATCGCGCACGCGGCAGTGCGCACTAAGGAGCCGATCACCGAGGGGCTGGTGTCGCTTCTGGAACCCTTCATCGACACCGTAGTGATCTGCACCATGACGGCGCTGGTCATCACCATATCGGGGCAATTGCTGATCGATCCAGAAACCGGGAAATACCTCATCGATGGCGGTACGATCCAGACTATCGGCAATACGTCCGGCGTCGGCCTGACTTCGGCGGCCTTTGCTTCTGCATTCAGCTGGTTCCCCTATATTCTGGCAATTGCCGTGGTGCTGTTTGCTTTCTCCACGATGATCTCATGGTCCTATTATGGCCTCAAGGCATGGACCTATCTGTTTGGCGAAGGGCAGACGAAGGAGCTGACCTTCAAGCTCCTCTTCTGCGTCTTTGCCGTGGTCGGTGCGGCTGCAAGCCTTGGGCCAGTGATCGATTTTTCGGATGCCGCGATCTTTGCCATGGCAGTGGTGAACATTTCCGCTCTCTATGTGCTGATGCCAATCGTCAAAAGAGAGCTGAAATCCTATCTCAGCCGGTTGAAGTCGGGCGAGATAAAGAAGGTCGCTCGGTAAACATGTCCGATCAGTCCGGTCAGGAACCAATGTAAGTATTGGGATCTGATGAGGACAAGCCTGCAGATCGGCTGAGATCCTGCTGCGCTCGCAGCAACCATATTGACGGCGAGAAGGCGGCGCTCATCCCCTTTTGAGCGGATGTCCTGTATCGTTAGGAGCATCCGACGCCCAATTTAGCCGACAACAGCTCATTAGCCGTCGTCCAGCGCCACTTCTTATGAACGATGGTTATTGGTGGTTTGTCGACCGTCAGCTCTCAGCACGATAATTTGAAA
This sequence comes from Novosphingobium sp., assembly GCA_029247785.1. Classification (GTDB taxonomy): domain Bacteria; phylum Pseudomonadota; class Alphaproteobacteria; order Sphingomonadales; family Sphingomonadaceae; genus Novosphingobium. The sequence continues at coordinate 5,216 of JAQWKP010000371.1, forward strand.
ACCTTCCGTTCACGGGTTGCTCACGCGCTCGTCCAAATTTATCAGATCGACAGAGGGGACCACCATATCCAAGAACCCCTCTATAATCCAAGGTAACGTGCACAACATGATACCGTGCATTAAAGAAGGGGCATGACAGGTCGTATCGGGGCGCAGCTCAAGAAAGGCGTGTTGGAGCTTCGCGTTCTCGCGCTGCTCTCGCATGATGACAGCTACGGATTCGACATCGCTGGAAAGCTTGCGGAGGCGATCGATATGGGGGAAGGGACGATTTATTCGCTCATGCGCCGGTTGCTGGGTGATGGGCTTGTGGAGACCTATCTGAAGGAATCCGACAGAGGTCCACCGCGCAAATACATTCGGATCACTTCAAAAGGTCACGGTAGGCTCGTCGCCCAGAAATCTGATTGGGTTTTCTTCGCCGACGCAGCCAATCGAATTGTCGGAGCTCTGAAATGAACCGCATTGAGTTCAATGAAGCGCTTGGCGCCGGCCTTCCCGGGATGCCTGTTCCGGCGGACGACGACATCATCAACGACTATGAGGTGCACTTAGTCGAAGGAACTGCGGAAGAAGGGGATGACAAAAGATCGCTGCCGCGCTCGGTGATCCGGATCGCCTTGCTAGGGAATTGCCAGTTGAGGCTGGATTGCAGCGCTGGGAAGAGAAGCGAGCGCCAGGAAACGCGGTTGCGGCCGTATTTGCTTTGATTGGTCTAGGCGCGATTGACATCATCATTATGTTGCCTCTCCTGGACGGACTCTCCGGTATATTGTT
>JAQWKP010000376.1 GCA_029247785.1 Novosphingobium sp.
TCGTTCTTTTCGGACATGCTGGGCTATGAGCAGTTTGACGGTCTGACAAAGGATCAGGCGATTTATCCCAAGTTCAACGCGCAGCTGGCTCAGGATGCCCAGGAACAGGCATTACGGACGATCGTCGATCACCTTGTTCGCCGCAAGGCAGACTATCGCGATCTGTTCACGACCAAGCAGACATTCATCAACCGGAATCTTGGCGCGCTTTATCGTGTGCTTGTTCCCGAGGATGCGGTCGAGGGTTGGGCACCCTATTCGTTCGGACCTGAGGGCGAACGTGCAGGTATTCTGTCGCTTGCGGGGTTCCTGATGCTCGATCCCACGCATGAGGGACGCAGTTCCCCTACCATTCGCGGCAAATCGGTTCGAGAGCTATTGTTGTGCCAGCCCGTGCCTCAGCCTCCGGCAGACGTTAATTTCGCCATCGTTCAGGACGTCGAGAATCCGGAATTCAAGACCGCGAGGCAACGCCTGACCAGGCACCGGGAGGAACCCGCTTGCGCAGGCTGCCACGCGATGACCGATCCCATCGGTCTTTCGATGGAGAATTATGACGCGATCGGATCGTATCGCACGCACGAAAATGGCGCGTCGATTGATGCGTCCGGTGAGTTCAACGGTCATTCCTATTCGGGATTGGTGGAATTCTCCCGGTTGTTGCGCAACAGCGATGAGGTACCGCTCTGCCTTGTCCAGCGTGCCTATGAGTACGGGACTGGCCATGCAGCCCGGTTCAGCGACGAGGACTGGATGATGCATACCGTCGGGGCATTCGCCAACGAAGGCTACCGTTTTCCGGCGCTGATGAGGATGATCGCACTGAGCGAAGCATTCAGAACGATTGCTGTCCCCGAAATTGCCAGATCCGGCGAGCCGGTTGCGGCCCGCTAGAAGAAATCGAGAAACAGGAGAACATCATGTCGAAATGGACGCGCCGCAGCATGCTGCGAGGGATGATGCACGGTTCGGCAGTTGTCGTTGGTCTGCCCCTGCTCGAAATCTTCATGAACGGTAATGGCGATGCACTGGCGGCGGGTGCGCCGATCCCGAGCCGGTTCGGCACCTGGTTCTGGGGCTGCGGTGTCAATACGGCGCGCTGGTTTCCATCGAAGCTTGGTCCCGATTATGACCTCAAGGAAGAGTTACGGCCAATCGCGCCCTACAAGGACAAGGTCTCGGTCTTTTCCAATTTCAACTGCAATCTTGATGGCAAGCCCAATCTGGTGCACTGGTCAGGCGTAATGGCCACTCTCAGCGGGTCTGCGCCGGACAAAGGCGGGGTCGGTGGCGGCACGGCGGAAGCGCCGACTATCGATTGCCTGGTCGCCGATCACATCGGCAAGGACACACGATTTCGTTCGCTGGAAGTCGCGTGCACCGGCCAGTCCAGCGTCAGTTATAGTATGCGGGCCGGCTCCACCGTTAATCCCAGCGAGGTCGATCCGGTCAAGCTCTACCGTCGGCTGTTCGGTCCTGAATTCCAGGATCCCAACCGGGCAGAGTTCGTACCCGATCCGGAGATTATGTTGCGCCAGAGTGTGCTCAGCTCGGTGAAGGACGAGCGGGAGGCGCTGATGCGCGGGCTGGGCGCGGCCGATCGCCAGCGCGCCGACCAGTATTTTACGTCCGTTCGGCAAATCGAGCAGCAATTGGGGCATTTGCTTGAAAAGCCGGCACCGGCGGAGGCCTGTTTGGTTCCGAAGGAGCCCGGCAAAGTGGCGCTGGGTCCGACCTGGGATGTGGCGATGAACGCGCATGACCTGCTCGGGCAGCTGGTCGTGATGGCTCTGGCTTGCAATCAGACCAGGGTGTTCAATATGGCCCTGTCAAATGCGGGTTCGAATCTGCGCAAGCCCGGCGATCCGGTTGCCTTTCACGAGCTGACCCATGAAGAACCGGTCGACGAAAAGCTCGGTTATCAGCCGGAAGCGACATTCTTCATGGAAAAGAGCATGGAATCCTTCGCCAGCATGCTGAAAATGATGGACGCCATTCCCGAAGGCGACGGCACGTTGCTCGACAACAGTCTGGTTCTGGCAACTTCCGAAAGCAATTTCGCCAAGATCCATTCGGTCGACAATCTGCCGATCATGGTGGCTGGTAAGGCAGGCGGCAAATGGAAATCGGGCCAGCATGTAAGCGGCAATGGCGATGCCAGCTCGCGGGTCGGCCTGACGATCCAGCAGGTGATGGGAATGCCAGTCACGAGCTGGGGAGATGGGGCGATGCGTACGTCAAAGGCCATCAGTGAGGTGATCGCGTGATGTTACTTTCCCGTTTTACATATTGGCCATCGGCGCGGACCTGGCGCACGGCCTTGATCGCTGTATTCGCAGTCTCCCTGTATTTAGGTTCGTCGCAACCCGCCTGTGCATATTATATCGGTCCGAGCTACCTTCAAATTTCCGGCGTCGATGGCGGTGCCGTGCATCCCGAATTCCGGGGCTGGCTGCGCGCTGAATCGAATTATTGGACAGAGCGGCCGGAATTACATGAAATTCGAGGCATCTCGGGCCGCTTCAACGGCCTCAAATTCACTGGTCCGAGAGCGCCGTCCAGTGGGCCGAGCATGCTCGCTGTCGCTGTGGACAAGGCCAATCCTGGGCTGGCTGAATTGATGATGCGGTGCCGCAGCGGAGAAAAGATCGCCGAAGTGACATATGCCGAATCTGCGGATATGGCGCGCCATCCTCAGGAACACGGTCCCCGGCCAAAGGATGTTCCTTCCTATTATCAGTATCGGCTCAAAGACGTTCGCTTGACTTGTCCAGTCGTCGAGGATGCGCCCGAACAAGCTTTCGCGCTACACTTTGATGCAATCGAGTGGATCAACTTCGCGCCACAGGTGCAGCCGCGAGAGATTTCATCTCAACCCGCGAGACTTGCTCCCGCACCGCGCTCAGGAACAAGCCGGGCGTTTGTCGTGTCATGGTTCGCGCCGGTTTCGGATAGCAATGAAGATCAATGTCCGGTGATGAACAAGAAACCAGATCAGCAAGACTATTATGCATTGATGCCTCCCGAACGGGCGGAGGCTCAAAGGGCCGCGCTCGAGCCCAAGGGCGGTGCCGACACGCGGGTGCTTCCCTATCGCGGGCCGGATGAGATGAATGTGACTATGCTTCCCGGCATAGTCGCGGACCCTGGGCTTGCCGAACCCCAGGTCAGTGCCGTGAGAGGCTTCAATCTCGACGGTCACGATGGGATTGGCGATTTTCCGAAGACGACGCGGCCGCACAGGAATTATGTCTCTGCGGATGGAGAATCCGGCATCGACAACCAGCTATTCGCTGTGCAGGGATGCATCGCTGGCTGGCGTCGGGATGGCTTCCTGCCGATGATCGGTAACGAGTTACGCCGGGCCGGCGGCTTGTCCATCCTTGTGGAAATCAGCGGTATTGACGACGAGCGAAATGACGATGAAGTGGCGGTTTCGCTTTATTACAGCCTCGACCCGATGCGGCGCGATGGCACGTCCAAAATCATTTTGCCCGATTTCACATTTCGCACCAGCGATTCCAGTGAGTACAGCCAGAGCTTCGCTCGCTTCTCTGGAAAGATCGTCGATGGCGTGATCAGCACTGATCCGCTTGACAGGATTTACCTGCATGAAGGCCCTGCTACAACCTGGAGCATGCGGCAAGCGCGCATGCGTCTGCGCATAGAAGAAGACGGCAGGTTAAAGGCATTGCTGGGCGGTTATCGCGATTGGCGCGAATATCTCGCCTACGCCTTTTTCCGGTCCTCCGATTACGAAAACACGATCGGATATAACAGCCCAGGACTTTACAATGCCGTTAAGCGTGCGGCCGATGGTCTCAAGGATCCGTTGACCGGTGAGTACAGGGGAATTTCAGGCGCTTATGAGATCGAAGGCGTGCCTGCATTCATCCCGCAGCTTCAAAAGCAGGCCCGAGCGGCCAGATAGTCGCCGCACGCTGCCCGTCAATAAAACTACCGGCGGTGCGGAAAAACGCATACTAACAATCATTCAATATAAGGACAAAACAATATGAAGCAGTATGTCTACGGAATTCTCATCGCATCCGCCGCCCTGCTATCGGGGACCGCGCATGCTGACCATCATGCTGAGGCCAAGGCCGAGACACCCGCAGCGAAATATTCGACAGCATCTACCGATATCGGAACGCTGCTCGACAACGACGCCACCAAGGCGGTGTTGGACAAGCACGTTCCGGACTTTGCCGCGAACCCGCAGATCGGGATGGCCCGAGCGATGACGCTCCGGCAAATTCAGAGCTTCGCATCCGATATGCTGACCGACGAGGTTCTGAACAAGATCGACGCGGATCTCGCCGGGATCAAATAGCGATCGGCTGCCGCTTCTGCCCGCGTAGCGAAAGGAACGCTACCGATTTGGAGCGCGAATTGCCTTAGGCTCAGTCAGGTTGGTTTTCCGGTTCCAGCCGGTTGATGCACCATTCTATCATCGCGCGGGTTTCTGCATGGCCTCCAGTAAGGCCGATTGCGTTCTCGAGCCCCAATACGCTGCCGATCGATGTTATCGCCATCGTCACCGCGAACGGGTTTACCGCGTCGCCTTCGGGACCCGGCTTGTGAAGATGACGGTCTAGCCGCTCCAGTCCCAGCCTGCGCACTTTCTCTCCGAAAGCGATCGTGCGGGTGCGAATGGCCTCGTTGTGGTTTGCCATCGACAAGAACTCGGAATTGAGCACCGCATCGACCGGATTGGCATGGACTTTCCAGAACGCGTGCAAGGGCCGGTTGTTCTGGAATGTCTCCTCGATCCGCGCGAGATATCGCTCCATGTGGCGCTCGTAGGTTGCAATCAGTAGGTCATCGAGTGTCTGGAAATAGTAATAGACGAGCTGATGCTTGAGACCTGCGCGCTCGGCCACTTTCCGCGCGGTCAGCGCACCGTAGCCATCAAGGCGCATCACCGTTTCGACCGCGTCCATCAACGACGCACGCGTTTCCGAAGTTTCCAGTCCCAGTCTGCGTTTTGTCGCCATGGTCATCCTGTTGCCGCCCTCGAGAGCGAAGTGCAACACACCGTGTTTGCTGACTGCTTGATGCAGGGGCTTGAGATAATCACAACAAATGCTAACACTTTGGTCAGCATTTGCCGAATCGCAGGTCTTCGGAGCAGAAACATCATGGTTGCAACCATCAGCAAGCTTGTCCCGATCGAACAACTCGATCTCATGGACTTGCCGATCGAGGATCGCGCCTTCGGAACCGATCCCGAACCATGGTTCGCCAAAGCGCGCGAAATTCACCCATGGCTGGCGAAATTCACCCATGGCTACATTGTGCATGGCCACCACGAAATTCGTGACCTGATCCAGATGGACGACAAGCTACACATAGCCACCGACGATGTTGTCGAGATCATGGGCGCATCTGGAAAGCCCTGGGGCGATTTCATGAAGGCCCTTCTGATCAGCCGCCATGGCGACGATCACCGGCGCATGCGCGATGCGCTCAAGCCATTCTTCAAGCCGCGCCGGATTGCCCAGCATGTCGGACTGATCCAGCAGGTCGTCTCGGACCTGTTGGACGAGTGGGCACCCAGGGGTGAGTTTGATTTCACCGAGTTTGCGTCCAAATTCCCGGTTGCGGTGATGTTTGGATTGATCGGCGCCGACATTGCCGATCTGCCGAAGATCCAATGGGCGCTTGAAGCGCAGGGATTAAGCTACAGCCTGGACCCATCGCTGCTCCCGGAACTCGAATCTGCCCATGCGATGATGATGCAGTTCAATTCTGATCTGGTGACCGGACGCCGCGCGAGCGGCGAGGAGCGCGATGACCTGCTTGCCGAACTCATCAAGGCAGAGGATACGGGCATACTCTCGCACCAGGAAGTCTGCGAGCAGCTCTTCTTCCTGTTCGCAGCCGGTTACGACACCTCCAAGAACCAACTCGGCATGACCGCGCGCCTGTTGTTCGAGCAGCCGGAGATGTGGGAGCGATGCGCGCGTGATCGCGAATTCTGCACACTCGCCATCGAAGAGGGCCTGCGACATTCGAGCCCGTCCAGCCCTCCGCGCATCGCGCTGGAAGACATCGAATATGGCGGTATTCTGATCCCCAAGGGTTCGCATCTGATGTTCTTGCTCAACATCTCGGGACGTGATCCGCGCACCTTCGACAATCCCATGGAATTCCGGCCGGGACGCGAATACGCCAAACACCATCTGGCCTTTGGCAAGGGCGCGCACATCTGCCTTGGGCTCCACCTTGCCCGGTTCCAGCTGGAGGAAGGCCTGCACCTCATCGCGCAGCGCCTCAAGAATCCCCAGGTCGCCGGTGAGATCAAATGGCGGCGCTTCCCCGGCGTGTGGGGGATCGAGACGCTGCCGGTCCGTTTCACCCCGGCATAGTCGGCATCAAATTCAAAAAATGCAAAATCGGACCGGGAGAATAATAATGGCAACAATTGAAGGGAATGTAGAGGCGTTCGACAAGGAACGTCCGGAAACCTGGATTGATGGCGGTTTCGAACCGCTCTACGAGCGCAGCTGGCGCGACTTCGAAGAGATGCAGGCCGCTGCTCTCGTCATGCGCTTCGAACAATTTCGCGATTCGGTGGCGGCTCTCGGCAAACTCGCCAAGCGCGAAGGAATTGCTACGATTTCCGGGGTCGAGGACGCACTTCCGCTGCTGTTCGACCACCGCATTTACAAGAGCTATCCCCTCTCGATCGTCGAGAAGCGCGACATCGGCAAGCTGAACTCATGGCTCGGCCGCCTCACTACACATGACCTCTCGCAAGTCGACCTTGACGATCTAACCACGATCGACGGATGGCTCGATCGTCTCGACGAATTCGGGATGCTGGTTGGCACGTCCTCGGGCACGACTGGCAAGCTCAGTTTCGTGCCGCGATCGAAGGTTGAATTGCCGTCCTGGCGTCATTCGTACTTTGAAGCACAGCGCGCGACCACCGGTGTCGATGCCTATACGGAAAAGGTCGACACCTTCTTCCCCGGCTATCGCGGCGGTCATCACATGATGCTCAAGATGCTGGAGTTGTTCAACGTGCCCGCAGCCGGTGGCCCGGAGCATTACCACACGCTCTACCAGACCCACATCCCGGCTGACCTCATGTCGCTCTCGGGACGGATGCAGGCTGCCGAAGACCGCGGTGACCTGGACCAGCTCGGCCTCGATCCCGCGCTGCTCAAGGCGCGCGAACAGATGATCGCGCAGGGCAAGCGGCGCGATCAGGATATTGAGGCCTGGTTCTTCAAATTGTTCGAGGAATTCCGCGGCAAGCGGGTCAAGCTCGGCGGTACATTCGCCGACCTAATTCGCACTGCTAACAGCGGTATCGAAAAGGGCCTCAAGCCGGAATTCGCGCCCGGATCGTTCGTAATGACCGGCGGCGGGATGAAAGGTTTCAAGGACGCGCCAGACGATTGGGAAGGGTATGTGAAGGACTACTTCGGTCTCGACACGATCGGAATGTTCTATGGCATGTCCGAAGTGATGAGCATGTCGCCCCGCTGCAGTGCCGGACATTATCACATTCTGCCCGTCACCATCCCGCTGCTGTTCGACAAGGACATGAACTTGCTCCCGCGTGAGGGCGCACAGACCGGGCGCTATGCGTTCTTCGACCTGATGGCCCAGACATACTGGGGCGGCTTCATTTCGGGCGACCAGATCACCATCCATTGGGAGGAAGATTGCGCATGCGGTTGGAAACAGCCCTATGTCGGTCCGGTCATCACCCGCTTTGCCGAAATGGAAGGCGGCGACGACAAGATCACCTGTGCCGGCACGGCGCAGGCCTATAACGATTTCATGGATTACGTCTCCCAGGTTTGAGGGAGGCTTGTCCGTCACGGAGACGATCATGGCAGGTCTGAATACACGGAGCCTCGAGCCCTTCGGATCTGAAGTGGAACTTGCCACGGTGCCGCTCCCGCAATCCCGCGAGGCAGACGAACTGCGATCGCTCTACGCGCGCGACGGGCTCCTGGTGGCTCGCGGCTTGCGGCTCGATCATGATAAGCAGACGGAATTCTGCCGTCTTTTCGGGCCGGTCAGCGAAACGCCCTACGAACGCTTCATCGTGTCAAATGTCGATGAGCAAGGCCACCTCGGCACCCGCGAGCTGCTCTGGCACAACGACGTGCCGTACCTGCCTTCGCCATACCTCGCCGGTTGCCTCCACGCGGTGCACGTCGATGGCGAGGTGGTGGGTACGCGTTTCGCAAGCGGCTATCGCGCCTTGGAACGCCTTCCCGACAAGCTGCGGGCACGCATCGAAGGCATGAAAGCTCTGCATGTGCGCGAACGCGCCTATGATCGCCCGAACCGGCTGACCGACCTGATCGATGGCGACATGTGCACCGTGCATGACATTGTGCGAACCAATCCGGTCACGGGGCGCAAATACCTGTTCGTCAACGAAGCATGGACCGCGCTTATCATCGGTTTGCCTCAGGCCGAGAGCGATGCCTTGCATGCCGAAATCAATCGCCACTTCTATGATGATCCAGGTGAGATTTACGAGCACCGCTGGAACGAAGGCGACCTCGTCCTGTGGGACAATCTGGCCCTGCAGCACGCTCGAGGCGAAGCAGGCAACGGCGCCCGCACGTTGCAGCGCGTGACGATTACCCAGCTCGGCTACGCTGACCAGTACCCCACCGATGTCGGTATCGGAACGAGCCTTGGCAACGAGGTGATGCTGGCCGGAAGCGAAACGGGCTAGTCGGGAGCGATGATCGAGGTCGTCAGCATCCGCATCAGGATCTCCGCGATCTGATCGACAGTGAACCGGCTTGCCGGCTGCGCAACCCACCATGAAATCGTTTCGGCAATCAGTGTCGCGGCACAAACCGTTCCGAGTTCTGCGGGCAGCCAGCTATTGATCGGTTCCTCGCGCGCGGCAACGAGCCGGGATTGCCTGACCCATTCCTCGCGCATCGCGGCACTTGCTCCACCGTTTAGCAAAATCGAGAAAAGTTTCCTGTTCTCATGGACATAGGTACATAGCGCTCGGAAGCCGGCACCGTAATCGTCGGCTTCTCGAATCGCCAGGGTAAGCTCGTTCAGCTGGGCAATCTCGTTCTGCGCGATCGAATCGAGCAAAGCCTCTTTTGTCTCGTGGTGCCGAAAGAAGGTCGCATAGTGAACGCCTGCTTGCGCGCAAATGTCGCGGATCGTGATCTCGTCGAACGATTGCCTCTCTTCGAGCAGGTGCATCAGCGCATCACGCAAGGCTTGCGATGACTTGCGCGCCCGGGCGTCCTTCGAGGTTGACGACGCCGGAGCATTTAGTTTATGCGACACAGTATCGCGTAACGTTGCGGTTGATTTCGGTCGGTTCATAAACACTCTCAACCAGATGGAACGAAAATTCACAAGGTTGGATGAGAAGGCGAAGGACAATGCCGAGTTCGAAAACCGTTGGGAGATTACCGTCTGTGGTCACAGCGGGGATTATGCTTCAAGTGCCATTCGGTGTGCGCCGCGCAATTGCCGCGTTGGTTGCGATTTTGCTCATTGCTGGCTCGAGCCAAGCCGCAGCAGATACGCTCGTGGTCGGCAACAAGTCGGAAGACACGGTGAGCTTCGTCGATCTCGATACGGGCAATGAGCTTGCGCGCGTGCCAACCGGCAAGGCACCGCACGAGGTGGCCATTTCGCCAGACGGCAAGCAAGCGGCAGTCGTAGCTTATGGCGGGAAAACAATAGATATTTTCGATATCGCTACCGCCAGTCTGTCGCGCAGGCTCGACATCTCGCCTGGCGAAGCCCCACACGGCGTTGCCTGGCTTCAAGATGGGCGGATTGTTGCAACGGCAGAGAAGTCTTCGGGAATCGTGATCGTGAAGCCCCGCACGGGATCAGTGCAACTCGTTTCGACCGACGCGAAGGGCACGCACATGTTGGTCGTCTCGCCAGACCAGCGGCGTGCTTATGCTGCGAACATGATGTCGGGGACAATAAGCATCATAGATCTGCGCAGAGCCAGGAAGATTTCGGACATCAACGTTGGCGGCTATCCCGAAGGAATCGCCATTACGCCTGACGGCAAGGAACTGTGGGTAGGCGATAACTCCGGGGGACGAGTGCGTGTCGTTGACCTCGCCACGCGCGCTGTTGTCGCAACGATTGAGTCTGATCCCGTGCCCATCCGTGTCGCTATAAGTCCAAACGGTGAGATCGCGGTGACTTCGCATATCGGTTCTGGGGTGCTCAACGTGTTCGACGTGGCGTCACGCACGCGGCTGAGGACTATCGAGATCAGTGGAAATCGCGAGGCTGTCCAGGTCACGGCGATATTCTCGGCTGACGGCAGAAGGGTTTTTGTGGCTGAAACCGGTCACAATACGGTTGCCGAGGTCGATATCGAAAAGGGTCAGGTCCTGCGCAGACTTTCCGCAGGCAAAGGCGGCGACGGCCTGGGGGTCGCACCCTGAGAGGATGGTCGCCGGAAAGACATACAAAGTTGGGCTGGAGCAATTCGACAGTCCCTCAGCTTTAGACAACGAATATTGAAAGGACACAAGCCATGGGCTTCCAGACCCCCGATATAGCCGCGCTACCGCGCCACCCGATCATCATTGGTGACGCGCGCGAAGAGGCGGGCAATGGCGAGACAATCGCCCACGTTTACCCCGCCAACGGGCAAGTCACGCGTGAGCTTCGGATGGCAAGCGCCGGAGACGTCGACCGGGCGGTGGCGGCGGCGCGCAAGGCGCTGCCTGCATGGCGCGCGCTTCCGGGTGACAAGCGGCGCAATCTGTTCATGAAGCTGGCCGACATGCTCGAAGCGCGCTCGGCCGAGTTCGCACCTTCGCTGATCGCCGAGAACGGCGGCATCGCGATGGCCGCGCCGTTCATGGGTTATGATGCCGCGCAGAAGTTTCGCTATTTCGGCGGCTGGGCCGACAAGATTCATGGCCGCACGGTGCCGATGTGGGGCGCGCCGGCGCATGATTACGTTTCGTATGTGCCCTATGGCGTGGTCGGCGTGATCGTGCCGTGGAACGGGCCGCTGTTCGCTGCGACGATGGTGATTGCCCCGGCGCTTACGGCGGGCAACACGATTGTCCTCAAGTCGCCCGACCTTGCGCCCTACAGCGCGCTGATGCTGGTCGAGATGATGCTGGAGGCGGGCTTTCCGCCCGGCGTCGTCAATGTCATTGCCGGAGCCGCCGAAGCAGGCGAGGCGATGGTTGCGCATCCCGGCATCGACAAGATCCAGTTCATCGGCTCGGACCGCACCGCGCGCACCGTGCTGGCCAATGCGGCGCAGACGCTCAAGCCGGTCGGGCTGGAGCTGGGCGGCAAATCGGCGGTTATCGTATTTGACGATGCCGATCTGGGTCAGGCGGCACAAAAGGGCATTACCGGCGCGGTCAGCGCCAACGGGCAAGGCTGCGTCAACGGCACCCGGCTGCTGGTCCAGCGCGGGATTTACGACGCCTACCTTGGCGCGCTGCAAGCCGTCGCCAGCCACATCAAGGTCGGCGATCCGAGCGATCCGGCGACGATGATGGGTCCGGTCATCACCGAAGCGGCGCTGAACCGCATTGCAGGCATGGTCGAACGCGGCGTTGAGCAAGGCGGGCGGCTGGTCTGCGGCGGCGCGCGAATGGACGGCGATCATGCCGATGGCTTCTTCCTGCCGGTCACCGTACTCGCCGATGTCGGCAACGATAGCGAGATCGCGCGTCATGAGGTGTTTGGCCCGGTGCTGGTCGTCACCCCGTTCGATGACGAAGACGAAGCCATCGCGCTCGCCAATGGCAGTGATTACGGCCTTGGCGCCTATGTCCACACGCAGAGCTTGCGCCGCGCGCACCATGTCACCAGCCAGCTCGACGCCGGGATGATCCACGTCAACGGTTCGGGCGAGGCGATGCAGCCCAACTGTCCGTTCGGCGGCTTCAAGCATTCGGGCCACGGGCGGCTCGGCGGCGAGGAAGGGCTGCACGCCTTCCTGCAACCCAAGAACATCTGGATGGGCCTCAACGCCTCGGAAGGCCAATAATGACCGACATGCTTGATCCCGGTGCCCGCTCGAAGCACGGCGCGATTGTCCAGACCGATGTGACCGGCCAGCCCGCCACCGAGCCCGCCACTTTGCTCGACCAGTCGTGGCGCGATTTCATCTTCTCCGAAGTGTGGTCGCGCCCCGGGCTCGACCGGCGCGCACGGTTCCTGATCGCGATGGCGGGCGCGGCCTGCACCGGCGGGCCGG
>JAQWKP010000383.1 GCA_029247785.1 Novosphingobium sp.
CTGCTGTTGTCGCGCGAGCTCATGTTCCTGCTGGGGGGCGAAAGTTTCCGCGTCGCGCTGCCAATCGTACCGGTGGTCATCATGGCGCAGGGCGCGATGTTTCTCGCGACAATCTACGCAAGTTACGCCTTTTTCCGCAAGAGGACCGGGCTGATCTCAATGGCGACATTGTCGGCTGCGGCCATCAATGTCGTACTCAATATCTGGCTCATCCCGATCTATGGCTATGTGGCGGCCGCCTGGACGACCTGGGCATCCTATCTCCTACTGGCCATGGCATAATATTGCATTGCCCGGTTCGTGTTGGGAGAGCAGGTCATTGCCGTCCGATCGCTCCTCTCGCACCAGCTTCTACTCGCCGCCGTCGCCTTGCTGGTGCATTGGGGGGAAATGCAATCCGGATATCCCGCGTGGCTGTCATTCGTGAAGCTGGCCATTGCGCTCTACGTCGGATGGCGCATGTGGCGGGCCTTTTCGGCCGGAAGGACGTGGGTCTGAATGGGAACGAGTGTCCGGGAAATTGTCGAAGCCATCCTTGAATTCGAGGGGGACCCGGCGATCTGGGATGTGAAACTACGCGGCATGCCCTTCTGGCATTTCCTGCGCTACGAACTGTCCGGCCTGATGCTGGGCGCCATTGGCCTGCAGGGCAAGCGCCAAGGTGGCTGGCGCTCAAGGCCGCTTTCGGACTGGCTGCCGCCATCGCCCAGCCGGCTGGGCGCCACGCTGCGCAATGGCCCGCTGGCGGATCTCAAGCCAAGCGAGCTACTCGTTCTCAACCATCCGCGCCATGTCTTCAGCGCCGCTCACCGGGGATGGATCTGCCCCTACAGCGAACCCCTGCTCGATGCAGTAGATTATAGTCGGCAGGTTTTGGAAACCCCATTTGCCGGGCAGCACTACCACCCCAACGCAACCCGCAACGCCCACTATCTGGAATGGCATTCTCGCCCGCGGCTGTTGCGAGGCTATCTGAACGCAAAAACCGCCCGGCGAGCCGAAAACCTGGCCGCAATCGCCGTCGACTGGAGCCAGAATCTGGCGACAGCATCGGGGATGAGATCGCCCGATGCAGACAAGGTTGCCCGTCTTGCCAAAGGAGCGGCCCGGCGCGCACTTGCTTATTACGAAACGCACAATCGGCTGTTGGACCAGGTGCAACCCAGACTGGTCCTGCAGGTGGTGCATTATACACCGCGCAATCTCGTCATGTCCCACCTCGCACGCGAACGCTCCGTCCCCGTCGCGGAATTGCAGCACGGCTGGATTGGCGAAACGCATCTGGCCTATGCGATGCGTCACCGCCCCTTGCCGACAACCTTGCCGAGCCATGTGCTCCTGTTCGGGGAGGCCTGGAGCAAGTTTGCGGACTTCCCATGGCCGGATGATTGCGCGCCTGTCATTGGCGCTGCCTGGTTCAATCGCAACAGACAGGCGGCCATTGCTGGGGAAGGCAAGAAGCCGGGCAGGCGGGTCGTCCTGTTTGTTTCACAAGCGAGCATCGCCGAACAGCTGAGCCGCTTTGCAGCGGATTTCGCCAGTCACGACACCGGGGGACAATATTCGATAATCTACAAACTCCATGGCGGAGAGCCGTCAGACTGGCGCCGGGCCTATCCCTGGCTTGCAAATGAGCGCATTCGCGTGGTCGGGGCCGATCGGTCGATCTATGACTTGTTTTGCAAAAGCGATGCCCAGCTTGGCGTATATTCCACCGCCCTGTTCGAAGGCATGGGCTTCGGGCTGGCCACCTACATAGCCCCTATTGCGGGGCACGAGGCCATGAAGCGCGCGATCGACATTGACCTCGCCAGACCTGTCAGTTCGGCTGAGGATCTGGTTCGGCAATTGGAGCAGAATATCGGTTGGCAGCCGGGTGAAGCGGGTTTGCCCGAGCTTTGGGCCGAAGATCCCGAGCGACGATTCCAGGCATTCCTTGACCAGCACTGTCAGGCCGACGGGCATCGGACGGCCACAAACAGCTGAAATCAGGGTAGAACTCTTACTACGTTCGGCATTCTTCGGCGCTAGCAGAAAACTGAGGACTTGCCTAGTCCGCGACGCAGTCCGGAGCGAACGGGTCTCTCGTCGGCATTCCGTGTTAGGCAGGGAGTCTACAAGGGGAATCGTCTGATTTCGGCCCCTCCGGGTCATGTAGGCAGTAGCCAAGCGGTGGAATTCCACCGATCCGGCCTGATAATTCCCAGTCTCAGCGAACACGGAATTATCAGGTGAACAAACAGGGACTGGAATGTCGGAACAACGAACCTATTTTGACAGGCGGAGCGCTTGTTGTGGCCAGACCCAGAACCCTTGATCCGAGTAAACTGTCTGACAGTTCCGATCCTGTCTCCGATTTTGTGCGCGAAGCAGAGCTTGTTACCGAATTCAAGAAGCAACTTCTTTACATTGAACAAAACTATCGCATGTCCAGCAAACTGTTGGGGAGCGATCCAGAGTTCAACGGATCGCTGGGCCGGCTCAAGGCGGCGAGGCGAAGACGGAGGAGATCGAGCAGGGCAAGCGCGGCTTCATCCCGAGATCGAGACAGTCATCTCATGCCGCGCCCGGTCGCTCGCCGGACTGTCTTAGCCCGTTAGAGCTGTGCCATTATGATGTTGGCGAGGAAGGAGCATGTGATGGCACGCAAGCGGCATAGTGATGAGGATTGTATGAAGCTGCTGCGTTCGATCGAGCTGCAATTGGCGGCTGGATCGGATGTCC
>JAQWKP010000016.1 GCA_029247785.1 Novosphingobium sp.
GCGCTCTGATGCCTGAGTACAACGCGTCCGGAACCGACACCCGGAAGGGGGATCGATCGATGACGGGATCTCGCCTGCCTGGTCCATCGATACGTCGATAGCAAGAACTCTCTGAAATTGGCGATCATCTTGGCGGATTGCGCGCCGTGGGCATGCAGCCGCAGATTGTGCTGCTCCAGGAGGCATTTACCGACGATGCCAAGGCGATCGGTGTGAAGGCTGGCTATCGCCACATATTGTCCGGCCCGAATAAGGCTTCGCCGCAAATGCCCGGGCTGTCAGCAGGCGACGTAGGCTTCGCGAGAGACGCTTCGTGGTTCAAGGGTGAGGATATCGGACATTGGGTCGACAGCGGCCTTGTCATTCTGTCGGATTATCCGATCACGCGTGGACGGCAGGCGATTTTCCCGAATGATCTATGCGCGGGCTTCGATTGCATCGCATCAAAGGGCGTCCAGCTTGCCTGGGTCAATATTCCTGGTCGTGCTTCGCCCCTGGCTATCGTCAACACCCATTTGAATTCCCGCCGCTCATCCGGGGTCAGCATTCCCCGCGCGAACAAGGCGCTCATGCAGCAGTTCTCTGCGGCCCGACAATTTATCGAGAAAAACCTGCCAACTGACGCAAGCGCGATTTTCGCTGGCGACTTCAATGTTGGAAGGGACGAGCAAAGGATTCGCCATGCAAACCAGGTCGGAGGACCGCTACCCGGTGCTCGCGAAGCCCTAACAGACGCGCTGGCGCAGGATCGAGTCGAATCCGTTTCTCGTGCAGATGCGCGCAAATCGCGGCGCAATGGCAAGGACCTGCAATTTTATCGTTCGACCGCTTCGTTCCCCTTCCAGCTTGCCAATCTGCGCGTCGTCTTCGGCACAATTGGTGTGGGCGGTCACTTGTCCGACCATATCGGTTATGCTGCGGAGTACAGCCTGCACTGATCGAACTTGCGGATCAGGTGCCGGTGAAAGCCGGACTGCGGCGTGGCGGTTTCCTGTGACATAAACACCGTCTAGATTGTGCTGTCCGCTGCATAGGGGAGCAAGCTGCATGGTCGGTATTACCAATGAAGAAATCGCCGCGAGGCTTGACCGGGTCGAATCGCGCGCGGCGATCCAGGATTTGGCTGTACGCTACGCGATTGCGGTTGATTCTCGCGATATCCAAGGCTGGACGGACCTGTTCGTGCCCGATGTCAATTGCGGTCGCTTCGGTGTGGGGCGCGAGGCGCTGCGCCAGTCGATCGAGCCGGCGCTGTGTAATTTTTACCGCTCGATCCACATGATAAGCGGTCATGCGGTGGATTTTGATGGGCCTGATCGGGCTACCGGCATGGTCTATTGCCGGGCCGAGCATGAGGTCGGCGAGCGCTGGATTGTCATGGCGATCATCTATTCCGACGAATATGCCCGCAGCGACGGCCGTTGGTTTTTTGTGCGGCGCAAGGAGCGGCATTGGTATGCGACTGACATGCTCGACCGTCCGATTGGCGAAAATTCCGACCAGTGGGAACTGCATCTGAAGCCCGCAGCGCTCCCGAGCGTCTTTTCAAGTTGGAAGGATTTCTGGGAATTGGCCGGGAACGAAGCGGTGGCGAAAGTGACTTCGCATCCGATCGACTGACTGCCAGCTGCGCGGGATTACGCGATTGGGTTGGTCGGTCCAGTCATCCTGCATCTCTGAAATGAGTGACTGCCGCCTGATATTCGGGCAGGGCTGTTAGCCGCGAGCGCACAACAATACAGGGAGAGGTCATGGCCACCGCACGCCCGGGTGACAGTCTGGTGAACACCACGATAGAGGTGCTCGGGTCGGACCCGTCGGACCACGCAGTTGAATATGACGGTCGCTGGTATACGTTCGGGGATCTCAAGAAGGTGGCCGACCGAATTGGCGAATTGCTACAGGCTTGCGGCGCTGCGCCGCATGTGTCGGTGGGATTCGCGCCGCGAAACCGACCTGCTGCAGTCGCTGCATTGCTTGGCCTGATAGCTGACCGGCGCAACGTGCAAATGCTCTATGCCTACCAATCAGGTCTGTCGTTGGTTCGCAATTTCGCGCGGCTGCAGTCAGGCGTGCTGCTCGCGGATGCGGCGGAATTCACAGACGAAGTCGTGGAGCAGCTGGCCGAACTGGGCTGCGCCGGGATTGCGCTGTCCGATATGGGATGCGAACTGGTGCCGGGCCTAGAATACGCTTCCAGAGCGACCCAGCGCAGCCCCGATGACCAGCCCTGCATCGAGATACTCACCAGCGGCACGACCGGGGCAGCGCGCCAGTTTCCGCTAAGCTACGAGGAATTGGAAAAGCGCTTCGTTACCTCCAATGTCGCCTTCGCCAAGGATGTGTTGAAGGACGTGGCTCCTCCGTTCGTGTGCTATCCGATGGGCAATACATCGGGGCTCTACAGCATCCTTCCAAGCATGCTGATGCGGCTGCCAATCGTCATGGTGGAAAAATTTTCTCTTGAGGCGTGGCATGACCATTTGGTGCGCTTCCGGCCGACCGAGATCTACCTTCCACCCTCGGGTATGCAGCAGATGGTCGATAGTGATATCCCGGTCGAGGACCTCGCCTGCGCGCGGATCATGCGATCGGGCATGACGCACCTGCCTGTCGAAGTGCACCGGGCATTCGAGGAGCGTTACAGGGTGCCGGTGCTCATCTCCTACGGAGCGACCGAATTCGGCGGCGTTGTCGTCCAGATGACCGAGGAAATGATCCCCGAATGGGGCGAGAAAAAACTGGGTAGCACCGGCCGCGCCTATGGCGAGGCGCAGGTGCGCGTAGTTGATTCCGACACCGGAGAAGTGGTTGCGCCCGGCGAAGAAGGACTGCTCGAAGTGCTGGTGCCATCGCTTTCGCCCGATTGGCGCCGCACCACGGATATCGCGAGAATCGACGAGGATGATTTCGTTTACATCCTCGGCCGCGCGGATGGTGCGATCATGCGCGGCGGATTCAAAATCCTGCCTGAAGCCATCGAGGGTCCACTTGCTCAGCACCCTGCGATTGCCGATGTTGGCGTTTCGGGCGTTGCGGATCACCGGTTGGGGCAGGTTCCTGCCGCATTGATGGTGCTTGCCGAAGGCGCAGCCGAACCCGCGCCAGCCGAACTTGAGGCATTCCTGCGTGAGCATGTTCCGGCGACCCATATCCCGGTGGTATGGCGTTTCGTCGATGCGATTCCGCGCACCTCCTCGGTCAAGGTTGCAAGGGCTGCGCTGAAGGCGCTTTGCGAGAAGCTGGAAAGTTAAACGTAGTGAGCGCGACGACCTCGACCAAACTGGCACATGTTCTGCCCGACCAGGCAATCCCGCTGATGGAAGGCAATATTGGCGATGCGCTGCGGCGCACTGCGGAGCGCTTTGCCGACAGGCCCGCGCTTGCCTGGGCGGGCGAAAGTGGCATCGAGCGCATGGCCTATGCTGAGCTGTTGAGCGAAGCCGAAAAGGTCGCCGCATGGCTGCTGGAGCGTGCTTCACCCGGGGACCGGGTCGGCATCTGGTCGCGCAACAGCGTTGAATGGGTGCTGCTGGAGTATAGCTGCGCGCTGTCCGGCATGGTCGTCGCTTCCTGGAATCCCGCCTGGACCGATTACGAATGCGAACATGCGCGCGATCTGACCGAGCCGGCGCTGCTGTTTGTCGGCCATGACACGCGCGGGACAGCGCTGCATGAGCGTGCGGCAAGTCTGGCCGG
>JAQWKP010000017.1 GCA_029247785.1 Novosphingobium sp.
GGTGACGGCAGCAGCAAGCTCGATGGACGACTCTCGCGCTACTGGGGGAGAGCGGCGCTCGAAGCGGCAAAGCAAGCCGGAGCCATACCCGCCGCCTCAGTCGCGGGACTTGCGGCGCAAGCAGACATCATCTGCCTGTCACTTCCCGGCGGCAAGCAGGTCGCAAGTGTCTGCGAAGAGATCGCCGCCCATGCGAAACCGGGCACCACCGTGATCGACCTCTCCACCACCAGCGTCGCCGAGGCGCGCGCAATCGCAGCAAATCTCACCGAGAAAGGCATGGCATTCGCCGACGCCCCCGTGGCGCGAACGCGGCAGGCGGCGATTGAGGGCAAGCTCTCGATCATGGTCGGCGCGCCTGATGATCTATTCGCCCGAATCGAGCCAGTATTGGCCACTATGGGCAGCGACGTTACCCATTGCGGCGATGTTGGCTGTGGCCAGGTCGTCAAGCTGATCAACAACACGCTCAACTTCGTCCATGTGCTGATCCTCGGCGAAATGATGGTCACCGGCGAGAGGGCCGGTGTCAATTCGGCCAAGCTGCTCGAAGCCGTCTCCAAGGGCTCGGGCGACAGCTTCATCCTGCGCAACCATGGCATCAAGTCCATGGCACCACGCGATTTCCCCGAAAAGAGCTTTCCGCCCGAATATGTCCTCAAGGATATCGGCTATGCGATCGAGCTGGCGCGCGACATGGGCGTGAACCCGCAAGTTTCGCTGCTCGCCGAAAAATATTACGAGGCTTCAGTGGAGAATGGCCTTGGCGGGCGCTATTTTCCTGCCGTCATCGAACTGATCGAAAAGGGGATCACGCCATGAAGCTCGATTACCGGGTCGTCACCGAAGGGTTGGAATTCCCCGAGGGCCCGATCGCCATGCCGGACGGCTCGGTGCTGGTGGTCGAGATCAAGGGTGGCAGGCTGATCCGGGTCCAGCCCAATGGCGAAAAGCAAGTTGTGGCGGAGCTCGGCGGCGGGCCAAATGGCGCCGCTATAGGTCCGGACGGCGCCTGCTACGTCTGCCAGAATGGCGGCTTCAATTGGATCAAGGAGCCCGACGGCTTTGACCGCCCGCATGGCAGGGCGGACAATTACACCGGCGGCTCGATCCAGCGCGTTGACTTGGCGACCGGCGAAGTCACCACGCTCTATTCCGAATGCGACGGCGAACCGCTCAAGGGCCCGAATGACATCGTGTTCGATGCCGATGGCAACATGTGGTTCACCGAGCATGGCAAGACCTATGGCAGGACGATGGACTGCGGCGCGGTATTCTTTGCCGCGGCAGACGGGTCCTTCATCAAGCAGGCGGCTTTCCCGATGGTCACTGCCAATGGCTGCGGCCTCTCACCCGATGGCAAGACGCTCTATGCTTCGGAAACCGAGACCGGACGGCTGTGGCACTGGCCGATCACCGGCCCCGGCGAACTGGCGAAAGAAGCCTGGCCTTCGCCCAATGGCGGCAAGCTGATCGGCGGGCCGACAGGCTATCAACGCTTTGATTCGATGGCGCTGGAAGAGAACGGCAATATCTGCGTTGCCACGCTGGTCACTGGCGGCATCTCCGTGTTCTCACCCCAGGGCGAGACGCTGGAATATTGGGAAGGGCCGGAACCCTATTGCACTAATATCTGCTTCGGCGGGCCGGACATGAAGACCGCGTGGATCACCACCTCGGGCTATGGCAGACTGATCGCAGTCGACTGGCCGCGCGCGGGACTGAAGCTGGAATACTAAGGCCCGGCCTCATCCTGAGCTGAGCTTGATTACCTGATCGGCCAGCCGCTCCACCTCGCTGCGGTCGTGGCTGACATAGAGGATCGGCAGGCGCAATTCGTCGCGCACGCGCTCGATCACGCGCATGATTTCTTCGCGCCGGTCCTCATCGAGCGAGGCGAGCGGTTCGTCCATCAGCAGGAATGCAGGGCCGCTCAAAAGCGCCCGGCCAATCGCGACGCGTTGCGCCTCTCCGCCTGACAGCGAGCGCGGCATGCGCTCTAGCAAATGGCCGATACCGAGGAACTCCGTGGCCTCTTCTGTCACCATCCAGCGCCGCTCCTCGGGCGCAAGCTCCCAGCCGAACACGAGGTTGTCGGCCACGCTGAGATGCGGGAACAACCGCGCGTCCTGAAAGACATAGCCGCAGGCGCGGTGCTCTGGCGCGATGTTGGTTCCCGCCTCGCTGTCGAACAAGACTGTGTCCGAAACGGAAATTCGGCCCCGTTCGGGCCGCAACAATCCCGCCACCGCATCGAGCACGCTGGTCTTGCCCGCTCCGGAAGGGCCAAACAAAGCGGTGAGCCCACCCGGTGCCGCAAAGGCGCAGGCAATCTCCCAGTCGTCCCGGCGAATGTTGATATCGATCTCGAAGGACATGCGTCGTCCGTCATATGCGCGGGCGGCGGCTGCGCCAAGGCCGCTATTCGCATCCTTGCGCGATTCCCGATTGCTTTCCCGAAGACGAGCCCGCTAGTCTCACCCACGCAGCTTCGCACGGAACGCTGCCGGGAGAGCGAGGATGAGCGACGCTGCGGCCGAACTGGCCGAACTGCGCAAGCAGACGATTTGGGAGATGCTGCAGGCAAGCGCCGCACGCGTTCCCGATCGCGCGGCGCTGGTCGCGCTCGACGATGACGGTAGCGAGCGCAGACTGAGCTATGCCGAACTGGTCGACAGTGCGAGCGAGTTTTCCGCCGGCCTTGCGCATATCGGCGTGCGGCGCGGCGACCGCGTGGTGCTGTGGATGACCAATTCGCTCGAATGGGTGATTGCCTGCCTGGCCGCGATGCGGATCGGCGCGGCGGTGGTGCCGATCAACACATTCCTCAAGCCAGATGAGATCGACTATCTGATCCGCCAGTCCGGCGCGCGCCACATCGTCATGATCGATGCTTTCCGCAAGCTCGACATGCCGGCGATACTGGGGAAGCTGTGCCCCGCATTTGCAGCGTCGAAGCGGCCCGGTCACCTTGCGGGCCCGGAATTTCCTGATCTGCGCAATGTCGTGCTGCTGTCCTGCCGTGGCGGCACGCATCCCGGCACCTTCGATTTCCGCTCCTTGCAGGAACTCGGGCGCTCGAACCCCGAGGCGATCGCGCTGGCTGATGAAATGGCGGCCGCTACCACCGGCAGCGATCTCGGCTTCGTCAAATATACCTCGGGCAGCACCAGCTTTCCCAAGGGAGTGATGCTGCAGCAGGGCGGGATTGTCGCCAATGGCATGCTCCATTCACGCCGGATCGGTGTGATCGATGGCGAGATTTTCTTCTCGATGATGCCCTTCTTCCACGGCGGAGGCAGCATCTGGGGGCTGATGACGATGCTGACGCGAGGCGGCACGCTGGTCTTTACTGAGGCATTTACTGCGACACGCGCCGCCGAGCTGATCGACCAGGAACAGGCAACCATCCTGTTCGGCG
This sequence comes from Novosphingobium sp., assembly GCA_029247785.1. Taxonomy (GTDB): domain Bacteria; phylum Pseudomonadota; class Alphaproteobacteria; order Sphingomonadales; family Sphingomonadaceae; genus Novosphingobium. Next base: position 3,422 of record JAQWKP010000017.1, read on the forward strand.
CGCTGCCAAATGAGATCTACGACGCCGCGCGCGAAAAGGGGCTGACCCTGAGCAGCCTGCGCATCGCCACCATCACCTGCGAGGCTGACCGCGAGATCGTTCCCAACGCCAGCTGGTTCATCATGCCGTCCGGCCTGACCGAGGCTTATGGCCCGATGGCGGTCAATTGCGGCGAGGACCCACCTGAAAAATTCGGCAAATGCGGAAGGATGCTCGATGGCTACGAGCTGCGCCTGGTCGATCCTGCCACCGGCAAGGACGTCGCCACCGGCGAGGTCGGCGAAGCCTGGGTCCGCGGCAATGTCATGCTCGGCTATTGGAACAAGCCCGATGAGACCGCCCGCGCCTTCACGCAAGACGGCTGGCTCAAGAGCGAGGACCTGATGAGCCGCGACGAGGACGGCTACATTTCCTATGTCGGTCGCATCAAGCTGATGCTCAAGGTCGGCGGCGAGAATGTCTCGATCGAGGAAGTCGAAGCCCTGATCGACCGGCACGAAGAAGTCGCGATTTCAGCGGCGGTCGGTGTGCCCGACGAGCGTAAGGGAGAGCGCATGCGAGCCTATGTCGAATTGCGGCGCGGCGCGAAGCTGACCGAGACCGAATTGCACGACTGGCTTTCCACCCGCCTCGCCCGCTTCAAACAGCCGCGCGAAATCCTGTTCGTTGACGCAATGCCGCGCCTCGCCAATTCCAAGCTCGACCGCGTTACGCTGGGCGAAATGGCGACGCAGGAAGTCGAAACTGCATGACAGACTCGAAAAATGGCGAAAATCTGGACAGAATCTACATGCAATTGCCCGGCCTGAGCGATAAGCGACAGGCCAAGCTGCAACCCGAAGGGAATATCTAGACCATGGCGGAATATGGTTACGTAACAATGCCCCCCAAGACGGCGGAGTGCAGCCGCAAGGTGTCTGTCGTCGGAGTCGGAGAAACCGATTTCCACGACGATTACCGCGCCGAGCGCAAGCGCGAGCCCGGCTGGGAACCGCCGACTGAAGAAAAGCTGTGCAAGACCGCTTTCGACAGGGCTCTGGTCGATGCCGGGCTCACGCCGGAAGAGATCGATGGTCTCGCCATGTCCTACACCTATGGCGGGCCAGAGCCGGAAGACATGGCCAAGTCGCTTGGTATCCAGCCGAAAGACGCCTGGAACAACGGGCACATCATGGCAGGACCGCTGCCTGCCGCCGCCGGTGAAATCATCTCGGGCAAGAACAAGATCGTCGCGCTGATATTCTGCGTCGCCTCGCGCTCGGCAGGCCGAAAATTCGGCGGCATGACGTTTGCCGGGGGTATGGGCGGGCCCTCTTCCTATTATTATTACCACCCCTGGGGCTGGAGCTCGCAGGCCGCTCACTGGGCGACGATGGCGACCCAATATTTCAACACCTATGGCAAGCGTGAGGAAGATCTAGGCTTGGTGCCCCAGCAGGTACGCCTGCACGCCTCGGTCAATCCCAATGCGATCATGCAAAAGCCCTTCACGATCGAGGAATATATGGCCTCGCGATACATCGTGAAGCCGATGCACCTGTTCGATATCTGCCTCGTCAATGACGGCGCGGTATGCCTGATCATCAGCGGGGCCGACCGCGCGCGTGACTGCGCAAAGACACCGGTCGATATCGCTGGTTGGGGCGAATCCTATATCAAGAAGAACAAGATGAAGACGATGATCGAGGACCGGCTGCGCCCGCAAATGCAGGAAGCCGCCGGACAGATCTTCGGCATGGCTGGCATGAGTATCGACGATGTCGGCCATTTCGAAGGCTATGATGCCGGATCGATCCATCTCATCAACCAGGTCGAAGGCTTTGGCTTCACCGAGGTCGGCACCGGCCTCGATTTCTGCAAGGAAGGCCAGATGACGATCGGCGGGCGCATCCCCACCAACATGAGCGGCGGCAATATGTCGCAATCCTACATGCAGGGCTGGAGCCAGTGTGCCGAAGCCGTGCGGCAATTGCGGCATGAGGCTGGGCCACGACAGGCACAAGGCGTGCAAGCCTCGCTGACC
>JAQWKP010000023.1 GCA_029247785.1 Novosphingobium sp.
ATGATGTACTGCCCGAAAAGCTCACCGCACGGAGCGGCGGGCCGAGCTCCGTGCTGGTCGCTCCGCCCGGTGCGGGCAAGACCACTGCCGTCGCGCCGGCGCTGATCGGCGAGGCGTGGTGTGCGGGCACGGTGATCCTGCTCAGCCCGCGCCGACTTGCAGCACGAGCCGCCGCCGAGCGCATGGCGGAGACTTTGGGCGAGAAGGCGGGGGAGACTATTGGTTATCTCACTCGGCTCGATACCCGGCGTTCGGCCCGCACGCGGGTGTTGGTGATGACTGAGGCGATATTCGTCTCCACCATTCTGGCCGATCCTGATTTGCCCGGTGTCAGTGCCGTGCTGTTCGATGAGGCGCACGAGCGCCATCTCGACAGCGATCTCGGCCTCGCCCTGGCGATCGAGAGCCAGCAGGTTCTGCGTGAAGACCTCAAGCTATTGGTGATGTCAGCGACGATTGATGGCGCGCGCTTTGCCACGCTTCTGGGTGATGCGCCGGTGATCGAAAGCCAAGGCAAGGCCTATCCGTTGGACATTCGCTGGCTTGGCGCGCGGCCTGAACTGCGGGTTGAAGATGCCATGGCGAGCGCGGTGTTGGCCGCGTGGCGCGAGCAGCAAGGCGATATCCTTGCCTTCCTCCCTGGCGTTGGCGAGATTGAGCGCACCCGTGAGCGGCTGGCAGACAAGCTGCCCGATGCACTGGTGCTGCCGCTGCATGGCCAGTGCGACCCTGCAGCCCAGCGCATAGCGATTCGCCGCGATTCTGGCGGACGGCGGAGGATCGTGATCGCTAGCGCGATTGCCGAGACTTCGCTGACGCTTGATGGGGTCTCGGTGGTGGTCGATTGCGGGCTGTCGCGGCGGGCCGAATTCGACAAGGCGGCGGGCGTAACGCGGCTGGTGACGCATCGCTCCAGCCAGGCATCGGCGGCGCAGCGTGCGGGTCGTGCGGCGCGGCAGGGCCCGGGCGTGGTCTATCGATTGTGGGAAGAGGCCGCCCATGCCGGGCATCCCGCCTATGATCCTCCCGAGATGTTGGTCGCGGATTTGTCGGCGCTGGTGCTGTCGCTAGCAAAATGGGGCGCACGCGATCCGGCGGCGCTGGCCTGGCTCGATCCGCCGCCGCTGGCATCGGTTCAGGCGGCGCAGGCGCGGCTTGCGGCGCTGGGGGCGGTGGATGGTGAAGGCGCGATTACTACCTTCGGGCAGCAGGTCGCGAGCCTGCCGATGGAGCCGGCGCAGGCGGCCATGGTGCTGTTTGGGGCCGAGGCTGGTCAGGCGAGGAACGCGGCGCAGCTGGCATTGTTGCTGCAGGAACGTGGGTTGGGCAGCAGGGGCGAGGACCTGCTGCACCGGCTGACGCGTTGGAACGGAGATCGCTCGCCTCGGGCCGAAGCAGCGCGCAAGCTCGCTCAGCGCTGGGCGGCAAGGGCAGAAAAGCTGGTCGGCGGCGGAGGCGGGGAGGGGAGCAACCCCGCGCAATTCCTCGCACGCGCCATGCCGGACAATGTTGCAAGATCGCGCGACGGCAATGGCGAGAGCTGGCTGTCGGTGGGAGGGCGTGGCTATGTCCTCGATCCCGCTTCACCGCTCGCCCGCGCAGAGTGGCTGGTCATCGGCGATGCGCAGGGCGCGGCGAAAGGTACGCGGATCACTGCCGCCGCTGCCCTGACCGGCGAAGAGGTCGAGCAAGCGCTGGCGCACCGTATCGCGCGGCGTTCACTGCTGAGTTGGAATGCGGCGGAACGACGCGTCGAAGCGCGGCTGGAACGGCGTCTGGGCGCGATCACCCTGGCGAGCGGCCCCGATCCGCAGCCCGATGCGCAGGCGGTGGAAGGCCTGCTGCTGGAAAAAGCGTGCGAGCAGCTGGAGGAGTTGTTGCCTGCTAGCCTGATGGCGCGGGCTCGCCATGCCGAAATCGATGCGCTTGCTGCCGCAACGGTAAAGGAGAAGGCGCAGGACTGGCTAGCACCGCTTCTCGCAGGCCGTCGCGATCTCGATCTGCCGAGGCGTTCGCTGACGGACGCGCTGATGGCTCGGCTTAATTGGGACGCCCGCGAGCGTCTCGATCGGCTGGCACCGCGCGAATTCGTCAGTCCTGCCGGCACGAGCCATGCGATCGACTATGCGGACGAAGCGGGCCCCGCCGCTGAATTGCGGGTCCAGGCCCTGTTCGGTCTCGACCAACATCCGACCATCGGGCAGCCGCCGCAAAATCTGCTGCTCAAGCTGACCTCGCCTGCCGGTCGGCCAATCCAGTCGACCCGCGACCTATCGGGATTCTGGCGCGGCAGCTGGCGTGATGTCCAGCGTGAGATGAAGGGCCGCTACCCAAAGCACCGCTGGCCTGACGAGCCATGGGTGGAAAAGCCTAGCTTGAAGACGAAACACGCCTTTTCACGAGGGCAAAGCTGACATAAGGGGCTTTGCATGACCGCACGCATCTATCAGCGACCGAAAAACGCCATGCAGTCGGGCAATGCGCTCACCGACAAATGGGTGCTCGAATTTGTGCCTGCCGAAGCGAAGCGCCCTGATCCGCTGATGGGATGGGCAGGATCGGGCGACACGCAGCAGCAGCTGCAGTTGAAGTTCGATCGCTGTGAGGAAGCCCAAGCCTATGCGACGCGCTACGGGATCGATGCTAGAGTCCAGGCAAGCCCGCCACGGCGCCTGAAGATTCAAGCTTACGCCGACAATTTTCGCTAAGGCAAGAACCTCATCATCGTTGCGCGATTGTGAGGACCGCAAGAGCTTGCAAATCACCTGCTGTCCCGCCATATGCGCGCCCGGGAGTCGGGTGGACGTTTGCGTTCGCGAACTTGGTCAGGTCCGGAAGGAAGCAGCCACAACGGATTGCGGCGGGTCGCTCGGCTCCTTACTCTCGAATTTCGTTTTTCCCTGACAAGCGACCGGCCACGCTCTACCTATGATGACGATGGACGATTCACGCGACATGTTGGGGGACGAGCCCGGGCCAACCGAAGAGGAACAGGCCCCGAGCGCTGCCGAGCTGGAGGAAGCGGGTCAGTCCGCCTTGTTCGGCGACGAGCCCGCATCGGCCGAAGCTGAGGAACCCGAGGCCGCTGTTCCCGAAACACCCGTGCCAAGCGAACCCGCAGCGCCAACTCCCACTCCGGCGGCGCAACCCTATCGCGTGCTCGCGCGCAAATATCGTCCGCAGACCTTCGCCGAGCTGATCGGGCAGGAAGCGATGGTGCAAACCCTTGCCAATGCGATCAAGCGCGACCGGCTGGCCCATGCCTTCCTGATGACCGGGGTGCGCGGCGTCGGCAAAACTTCGACCGCGCGCCTCATCGCCAAGGCGCTCAATTGCATCGGTCCGGATGGGGAAGGCAGCCCGACGATTGATCCCTGCGGCCAGTGCGAGCCTTGCGTGGCGATTGCAGAGGGCCGCCATATCGACGTGATCGAGATGGATGCGGCCAGCCACACCGGGGTCGACGATGTCCGCGAGATCATCGAGGCGGTGCGTTATGCGGCGGTCTCGGCGAGGTACAAAATCTACATCATCGATGAAGTGCACATGCTTTCGCGCAATGCCTTCAACGCCTTGCTCAAGACGCTGGAAGAGCCGCCAGCCCATGTGAAATTCCTGTTCGCAACGACCGAGGTGGAAAAGCTGCCGGTCACCGTGTTGTCGCGCTGCCAGCGGTTTGATCTGCGGCGGATCGCTGCGCCGATGCTGGCCGAGCATTTCGCATCTATCTGCGCGAAGGAAGCAGTTGTGGCCGAGGCTGAGGCGCTGGCGATGATCGCAGCGGCATCAGAAGGCTCTGTGCGTGATGGCCTCTCGATCCTCGACCAGGCGATCGCCCATGCCGATCTTGGCGGCGATGACAATGTCTCGGCGGTTCAGGTCCAGGAGATGCTGGGTCTTGCTGACAAGAGTGCAAAGCGGCATCTGTTCGCTTCCTTGCTGGCGGGCGATGGCGCAACACTGCTCGAATTCGTCGAGCAGCAATTCGCCCTTGGTGTTGAGCCAAATGCGCTGATGCGCGGCATGATGGAATTGACCCACAGGATAACCGTCGCCCAGATCAGCAAGAGTGCGGAGGATGCCGTCTCTGCTGAGGAACGCGAGGCAATTGAAGGCTGGGCTGGCGCGCTTACGGCCGGACAGCTCCACCGCCTTTGGCAATTGCTGCTGAAGGGGCATGACGAAGTTCGCAGCGCGCCCGATCCACTGGTCGCGGCAAAGATGGCGCTGCTCAGGGTGATGCATGCGAGCGACATGCCCGATCCGGGCAAGCTGGTCCGCAAGCTGGAGGAACTGGCGTCGCGGCCGTCTGCGGCGCCTGCGGCTGCCGCTGCGGGCACCGATGGCGGAGCAGCTT
>JAQWKP010000036.1 GCA_029247785.1 Novosphingobium sp.
GGGAGAAGCGCACTGATGATCACTCTGACAGACATGGAAGCCGCGCTAGACCGTCGTGCGGTCTTGCAACTTGGCGCTGCGGCCGGGATCGGTGCGGCGTTGATGCCCAAGCTGGTCTGGGCCGCCGCTCAGCCTGACATGGTGGCCAATGTCCGCGCAGTGGTCACCCGCTGGGTCGGGCCCGGCAAGTTTCCCGGCATGGTCGCCAGCCTCGGCCTTCCAGGGAGCGAAGCGCAATATGTTGCGCGCGGTAGCGAAGGCTTTCTAGATTCCGATCCGGTTACGCCCGACAGCCTGTTCCGCATCTATTCGATGACCAAGCCGGTCACCGGCATGGCGGCGATGCTGTTGATCGAACAGGGCAAGCTCGGGCTCGACCAACCGCTTGGCGATATCCTGCCGAAATTTCGTGACATGCAGGTGCAGATGACGCCGGACGGATCAGTGACGGAGCTGCGTCCCGCGAAGAACCCGATCCGCATCCGAAACCTGATTACGCATACGGCGGGTCTTGGCTACACCATTATCCAGCGTGGGCCGATCAAGCAGCTGATGGAAGACAAGGGCCTGATCGCCGGGCAGATCAGTCGCCTGAAGGTTCCCGGTCTGTCACGCGGAGAGCCGGTTCGCAGCCTCGAGAAATTCGCCGACGGCCTTGCCGAGGTCCCGCTGGTCTATGAGCCGGGAACCAAATGGAGCTACAGCGTAGGGTTAGACCTGATGGGTCGGGTGGTCGAGGTCGTCTCCGGCAAGAGCTTTGACACTTTCCTCAAGGAACATCTGTTTGCGCCCGCAGGAATGGATAGCACCTACTTCCAGGTGCCTGCCGACCAGGCGCATCGGCTGACGACAAATTATGCGGTGGTTGCCAAGAAACTGGTCCCGATCGATAAGGGGGCCGATTCGATTTACCTTGATGAACCAGCTTTCCCATTCGGCGGAGCAGGGCTGGTGAGTACGCCGCGCGATTACAATCGATTCATGCGCATGCTCGCCAATTTCGGCACGATCGGCAACGAGCGGGTGATGGGCGAGCTGGCAGTCAGGGTCGGCACCCGTAACTTGCTTCCGGATGGCGTCGAAGGACCTGCGATGATGTCCCCGGCCAGCCATTTCGGGGCTGGCGGGCGGGTCGGGATCGGCGCGGAAGCGGGTGTCTATGGCTGGGCGGGCGCAGCCGGAACAGTCGGTATGGTCGACATGAAGCATGGGTTGACCTCGTCGATCTTTGTGCAGTTCATGCCCCCCAACGGGCTGCCGCTGCTGACTGAATTCCAGCAGGCGCTGAAGGCCGATATCATGGCGTTGATGGAGAACAGGACATGAGCACGCCGATGATTGCCTTCGCCGGCTCACCGCTCGACCGTGCGGACCACCTGCGCGCGAATCCCGAGGGGCTCCAGGGACTGATGAATGCAAGCGCCAGGCTGTTGCGGCTCGAAGGTCTCGATCCCGTCATAGCGGAGGACGGCACGATCGCATGGGGCTCGCTTGCCGATGCAGATCCGGCCAGCGAGCTGGTGTTCCTTGGTGTGCGGGACGAGCGCGGCTGTTTTGCCGAAGTTCAGCCCAGCCTGCTCGGCAATGGTGCACCGGCAGGGCCGCGCTCGTGGGAAGCAATGCAACTGCTCGGAGCGGAAGACCTCGCCATGTATGGCGGTGCGCGCAGCCTGGTCGGCTGGCACGCGCGCCACCGCTATTGCGCGCAATGCGGCGCGTCGACAAAGCTCGCCAAAGGTGGCTGGCAGCGCGATTGCCAAAGCGAGACCTGCAAGGCGGAACATTTCCCGCGCACCGATCCGGTGACGATCATGATCGTCGAACATAATGACAGTCTGTTGCTTGGTCGCCAGCCGCGCTTTCCGGCCAAGAGCTATTCTGCGCTCGCCGGTTTCGTCGAGCCGGGCGAGACGATCGAGGAGGCAGTTGCGCGTGAGACCATGGAGGAGGCCGGTGTTACCGTGCGCGATGTACACTATATTTTCTGCCAGCCCTGGCCCTATCCTTCCTCGCTGATGATCGGCTGCCATGCCTATGCCGACGATCCGGCGATCACCGTAGACGAGACCGAGTTGGAGGACGCGCGCTGGTTTTCGCGCGCTGATGTTGCCGATGCACTCGAAGCAATCGAACGCGGTGAGGCCGGTGAAGCGTTCCAGTGCCCGCCTCGCTTCGCAATCGCGCATATGTTGATGCGTTGGTGGGTGGAGCAGGGGAAATGACGGTTCCGGCAAGGCTTGCCATTGAGATATGGTCAGATGTGATGTGCCCGTGGTGCATCATCGGATACAAGCAGCTGGAAACCGCGCTGGAGACCCTCGATGGTGAGGTCGAGGCGAATATCAGCTGGCGGCCGTTTGAGCTCAATCCCGATCTGCCCGAAGAAGGCGAGGACGCGGCCCACCACATGATGCGCAAATATGGGCAGGAGCCATCCGCTGGCACGATGCGCCAGATGCAGATGATCGCCGAGCAAGCAGGCTACGAAATGCGGTTTGTCGGAGAAGGTGAAGAACCACCTCGCCGAATGTGGAATACAAGGCTCGCGCATATGCTGCTGCATTGGGCGCTTGAGACCGGAGGCAGCGAGGTGCAGACCCGGCTCAAGCTCGCCTTGTTTGACGCGCACTTCCAGCAGCGGCGCAATATCTCCGATCGAGAGGAACTGGCGGCGATCGCCGAGAGCGTTGGGCTTGACGCTATTGCCGTTGTTGCCGCGCTCAATGACGAACGCCTTTCCGAGAAAGTCCAGCAGGATGAGCTGGATGCAGTCGGCAAAGGTATCAATTCCGTGCCAATGATGCTGGTCGAGGGCCGCTTCATGATTCCCGGCGCGCAGGACCCCGAGACTTACGCAGCCTATCTGCGCAAGGTCGTAACAAGGATGACGGATGCAGCCTGAAAGTGCCGATTATGTCATTGCCGGCGGAGGCAGCGCCGGTTGCGTGCTGGCGAACCGTCTGTCTGAGAATCCCGAGAATACTGTCGTGCTGCTCGAGGCCGGACCCGGCGCAGACGGCTTCATGAACCGCATGCCATCGGGCGGGATGATCAAGCTCGGCAAGCCGGAGACCGACTGGTGCCTGACGACCGAGCCTGATCCTTCGCTCAATGGTCGGCAACAGTTCTGGAGCGCTGGCCGGATGCTGGGCGGTGGCTCTTCGGTCAATGGAATGATTTACATCCGCGGCGACCGGAAGGATTACGACAGCTGGGCCAGCGAACTGGGCTGCACAGGCTGGAGCTGGAACGAGGTGTTTCCCTTTTTCCTGAAGTCCGAGGGCTTCACCGGGCAGCCCAGCCAGACCCACGGTACCACTGGGCCGCTGGGCGTTAGCGAGCCGCGCATGAAGCATCCTTTCGCGCAGGTCTTTGTCGATGCCTGCGGCGAATTCGGTCTGCGCAAGGTCGAGGACTATTGCGCTGGCGATGTCGACGGTGCTTTCACCATGCTGTGCACCCAGGCGAACGGCCAGCGATCCAGCGCCGCGCGTGCCTTTCTCGATGCGGCGATGAAGCGGCCTAACCTCACCGTCCTCACCGAAGCGACGGTCGACAAGGTTTTGATTGAGAATGGCCGGGCGACGGGCGTGCGGTATATCAAGGATGGCGAGAACCGGACCGTGCAATGCCTCGGCGAAGTGATCGTCAGTTCCGGCACGCTCAATTCGCCTGGTGTGCTGATGCGTTCTGGTCTCGGCCCCGCCGCGCATTTGCAGGATATGGGCGTGGAGGTGGTGCGTGACATTGCCGAAATTGGCAAGAACCTTCAGGAACATGCGAGCTTTCATTCGGTCTTCCAGGTTGACCAGCCGACCTGGAACAATCTGTTCAAGCCGCATCTGCTTGCGCGCGAATTCCTCAAATACCTCACCGTGAAGCGCGGCTTGATGACGATCATCCCGGTAGAAGCGATGGCCTATCTGCGTTCGCGACCGGATCTCGACTTTCCGGACGTGAAGCTGTCTTTCGGGCTAATGGCCCACAACGCCAAGACGCAAAAGCCGCATGAGCTGCCCGGCGTTGTCGTCTACGCCAATGTCGCCAAGCCCAAGAGCCGGGGCGAAATTCGCCTGCGTAGTACGGACCCGATCGACAAGCCGGTGATCGACCATCGCCTGCTCGGCCATGCTGACGACATCGCGTCGATGATCTCTGGGGCCAAGAAGGTCCAGGAAATCTTCACCATGCCGACTTTTGCAAAACATGTCGTCGGCCCGCTTGCACCCGATCCGATGCCGCAAAGCGACGAGGAATGGGAACAGGCGATCCGCAATTCGGCCGGTATCGGCTATCACCCTGTCGCGACCTGCCGGATGGGCGGCGACGAGGCTTCGGTGGTCGATCCGCGCCTGAAGGTGCGCGGTGTCGAGGGGCTGCGTGTGATCGATGCTTCGGTCATGCCGGTGATGCCGGCGGCCAACACCAATGCGCCGTCGATCATGATCGGCGAAAAGGGTGCCGAGATGATCCTGGAGGATGCCAGTACCTAAGTAGCGCCTCAGACGAACTGGTCGGAAACGCCGTCATCGCTGGATTGCGGCAGGGGCAGGCCGAACGCGACGGCCGAGGTGATCGGATTGGTGTATTCGCGGATGCGCCAGAGCTTTCCGTTCCGAGCATCGAAGCGGAAGATGTAGCGATTTCGATAGGGTCGCCCATTTGCCATCATCATCGTGCCGGGTCCCTCGGCAAAGGCGATATTCGGATCGCTGCCGGAAGTGAATTCCAGATCAGGATAGACGAGGTCCTGAATGATCCTGAAGGTCGTGTCGTAATTGGTGTTGGCGGCGTCCAGACCGCGCCAATTGTCGGAATAATCATTCGTTCCTGACAGATTCAGCGGAACTTCAAGCTCAAAGTCCTCGGAAATGATTGCGAAGATTGCCTGTTTGTCTTTGGCCTGCAACGCCCGGAGATATTCTCGCCCCAATTCATCTGCACTGGGCTGTTCATTCATCGCATATCCTTCCGAAATTTGAGCGTCGGCCCGATCTCTGCAATTATCGGACAGCCCGCGGATTGTCAGCGTTGCCAGTTTTCGACCAAGCCTCGCCAAGTTGACAAAGGTGACACGGTGTCAACTTGAACGTCAAAAATTAATCATTTTAAATCAATATATTATGTAGGAATCACCAGGGTGACTCCTTCTCAGCGAGGGGCTGTCTTCTGATGGTTCCGTCCGCAGGTCTGCGCCGCAGCGCCTTGGATGATAGCAGACGCAGTAAGTGTAGGAGAGTGATTTGTCGGCCTGCGCGGCGAAGTCGAAAACTTCCGCCATGATTCATCTGCAAATTCAGCCAGTGATCAGAATCCACGAAGAAAGGCGGCCAAGCACGTCAGAAACGTGCTTGGCCGCCTTGCATCCAGAAAGCTCATCTCAGAGCTTGGAATATCTTACGGGCTGGTGGGCTCGTTGCTGCCATCGGCAATAATAATGATACCGGCGATGACGGCGGCAGCAGCGAGAAGAGCGATAAGAATCCCGTTCTCACCTTCAAGCTTCATTTTCTTGCCGTCCTGCTTGGCGGCGGCGCGCACGGGTTGCACGGCTGCGTTGTTCAGCGAAAGAGCGTCGACGGCTGGACGGGCAGTGGCGACCGACGGGGCCACCATGGCGAGCGCTGCAGCAATGGCAACAAGGCGTTTCATGTAATTCTCCTTAAATCAGAGGCCACTATCTAGGCGCTTTGAAATAACAGTCAACCAATTGGCAGCGTCAAAGCGATCAGTTGAGGCATGTGCGCGGTGCTCCGTCAGACGAGGCCCAGTTTCGCAAGTTCGCCGACCAGCCTGGGTGGCAGCACATCGTTTTCGCCGTCGAGCCCGGCAAGGTCTCTGGGGACGTCCTCATCGGCGAGATAGCGCCAGCCCTGGTGGGCGCGCCTTGGTGTGGTCTCAACCGCAATCAACCGCGGATCCAGCCGAATCGTCCAGCGCCCGTCGTCACGCTGGGCGAAGCCGAGGATCGGTGAGCGGCCGACTAGCGCATGCTCCATGATCCAGTACAGCGAGCCGCCCGCCATCTCCTCATGCCGTTTAGGCTGGTAGCGGGTGGTGAGATGAGCCTCATGCTCGTGACTCTCCAGCCAGCCAAGCAGGCTCTGCGTGGTTCGTGCACGAAAGGAGATCTTGGTCATGTGCAGCGGCATGGAACCGAGATAGGGGTTTCGCGGCCTGGCTCAACCCGCGCCTGTGGGAATCTCAGCCGACCAGACCACTCGCGACGGCGAGGCCGAGAAAGGCAAAGAAGCCCATCGAATCGGTGATCATCGTCACGAATACGGTGCTGGCGACAGCCGGGTCCTGGCCCATGCGGTCAAACAGCATCGGAACTGCGACGCCAGCGAGCCCGGCGGTGAGGATATTAATTACCATTGCAGTGGCAATCACCGCGCCCAGTGTCGGCGTGAACAGAACCGCCGTGGCCAAGCCGATCAGCGTTGCGATAGTCACACCATTGAGCAAGGCGACGCGAAATTCGCGCCAGATTATGCGCAGGGAATTGGCGCTGGTAAGTTGGTTCATGGCAATGGCCCGAACCGAAACTGCCATGGTCTGAGTCCCGGCATTGCCGCCAATCGAGGCGACAATCGGCATCAGCACGGCCAATGCGACGAGCTTTTCGATCGCCGCGCCGAACAGATATATGATGAAGCTGGCAATCAGCGCTGTGCCAAGATTGGCGATCAGCCAGCGAACCCGCGCCGAATAGGCTTCGCCGATCGGCTCATAGATATCGCCATCGCCGGCACCAGACAGCAGCAGTACATCCTCGCCCGCTTCTTCCTGGATGATGTGGACGATATCGTCGACCGTGACCTGACCAACCAGCCGCCCGGAATCGTCGACCACCGCAGCCGAAATCAGCGCATATTTCTGGAAACGAAGGGCCACTTCTTCCTGGTCCATATCGACCGGGATTAGCGTTTGCTCGCGCTTCATCAGATCGGCGAGGGATATCTGGCGCGGTGTGCGCAGCACCCAGGCAAGCTCGCAGGTCCCGATCGGGTGGTGGGCCTGGTCGACGATGAATATCTCCCAGAAGTCGGTCGGTAATTCGCGGCTTTCGCGCAGGAAGTCGATCAGGTCGCCGACTGTGAGATGTCCGGGAACCGCAACGAAATCGCGGCTCATCAAGCGACCAGCCGATTCCTCGGGGTAACCCAGCGCTGTTTCGATCGCAGCGCGGTCTTCCGGCTCAAGCTCGGCGAGAACCGCTTGCTGGTCCTCGCTGTCGAGGTCCTCGATCATCGCCACCGCATCGTCGGTCTCGAGCTGTTCGGCGATGTCGGCGACGATGTCTGCCGGCAATTCCTCGACCAGCAACTCGCGCACGTGATCGTTGAGCTCGGCGATGACCTCGACGCTCATCAGGTCGCGGATGGCGCGGCTGAGATCGAGTCGCTCGTCTGCCTCGGTCAATTCGAACAGGTCGGCGATGTCGGCAGGGTGGAGCGGTTCGACAAGGTCGTAGACCCGATTGCTATCATTCTCGCGCAGCGCATCGCGCACGCTGCGGACGAATTCGCGGGTCAGCCGATTCTCTTCGTCGAGCCGTTCGCTTTCGGGCGGAGGCACGGTCTCGGCAATCGCGGTCTCGGTTTCGACCTCACTCATGGGCTTGGGGTCTACGCGCGCGGCACTGAAAATCAACCGCGGATGGCGCTGACGCGTGACATTGCCGGATCAGCTTCTATATCGGGCCTACAACACAGGAGATCATGCATGGCCGACGATATTCTCACACTCACTCTCGATACCGGCAACGGCGGAGGCGACGTTGTTATCAAGCTGCGCGCGGATCTTGCGCCCGGTCATGTCGAACGGATCAAGGAGTTGGCCAGTGAGGGCTTTTACGACGGCGTCAAGTTTCACCGCGTGATTCCCGGTTTCATGGCCCAGGGCGGCTGCCCGCAGGGAACCGGCATGGGCGGCTCCGACAAGCCCGACCTGCAGGCAGAGTTCAACGCCGAACCGCATGTGCGCGGCGTCTGCTCGATGGCCCGGAGTAGCCAGCCGAATTCGGCGAACAGCCAGTTTTTCATCTGCTTTGACGATGCTACCTTCCTCGATAACCAATACACCGCGTGGGGTGTGGTCGAGAGCGGCATGGAACATGTCGACGCGCTGCCCAAGGGTGAGCCGCCGGCCAGCCCGGGTTGCATTGCCAAGGCCACGGTGAGCTAGGGCTGGATCTGAATCCCGCTCATTTGCCCAGCTCGCTTTCCGGCACACCGAGCAGTTCGGACAGCCTTGCCTTGTCCGCCTTGGCAAGATCGGACGGCTTTCTCGGCATGGGCAGATGAGCGGTCGCCTGCTTCAGACTGGCTATCATCGCCGGCATCTGTTTCATCATCTCCGGCATGACCTCGGCCATCTTCTTGATGACTTCGGGATCGGCCATGATCACCATCGATTCGGCCGCGTACAGGCCGCCGGTGGGCGTTTCGAAGAAACGGTTCAGATCGGCGAGCTGACGGATCGTGAAGCGGCGCGCATAGGCGCGGACGAGTCCGTCGCGGAATGCCGGTTCAAACGTGCTCATCAATGCGCCCATTTCCCCTGACATCGCTTGCATCGTCAGCTTCATGCGTTCGTCATAGGCGGGATCGAGGATCGTCAGCATCTCTTCCAGACTGCCGTCGCCCAGTTTTTCCAGCTCTTCGGGCGATCTGCCGCTTATCGCCGCGATATCGCGCATCGGCATCTTGCCGACGCTGGCCATCACCGAATCCATGGCGGTGCCCATCATCTGCTCCATGACGCGGGAATAGGTTCCCGGCGGGAAGATATAGCCGACCGTGGTTTGTGCCGCATCGTGCCGGACCGGGTCGATCGGCGGTTGCGCGGTCTCCTGCGCTGTAGCTGGCTGAATCGCGAGCGCCACTGCGCCCACCAGGATCGAAAGTCGCTTGAACATCGCCGTCAGACCCCTTTTGTCGCGGTAGCATGCAAACTGTGTCAAATTCTTAGCCAGTTTTGCCAACGGAGGATGATTTTCGCGTTAACTCCTGACACAATCAGTTGAGCAAAACACTGTGCGGAGGATGTCATGAACGAATTTGGCTGGGAATCGACAGCGGACGATGTGCTGCAAGCCCAGGACCTGACCGGTAAGCGTGTGCTGGTGACTGGAGTTTCTGCCGGCCTTGGCGTGGAAACCGCGCGAGCACTGGCGGCCCGTGGTGCCGAGGTCATCGGCACCGCCCGCGATCTCGACAAGGCTCGCTGCGCGACAGAAGGCTTTGCCGCGCAGCTCGGTGAGCGCTTCGGGCTGGTCGAGCTTGACCTGGCTTCGCTCGACAGCGTGCGCGCCTGCGACGATGCGTTGCTCGCCGAGGGCAAGATGTTCGACCTGCTCATCGCCAATGCCGGGATCATGGCGGTGCCTTTCGAGCACACCAAGGACGGGTTTGAAAGCCAGATGGGTGTCAACCATCTGTCCCATTTCGTGTTGATCAATCGTCTTGCGCCGCTGATCCGCGAAGGCGGGCGCGTCGTTTGTCTGTCCTCAGTTGGCCATCATTGGGGCGAGACCGATCTTGTGGATATGAATTTTGAGGCCCGCAGCTACGAGCCGGTGCGCGCCTATGGCGATTCGAAGACCGCAATCATCCTGTTCGCTCTCGAATTTGACCGGCGGCACAAGGCGCGGGGTGTGCGGGCTTGTTCGGTTCACCCCGGCGGTATCGTCACCGAACTCGCCCGCTACATGACCGAAGACGCGATCGCGAAGATGACCGAGATGACAATGGCCGAGGCTGGCGGGAAGGCCGAGGACATTCGCTTCAAGACAGTCGAGCAGGGTGCAGCGACGAGTGTTTGGGCGGCAGCGACGGCGGCGGCCAACGCGATCGGTGGGCAATATTGTGAAGACTGCCAGGTCTCTCCGGTGACCGAGGTCGGCGCGCTGGGCGTGCGCCCCTATGCTCTCGATCCCGAGCGGGCGAGGGCGCTCTGGGCGAAGAGTGAGGAGCTGGTGGGTGAGCGCTTCGAATAGCGCTGCGGATCACATCACGGCGCTTACCAGACGTTGCATTTCAGGGGCTTTGAGCCCATCGGACCGGCCCTTGAAATAGCGGGCTTCGGCTGCCTCCGGCGATAGGTGCTCGATCCGGGAAAACCCTGCCGACTTCAGCATCGCAGTCATCTCATCCGTCGCGAAATCGGACAGAACGGCAACTCCGGTCTGCGCCATGGTTGTGCGCAAATTCGCTGCCTGGGTATTCGATTCGAGAAATGTCAGAACAATTTCTGAGCCCTTGGGACGTTCGCCAGCCCATCGCAGCGTTTCGGAGACGGCTGCTCTTGTCAGATATTGCGTCACCCCCAGCCACGACACGAAACAGGGTTTGCTTGCCTCGAAGCCACCCGCCCTCAGCGCCTCGGCGATCGGCGTCGTCTCGAAATCGCACGGCACGAAGCGCAGCTGCGGCGGCGAGGCCAGACCGAGTTCGGCGATCCGCTGCTGTTTCCACTGTTGGAACGGCGGATCGTCCACCTCGAACACGGGTGAGCTCGCTCAGCGCCTCGCCCATGCGCAGCGCATAGCTGTCCAGCCCCGCGCCAAGCACGACATATTGGTCCAGCCGCCCGAGTGCCTCGGTCAGATGGTCCTCAGTAAAGCGGCTGCGTAAGATGCAGGTCGAGGCGCTGGCTGCTGGCACGCGCTGCCCCAGCGCGACCACCTCTTCCTCGCCCATCCCGGTCAGCGTAAGCGCGAGTTCATCGCGAAAGATTTTGGGTTCCTCGCCGGCGATCGTGTGCCAGGCGCGCAGCGCAGCAGCCGAGAATGCCGTGCCGTGAAGCCCGGTGAGGGCACTTTGCGGGGGCGATGCCATTCAGGCAATCAATTCGACGCCGGTCACTGTCGTGCGGTGCATCACTCGCCCACTTCCCGCGCCATACGGCAGCACCCGGTGCAACGCGCCGGGATTGTCGAAGATCACCAGATCGCCCTTGCGCCATGTATGACGATAGGTGAAATCAGGCTGGACAGTCCATTCCATCAGCCGCGAAATCAACGCTCGTCCCTCGGCAAGCGGCATGCCGACGATGCGGTCGGCGGACACGCCCAGTACCAGCGATATGCGGCCCGACGCATGCGTCCAGACCAACGGATGCTCCTTCTCGAAGTCATCGGAATCGCAATCCGCCGGCACTTCCTCGCCCAGCCGCGTATTGAACACTGCCTTGATCCAGCGCCTGCGTTCTTCATCGCTGGGAGTCTCGGCGAAGGGGCGCATGCTGGAAATGATGCTGTGCTTCACGCGCAGGCCTTCCAGCTCCGCTTTTTCTTCGTCCGGCAGTGCATCCCAGGCTGCATAGGTATTGGCGAATTCAGTCTGTCCACCTTTTTCCGCGAGACCCCATGAAGCCAGCATCGAGACTTTGGGCGGTGCGGCGTGGTTATGCGCACCGTCGAAATGCCAGAAGAATGTCGACAACACATATTCCGGCTCGTTGTTGATCTCCGATTCCAGCGTGATCTCATAGACGTCAGAGCCCGCCGTGGTGCCGCCGGGGACATTGGCGGCATAATAGACCCGTGAGCCGAGCCGGTCGGTCAATTCGAGCTGCTGCTCGTCGCTGAGGCCGATCTCGGGGAACACCACCAGCGTGCGCTCTTCCATCAGCTGCTGGCAGGCCTGGATGACATCGTCGTCACAAACCGATTTGCGGTCGACATGGATCGCCGCGCCGATCTTGGGCTTCAGAATTTCGACCTCGAAGGTCATGGCTGAAGTCCCTCCCGGCCTAGAGCGTCGTCAGGAAACCGAGCGCGTCGTCTTGCGCCTGAGGCGTTGCCGCACAGGTGATCTTGTCATCATCGCCGGTCAGCTCGGCAAAGCGCATGATCTGCGGGTGGATGTGCAACGTCGTGCGGCCGCATTCGCATGGCGTGTAATCGACAGTGATGCGGTCGCCGCTGATAATTCCGCCCCATGCCCCGTCTTGTGTCGGGTCAAAGAACGAGGCGCGCCCGGTCTGTTGGCCTTCGCGCGGCATCGGTTTGCCGCTGTCGGGGTCGAGCAGCAGCACCGCGATCCAGGGATGGACGTGATAATGGTCCACTTCGCAGCTGTTGGTGTAGAAATTCTGCTCGCTCATTCCGTAAGAGCCGCGCACCGCATTGACGCCGAAGAAATCACATATGATATCGTCGACATTGTCAGGCAGCTTCACGCCCTTGCCGCCGCCGCCGCCGACCACCGCTGATCCGGGCGCGAAATTCGCTCGTCCGCCTGCTTCGAGGCCAGCTTTCGCGATTTCGTAGAACATTACCGTGATGCCGAGCGCCAGCACCCGCTCGCCTTCCAGCTTGGGCACCATGCTCCGGATGAAATCAGACTGCAGTCCAGGCATTTCCGCCTGCAGCTTCTCCCATTCCTCGCGCCTGGCGAGGATATTCTCCGGCACGTCGATGCGTGAGGTATCACCCTTGCTCTGCGCTGCTTTCACCCGCGCCGCGAGATACATCAGATCTGCACTAGCACGATAGGGCAGGGCGGTGTGCAGCAGGGCCGGGTCGCCCTTGCAGAATGTCTCGAGAAAGTAGTGCGGCAGCCGCGCCACCGTGGAATGGCCGTCATTATAGAACGGTGTCAGCACATGGTAGGCCTCGTCGAAAGCCTCGCGGGGATAATCCTCGCCGAAATTCTGCGTCAGCTGGAGCCGCAGCATCCGCACTGACATCGAATAATCCTTGGCGGTTTTGGGGAAGAACGACATCGTCCCGCTGGTGCCCGATGAGGTGGCGACATCGAGCGGCGTATCGTCGCGCAGCCGCAGCAGCCATTCGTCGATCGACTGGCAGCCCTTGGCGTCGAAACCCGATAGATCGACAGGCGTGAGTCGGCTCAGCCATTTGGTCAGCCGGTCAAAGCGTTGCTTGGCGAGCAGCGAGCCGGGATAGGATTTGTAGACGTCATGTGTGAACAGCACCGATGCGGCATCGTCCAGCGTGGCGGCCTGGGTGAAGCCCTGGCTGTCGGCGAGTTTTTCGAGCGTTTCGATCTGTTGGCGGCGCTGCTCCAGACGGATGTTGAAGGCAGCCAATTGCACCGCCTCGGCCTCCTCACGCGGCACAGAATGGACCTGGGTGTTCGACATGCCCAACGCCTCAAGTGGATCGTCCATCCAGGCTAGCGCGGTCCTCTCGACCTCGGTGTCGTGTGCAATCGGTGCGATCTCGTTCATCATGACTCTCCCGCTTGGCGCCCGCTATCCTTCGAATCCGGTGCCCGGCTTTGATCAGGGCAGTCTATAGCGTATTGCCGCGACGTCTATGTCCTGTCCGGCAATCTCGCCCGTCCTATTTCTTGCCATACTCCCCAACTACCTCTTCGCCGAACCACCGTACGATGTCGCAATATTCTTCAAGGCTCGGTGCCGGGACGGAAGTCCAGGTCCAGTTGACGCCGTGCTCTGCGAGTTGGTGGACTTCCTCAAGGAAGCGCTGCGCATTGGCGCGGCTGGCCTCCTTGGGGCGGAATGGCGGAGCGACAGACAAGTCGAACGATCCGGTGCGGCCGAGTTGCGACCGGCGGTCATGTAGTTTCGTCAGCTTTTCGCCGAAATGGTCCATGTCGACCACGGCGGACTTGCGCACGTCGGGGCTGTTCGTGGGCACCGTGAAATAGGGCACCCAGCCGTCGCCATGCATCGCCGCGCGTTCGAGCGCACGGTCGCTGCCGCCACCCACCCAGATCGGCGGTGCGGGATCCGGGATCGGACGCGGCTCAATACCGACCGCATCGAAATGCCGTCCTTTGGCGTCCACTGCGCCGCCGCTCCAGGCGAGGCGGATGGTTTCGATCGCCTCGTCCATCAGCGCGCCGCGTTCCTTGAAATTCACGCCTAGCGCCTCGAATTCAGCCTCCAGATATCCAACGCCGACGCCCAGTAACAGCCGATTGTCTGAAAGCATCTGCAGGCTTGCGGCGGCTTTTGCGGCGAGGAACGGGTTGCGGAAGGGCAGGATCAGCACATTGGTGAAGACTTTCAGCCGCTCGGTCGCACCGGCGACGAAGGCCAGCGCGGTCAGCGGATCAACACAATCATGCGCGCCGGGATCGTTGTGCAACCACTGTGCCGATGGGGCAGGATGTTCCGATGTCAGGCAAGCGGATAATCCGGCATCTTCCAGTGTGCGAGCCATGGTCCTGACGGTTGCAGCTCTGCTGCCCTCCGGCGCCTGGGGCACGAGCCCGGCCAACGGGATATTCAACGCGAATTTCATGGCCCTGCTCTCCTCGCCACGGCTGCCTAAAGCTTCGCCTGCATCATCCAGTCGTGGAAGATCTTCACCGGGCGGCTTTCAAGGTCCCTGGGGCGGCAGATGAACCAATAGTTGTAGGGGCTCTCGATCTCGATGTCATAGAGTCGTGCAAGCCGGGGGTCATGCGCGCGGTTGAAATGATCCTCCAGCATAATGGCAATGCCAAGCCCCTGGGCAGCGGCTTCCAGGATCAGTTGGCCCGAATCGAAGTGGTCGATCGCGGCCGGCTCCAGCGATTCCAGACCGATCGCTGTTCGCCATGCGTCGAAACTGTCGGGCAGGTCGTTGTGGATGAGGAAAGTCTGTTTCGAAAGCTCGCTGACCTCTGGCGCCGAACCAATCTGCCCGGCAATATCCCTGGAAGCGATTGCATAGACTTGGTTGTGGTCTAACCGGACGGCATGGAAGCCCGGGTCGGGCTCCTTGGATAGAATGATTGCGGCGTCGAGCGTGTCGCCCACCCGTGCTGCTACATGTGGGGTGGTGTCGATATCGATATGCAGGCGCGGATGCAGCTTGCGCAGCTCTGGCAATTTGGGGAACAAGCGTTGGCCGCCGAACAGAGAAGGCACACCCAGATGCAGGCGCAACAGCTGACTGGACTCGATTTGCCCATCGATCGCCAGTGCCAGTTCCTCTAAGGCCGGAGCGACGGCATCGTAGAAAGCCTGGCCGTCCTCGGTTAGTTTCATTGACTGGTGCTGGCGCGTGAACAGACGCTTGCCGGCGTAATCCTCAAGCGTGGATACCCTGCGCGATAGCGCCGAGGGCGAAAGCGCAAGCTCCTCTGCAGCCGCCTTGGCCGATCCGAGGCGGACCACCCGCACGAAGGCTTCAAGGGCGCGTAAGGCAGGGAGGCGGCGGGTTTGCAATTGCTCTCGTCGTGGTTGCAGGTGAAGTCCGGGTGACGCTCGCGGAATGGGTTCAGTCGGCTTCGCTCGATTCTCCGACAGGGGGGTGCAGCCTTAGCCGCGTCACCCGGCGATCATTACCCTCTGTGACCTCGATCCGCCAGCCGCTTTCGTGTTCCAGTGTCGATCCGACCGGCGGCACTTGCTCGGCCAGCTCGAATGCCAGCCCCCCCAACGTATCTACCGCGCTGGTGACAATGCCCAGCCGCGTATCGATTCGCTCGGCGACGTCTTCCAGCTCGGTACGGGCGTCGGCGTCCCACACACCGCCGTCGAGTTGAATGAGCAACTCCGGTGGCAGATCGTCGTGCTCATCCTCGATTTCGCCGACGATTTCCTCGACCAGATCCTCGATGGTGATGATACCATCTGTGCCGGAATATTCGTCGACGACAATGGCGAGATGGACACGCTTTGCCCGCATGTCCGCGAGCACGTCGAGCGCGCCGCGCGCCTGCGGCACAAACAGCGGTTGGCGCAGCAATTCGGTCCAGTCCTCCGGCGCATCGCAGTCGGTGGCGAGGATCGGAAAGACATCCTTGATGTGGATCATGCCGAGAATATCGTCGAGCGTCTCGCCGTGGACTGGAAAGCGGCTGTGACCGTGTTCGGCAAAGGCGGCAATCACCTCGTTCCAGCTCGCCGATCCCGGAATGGCGACGATCTCGCCGCGCGGTATGGCGACGTCATCGGCATCGTGCTCGCTGAAATGCAGGAGGTTGCGCAGCATCTGGCGCTCAAGCTGGGACAGGTCGCCGTTTTCCTCGCTGACCTCCTCGGCTTCGTCCTCATGTTCGTCGATGACTTCCTCGATCTGCGCGCGTAGCGACTGATCGACGTCGGAAGTGAATAATCGCCTGATGACTCGCCACAGCGAGCCGCTACTTTCTGGTTCTCCTGTGCCGGATTCACCCAGGCGGCCATTGTCGGCCATTTTTCGCTCGTACCCCTGATTGACTAGTCCAGACCCTCATATGGGTTCGCAATACCCATTAGGGCAAGAGCCTTTATTTCAAGTTGCTCCATTGCATCGGCCTGCGCGGGGCTGTCTTCGTGATCATATCCGGCCAGGTGGAGCAGGCCATGGACGATCAGATGGGCCGCGTTATGTTCGAGCGAAACGCCCTTTTCCGCTGCCTCGCGAGTGCAGGTCTCTAAGGCGAGAGCGATATCGCCGAGCATCTCGGGCAGGCCTTCCGGGTCGAGGGAGAGCAGTTCCTCGCGACTGAGCATCGGGAAGGACAGGACATTGGTCGGCTTGTCCTTGGAGCGCCATTGCCGGTTGAGCGCGTGGATTTCGGTATCGGATGTGAGCAGCAAGCTAACTGAGAGGCGCGGGTTGGCGAGTTCGGGAACAACCTTTGCAACGGCATCATCTGCGCGCCTGACCAGCGACTCCCAATCTGTCTCGCCTGACCAGACGGCGTCGATGGAAATGTCGAGATTCATCTCACTTTCGTCATTTCCGCATTTGCGGGTCTGACCGGAAAGGCTCCGCTATCAACCGTCCCGCCCCTCATAGGCCTCGACGATCCGCCCCACGATTGGGTGACGCACGACGTCGCCGGCGCCGAAGCGAATCACTCCAATGCCCTCGACGCCTTCGAGCCGGTTCACAGCATCGGCCAGCCCGCTGTGCGAATCGCCGCCGGGTATATCGACCTGCTTCGGGTCGCCGCAGACCACCATGCGGCTGTTCTGGCCAAAGCGGGTAAGGAACATCTTCATCTGCGCCGGGGTGGTGTTCTGCGCCTCGTCGAGAATGACGAAAGCATCGGCCAGAGTGCGCCCGCGCATGAAGGCAATCGGTGCGATCTCGATTTCGCCCGAAGCAATCCGCCGCTCAACCTGTTCGGGTGGCATGCAATCGTAGAGCGCGTCATAAATTGGCCGCAGGTAGGGATCGACCTTTTCCTTCATGTCGCCCGGCAGGAAGCCGAGCCGCTCACCCGCCTCAACCGCGGGGCGCGACAGGATCAGGCGTTGCACCGAACCGGTGATCAGCTGGCTGACGGCCTGGGCGACGGCGAGATAGGTCTTGCCGGTGCCGGCCGGCCCCAGCGCGAAGATCATGTCACTGCGAGTCAGCGCGCGCATATATTCGATCTGCGCCGCCGAGCGCGGCACGATGGTTTTCTTGCGCGTTCTGATCATGATCGGCGGACCAGCGTCAGTATCGCCGGGGACGATGGCGTCCAGCGACGGTTCGTCCGACATCGCGATCAGGGAATTGATCATGCCGGCATCAAGATCGTGACCCTGAGCGAGCCGCTCGCTCAGGCCTTTGAGAACTTCACGCGCTCGCGCCACGGAATCTTCGGGTCCTTCGATCTGCACACGGTTGCCGCGCGCCGAAATATACACACCAAGCCGGTTTTCGATCTGCACGAGATTGGCGTCAAACTCGCCGAACAATGTTCCCAGGATCGACGTATCGTCGAACTCGATCTCAACCCGCGTGCGGCGAGGCTTGTCAGGGCGAAGCGCCGTCACATCAGCGGGGCGGGCGGTTTTTCGAGCCATGCGTTCCTTTCGTTCTATCGGTCACGAATTTAGGCGCTGGTGCAGCTTAGGCAAGCGCTTCGGCATGGAGCGGCGGTGGAAAGTCACGCCTGTGTCATATGGGGAACAGCGTGCAGCGAGTTGGGTCCGGCCTCAGTCAGGGTGACCGGAACGATGTCACCGATCTGTGCATCGCTTTCAAAATGCACCGATTGCAGCCAGGGTGACTTGCCGAGCCATTGGCCGGGATGGCGGCCTTTGCGCTCAATCAGGACGTTGCAGTCCTTGCCAAGGCTGCTCTCGTTGAATGCGATCTGGTCGCGATTGAGCGCAGCCTGCAAGCGCTGTAGTCGCTCGTCCATCACTTCGACTGGCAACTGGCCGTTCATGCTCGCTGCTGGCGTGCCGGGGCGAGCGCTGAACTTGAAGCTGAAAGCCTGGGCATAGCCTACTGCATCGATGAGCTTTAGCGTCTCCTCGAAATCCTCGTCAGTCTCACCGGGAAAGCCGACGATGAAGTCGCCCGAAAGCGCGATATCGGGTCGGGCGGCGCGCACGCGCTCCAGGATGGCGAGGTAGCTGTCGACTGTGTGGCTCCGGTTCATCGCCTTGAGCACCCGGTCGCTGCCCGCTTGCACCGGCAAGTGGAGAAAAGGCATCAGCTTGTCGACTGCACCATGGGCGGCGATGAGCGCGTCGCTCATGTCGTTTGGATGGCTGGTAGTATAACGGATTCGCTTGAGATCCGGCAGTTTGGCGAGCTGGGCAATCAGTCCGTCGAGGCCGATCACGCGGCCCTTGGCGTCTTCGCCTGCCCAGGCATTGACGTTCTGACCGAGCAGCGTGATTTCCTTTGCGCCCGCTTCGATCAGCCTGTTCGCTTCATTTAGCAAATCATTGAAGCCGCGTGATACTTCAGCGCCCCGCGTATAGGGTACAACACAATAGGTGCAGAATTTGTCACAACCCTCCTGAACCGTGAGGAAAGCGGTGGGGCCCGATTTGCGGCGCGCGGGCAAGGCATCGAATTTGGTCTCGGCCGGCATGTCGGTATCGGTGACTCGCTTGCCCTCGACCGCTTCGGCCAGCATGTCCGGCAGGCGATGATAGGCCTGCGGCCCGACGACCATGCGGACAGATGGCGCTCGCGCCATGATCTCGTCGCCTTCGGCCTGGGCGACGCAGCCCGCCACCGCGATCAGCGGGGCCGAGCCATCCTTGCGCTTGAGCCTGCCGATGTCCGAATAGACCTTCTCGGCCGCTTTCTCGCGGATATGGCAGGTATTGAGCACGACAAGGTCGGCCTCGTCCCCTTCCAGTGCCGGTGCGATGCCCTGTTCGGCCAGCAGTTCGCCCATGCGCTCGCCGTCATAGACGTTCATCTGACAGCCGAAGCTCTTGACCCTGTAGGTCTGGGGAGGCGCGGTTTTGGGCATCGGGCTGCGCCCTTACGGGAAATGCGTGAGGTTTTGAAGCTGTGAGTGAGATGTTCCCATCACCGCGCAAACCGGCTAACCGCGCGCCCATGTCCGAGAACCTCACTTTGCATGCCGCATTTGCCGGCCATGTTGCTGCAGCGCTCGATGCGCTGGAAGCTGCGGGCACGCTGCCTGCTGGCCTCAACCGCGCCGCGATCAGCGTCGAGCCGCCGCGCGATCCCACCCATGGCGACCTTTCGACCAATGCGGCAATGGTGCTGGCCAAGCCGGCCCAGATGAAACCGCGCGATCTTGCCGAGGCATTGGTGGCCGAGCTGTCGAAACTGCATGACGTCACCGGTGCCGAAATCGCCGGGCCTGGGTTCATCAATCTGCGGATCGCAGCGCCGGCGTGGCTTGCCGAACTCAAGGCAATCGCTGCGCTGGGCGCGGATTATGGCCGATCGACGATGGGCGGCGGGGCGCGGGTCAATGTCGAGTATGTTTCAGCCAACCCGACCGGGCCGATGCATATGGGCCATTGCCGAGGCGCGGTAGTTGGCGATGCGCTGGCCGCATTGCTGGAGTTCTCCGGCCACAACGTAACCCGCGAATATTACGTCAACGACGCGGGAGGCCAGGTCGACGTTCTCGCCCGCTCGGCCCATCTGCGCTACCGCGAGGCGCTGGGCGAGGACATCGGTGCAATTCCGGAGGGGCTCTATCCGGGCACCTATCTGGCACCTACAGGCCACCAATTGGCCACCACTTACGGCGAGAAGTACCGCGATGCGCCCGAGAGCGAGTGGTTGGCGCTGTTCCGCAAGGCTGCTGTTGCCGACATGATGGCAATGATCCGCGATGACCTGGCTCTGCTTGGCATCAAGCACGATGTATTTGCGTCCGAGGCTGAACTGCAGTCAGCTGGCAAGCCGCAGGAGGCCGAGGACTGGCTGCGTGCTCGCGACCTGGTCTACGACGGGCTGCTCGAAGCGCCCAAAGGCAAGACACCGGACGACTGGGAACCGGTCGAGCTGCCGCTGTTCCGCTCGACTCAGTTTGGTGACGACCAGGACCGGCCGATCCGCAAGTCTGATGGCAGCTGGACCTATTTCGGTGCCGATCTCGCCTATCACTAT
>JAQWKP010000037.1 GCA_029247785.1 Novosphingobium sp.
GCAGCAATTGCACGAACAGGAACTGGACGATGCCAAGGCGAGGCTCAAGGCCCATGGCCGCGATCCCGATAGCTTCACCTTCAAACTCGAATTCATGGAGCCCGATCCCGATGGCGGCGGCATGTTCACCGTCACCTATCAGATCGATGTCACCAATCAGGCCACATCGAAATCGGTCAGCTTCATCGGCGGCATCGGCATGGGCTGGGTCGAGAATTTTGAGGAAGTGCTGAAGGCCGGGGAGTTCGACTGAGGTGGAGCACCGAAATGGAGCTGGCCTGAAAAACTAGCGCGTCTCCTTGTCCGGCTCGCATGCGCTGGGGATCGGAGTGTCGAAGAGGCGAATCAGATCTTCTCGATCGGTGCCATGAAAGGGGTCTTTGGCACCGCCAAGTCCGTCGCAACTGTCATCTACAAGGTCGGTGAAATTCGCGTTACTCAATGACTTGCCAGAACCCTTGAGATCGCCGTCCACCTGTTTGGTGAACTGAGTCCAGTCAATCAGTATCTGGCGCAAGAAGATGAATTTCTTGCGCTCGGGATCATCGGTACTGATCATGCCAATCCGCTTGTTAAGGTCACCCCTCAGCCCGCGCTCCTCCCCGCGGCGCTCAGCGATACACTTGCGCAGATAGACCACTGCGATCACCACAGCAGCGGCGCGTGCGCGCCAGCATCGCGTCAACTCCGTATCCATGGCAGCGAGCCGCAAGGCGGCTTCTTGCACGGTCTGCGGCGGTTCGGCGCGCAGCGGCACAGCCGTGACGGCAAGTGCGATTGCCGACGCCAGAGCGAGACTGATCCTTGCCATGATTTCCCTCCTGATTGTTCGATAGGGTTGATCGTGCAGCATGGCATATGTCGCATGGATTAACCACTTGGTGCTGGGTTCCCAGCCTCATGCACGGCACCAAGCCCCATACCCTTCGTCATCCCCGCGCAGGCGGGGATCCATCTGCGGCATCAATCGGGCAGGGCGATGGAATGGATAGTGGAACCGTTATCCGGGCCCCTGCCTACGCAGGGGCGACCGGGTTTGGGGGTTGCTGCATCTGACACCTTGATTCGCGAATTCCCGCGGTGAATTAAGTATACTGTCCCCAGAATTCCCTGTCCCCAGAATTCCCCTGTCCCCGGAATTCCCCTGTCCCCGGAATTCCTGCCGGAATTCTTGCTGTCCCCGGAATTCTTGGAATTCTCGCTGCTGACCTACCGCAAGGAACCAAGGAAGCTAGTTGCGGTCAGTTCGACATGGGCCTCCAAAGGCGGCCGAAGGGCAAAGGCTTTAGGTTCCCTCGCAAAGTTCCAAAGGCGAATGAGGTGCCAATCTTCGCGCCGGGAGTTCGCGACCTCCAGTTCATTTCTGGAGATATGAAATGGTGTCCGCTCCCAGCCGTTGGTTGTTTTCACTTCAATCAATCTCTCGCCTCCATCGGGTTCGAAGCTGGCAATATCGTATCCGTAACCGTCACCATCCTGGATGGCGGTCCACCGAACCCTTTCGGCCAGGTTTTCCCTGCCGGCTTGGCGAAGAACGCGCTTCTCATGCTCCAGGACTACTTCTTCACCAGCTTTTCCTAAGGCCCGATTTCGTGCGTCGCGTTCCGCAACGTCGTACTTGCGACCAATGGCCGCCATGAATTCGGGATTGACGGCTGGTGGTTCGTTCCTTTGCGTTGGCGGCGCACCGATCCAGAGTGTGGGAGGTTCGCTTAGCCTGCTTGAAGAATGACGTTTCATCTTCGGTGCTAGCCAATCAGGGCGAGCATCAAGCCAGCGCAAGATGCCATCGACGAGCGCATTCTGAAAATTGGCGGCTGGTTTGTAACCATCTATCCATGGCTGTCCAAGACCGAGCAGGACTGCGCTAATGTTTTGGTGCTTGAACTCAATGGAACCACGGCTTCGCGGAAGCAGTTCCTGTAGAGAGCGATTATGCTCAGCCTTGTTAAATGCCTGGTCTACAAGCTCGTTTGACAGCATCGAGAAATAGTCGGCGACAATCAGATCAATTTCTGTGTCACTCCAAACTTCGACTCGCGACGCCACTTCACCCCTTCCGATCCGCCAGCCACGTCCCCATCGGCGCGTGCGGTAGGCCCACATCGATCAGCCCCAGAATCCCAGCCCGCGCTTCCTTGATCTGGAACAGCGCGTTCACCGCCGGCATGGCGGTCATCGTGTCCCAGTCGTGGTTTTGCCAATGGGGCGGGGGGATGTAGCGGAAGCGGACGTCCATGTCGGGGTCGCCCTTGATGATCAGGCGGTGCTGGTCTTCGTCGAGGTCCCAGCCCTCGGCGAGCTTCTTGGTGAGGTACCAGATGACCCGCATCTCGACGACGGGCTTGCCGTCGATCTTGCCATACCAGCCGCCGTTCAGGGCCGCATAGGTGCCCTTGTCCATCTTGAACCAGCCGAGATCGACGTCTTCGGCCGCCGTCGCATAGTCGCAGAAGAACTCGATATCGTCGAAGGTGAGGCCGAGCGCATCGCCGATCCTGACGGTGACGTCGCGGAACAGGATCAGCCAGGCCTGCGCGCGCTCCATCAGCTCGCTGGTGTCTTCCTTGGACTGTTCGCCGAAGCCCAGGAAGCTCCATGTCTCGACTGATTCGTAAACCGAGCAATCCGCCGATTCGGTGGTGCCGACGAATTGCACATCGCGGCAGGCGCCGGTCAGCGCGGTGGCCATGGAATTGATCCAGCCCGGGCTGATGCCGGTGATGTAAAGCGAGCTGCCGCCCTTCTGGCAGGCGGCTTCCAGCTTGTCCTTCACCTCGGCGACGATGCCGCCGACATTGAGGAACAGATTGGTGCTGACCACGTCCATCCCGGCTTCGAGCAGCTTGATCGCCTGGTCGAGATCGGCTTCGAACGGGGTATAGAGCACGCTGTCCGCACCGGTTGCGATCAGTGCATCTATATCGCTGGTGGCCTTGATCCCGGTGACAGTGTCAGGCCGTTCGCACAGCTCGCCTGCATCCTTGCCGGCCTTGCTGTCCGACCACGCATAGACGCCAACCAGCTCCATGCGCGGATCGTCAAGCACGCCCCGCATTGAAAGGCTTCCGACCTTGCCGGTGGTCCATTGAATGACGCGCAACTTGTCCATGGTGTATTTCCTCTCCGGCTGAACTTTGGTCAGCTCTTGCGAATAGTTACGATGAAATTGAGGCTCATGTCACGCGACAGGTGCAGGCCCTTGGTGGGCGACCAGGCGATGCCCTTGGGCTCGCCCATGTCCAGCCCCGCAGCGGCGAGCAATTCGCCGAGCTCGTCGGGCGTGACAAATTCGTCCCAGTGATGGGTGCCGCGCGGAACAGCACCGAACCGCTCTGCCGCCCCGACCAGCAGCAGCCGCGATCGCACGGTGCGGTTGGGAGTAGAGAGCACCATCAGCCCGTCCGGTTTCATCGCTGCGGCCAGGGCGGCGATGAAGGCTGGCTTGTCGGCAACATGCTCGATCACTTCGAGCGCGCAGACCAGGTCGAAATCGGCCAGACCCAGCGCGCCGATCTCGCCCTGCCGGTAGTCGATCGCCAACCCGATCCCCTCGGCATGGCTGCGCGCCGCCTCGATATTCTCCTTGGCCGCGTCGACACCCGTCACTTCGGCTCCGAGCCGGGCAAGCGGCTCGCACAGCAGCCCGGCGCCGCAGCCGGCATCGAGCGCGCGCTTGCCCGCCAGCGGCTTCACCGATTTCGGATCGGCGCGCCAATGCGCATCCACTGCCTCGCGGATAAAGCCTAGCCGCACCGGATTCAGCCGATGCAGCATCGCCGATGAGCCCTGCGGGTCCCACCACTCGGCAGCAAGCGCGCCGAAATGGGCTGCTTCGTCCGGCTTGATAGTCGCTGGGATTGTTGCATTACTCATGGCACATCCCTAACAGGCCCGGCATTCGGCCACTAGGCCAGAATCTTGCAACGCGGCGGTATTGAAGGAGCGATCCGCTTGGCTCGCATCGTGATGAAATTCGGCGGCACGTCGATGGCCGGGACGGAGCGCATTCGCAACGTCGCCGGCATCGTCAAGCGCCAGCAGGAAGCCGGGCATGAAGTCGCGGTGGTGGTTTCGGCGATGGCCGGCGAGACTGATCGGCTGGTCAATTTCTGCCGCGAGGCCAACCCGCTGTTTGATCCTGCCGAATATGACGTTGTCGTCTCCTCGGGTGAGCAGGTTACCGCTGGCTTGCTGGCGCTGACGCTGCAGGCACTGGGCTGTCAGGCACGCAGCTGGCTCGGCTGGCAAATGCCGTTCCACACCGACCTGGCCCACGCCAAGGCGCGCATCGGCACGATCGAAACGGAGCGGCTGCTGGCCTCGATGGGGTCAGGCGAGATTGCGGTCATTCCGGGCTTCCAGGGTTTGTCCGGCGAGGGCCGGGTGACGACGCTGGGGCGGGGCGGCTCAGACACTTCCGCCGTTGCTGTCGCTGCCGCGCTAAAGGCCGATCGCTGCGATATCTATACCGATGTTGACGGGGTCTATACCACCGATCCGCGCATCGTTTCGCGAGCGAGGAAGCTGGCGAAAGTCACTTACGAAGAAATGCTGGAGCTCGCCTCGGTCGGCTCCAAGGTGTTGCAGACGCGCTCGGTCGGTCTGGCGATGAAGGAAGGCGTGCGTGTGCAGGTCCTGTCATCCTTCGTTGAGGACGATTCGCCTTCGGCCGACGAACTGCCCGGCACGCTGATCGTCGGCGATGAGGAACTAGAAGGAAGCGATATGGAACGCCACGTCATCACCGGAATTGCTGCCGACAAGAACGAGGCCAAGGTCACGCTGACCCGGGTCGCCGATCGGCCCGGCGCTGTGGCGGCGATTTTCAGCCCGCTTGCCGAAGCTAGCATCAATGTCGACATGATCATCCAGAATATCGCCAAGGACAAAGGCGAGACCGACGTCACTTTCACCGTGCCCCAGTCCGATCTCGCCCGCGCTCAGGCGATCCTGGAAGAGCGCCAGGAAGAGATTGGCTATTATCGGCTGATCGCTGATGACAACGTCACCAAGATCAGCATCGTTGGCGTTGGCATGCGCAGCCATGCCGGTGTCGCCGCGACGATGTTCAGCACGCTGGCCGAGCGGGCGATCAACATCCAGGCGATCTCGACCAGCGAGATCAAGGTCTCCGTGCTGATCAATGCCGACGAGACCGAGCTTGCCGTGCGCGTGCTGCACACCGCCTATGGGTTGGACGCCGCATGAGGGGCAGGAGGAGCGGGCCGGTGATGCAAGCAATCTGCGGATGCTGACTGCGCACCCACAAAGACTCTTCCGGCGATGCAAGCCGGTCACGGATGTGATCGGCGTACCCGACAAAGACTCAATCCGGTCTAATCC
>JAQWKP010000049.1 GCA_029247785.1 Novosphingobium sp.
CTGCTGGTCAATGATGCGAGCCGCTGACTTCGACCGCGCGGGAAACGCCCAACCCCCTCAGTTGCTCAACAGATACACCGCATGTTCAGCCCGGAAATTGGCGGCTGCCGGGCTGCGCCGCTTGTCGCCGGACAAAAACCAGGCCTTCTCGACTTGAAACCCGCGATCGCGGACATAGGTGCGGAAGTCGTCGACTGTCAGATGGTGGATGTTGGGCGTTTCGTACCAGCCTTCGGGCAGCAGCCGCGTGACCGGCATTCTCCCGTTCCAGAACAGCGATAGCCGCACCCGCCAATGCGCGAAATTGGGGAAGCTGACAAAGGCACGCTTCCCAATCCGCATCAACTCATCAAGCACGAAATCGGGCCGCTTGGTCGTCTGCAGGGTCTGGCTGAGGATCGCATAGTCAAAGGAGGCGTCGGGATAGAAGGCAAGGTCTCGATCGGCATCGCCCTGGATCACCGAAAGCCCCTTACCCACGCATTCGGCAACATTGGCCGAATCGAGTTCCATGCCGCGCGCGTCGCAGCCCTTCTGTTCGCGCAGCGCTTCAAGCAACGCGCCGTCGCCGCATCCGACATCGAGCACGCGGCTGCCCGGTGCAACGTTGTCGCGTATCACCGCAAGGTCGGTGCGCAGTTGGCTCACGAACAGGCCTCCGGCAAATCGAGCAGCATCGCCCGTTCGGGATGCTCCAGCGGCTCCCAGCCGTACCGCGCATAGAGCGAATGAGCATCACGCGTAAACAGCATCCATCGCCGCAGCCCGCGTAGATCGGGGTAGTCGAATAAGGCACTCATCATCGCTTGGGCAATGCCCTGACCCTGATGGTCCTCAAGCACGTAGACATCGCTGAGATAGGCGAAGGTCGCCAAGTCGCTGACGACCCGCGCCATCGCCACCTGTCCGGCTGCGGTGTGGACGGTGCAGCACACGGAATGTTCCATCCCGCGGCGAACCGTTTCAAGCGAAATTCCCGGAGACCAATAGCTTCGCGTGAGGAAGTCGTGCGCAGCCACTGCATCGGCATCCGCAAGGTCGAACGACAAGCGATATCCTTCCGGGAGACCGCTCACTGGTTCAAGAACCCCGAAACGAGCGTATCGAGTTCCGGCACGTCGAGCAGGAAGCTGTCATGGCCATAGGGCGCGGGCAGCTCGACAAAGCTTACCGGCGCTCCCGCCGCATTTAGAGCGTGGACAATGGCGCGCGATTCCGCAGTGGGATATAGCCAGTCGGTATCGAAGCTGACGAGGAAGTAGCGCGTCTGCGAACTGGCGAAGGCATCAGCGAGCAAACCGCCATGTTCTTCGGCGAGATCAAAATAATCCATCGCGCGGGTGATATAAAGATAGGAATTGGCGTCGAACCGGTCGGAAAAACTGATACCCTGGTAGCGCAGATAACTTTCCACCTGGAAATCGGCATCGAAACCGAAAGTCTTCTCCGCACGGTCTTGCAGCCGCCGCCCGAACTTGTCGGTTAACCCGGCTTCCGAGAGGTAGGTGATATGCGCTGCCATCCGCGCGACGGCGAGGCCTTTTTCAGGGCCGCCCTTTTTCGCGTTCGGATCATTCTGATAATACTTGCCTTCACGCCAGGCCGGATCAGCCATAATCGCCTGGCGACCGACCTCATGGAATGCGATGTTCTGCGCCGAGTGTTTTGCAGTCGCTGCGATCACCAGTGACGCTGCGGTCCGCTCGGGGAAATTGGCAGCGAGCGAAAGCGCCTGCATACCACCCATCGATCCGCCCACAACCGCGTGCAATCGCTCTATTCCGAGCAGGTCGAGCAGGCCGATCTGCGCGCGCACCATATCGCGGATGGTGATGACCGGGAAACGCATGCCATAAGGCTCGCCGTCCGGCGCAGGACTGGCCGGGCCGGTAGAACCCATGCAGCTACCTAGAACATTTGCGCAGATAACATGGAAGCGGTCGGTATCAATCGGCTTGCCGGGGCCGACCATGCGCGTCCACCAACCCGGCTTACCGGTGATCGGATGGGGGCTGGCAACGTGATGGTCGCCGGTTAGTGCATGGGCGATTAGGACGGCATTGTCCCGGGCCGCTGACAACTCACCATAGGCCTCATAGGCGATCTGCACGCCTTCCAGCTGTTGCCCGCAATCGAGCTGCAGCGGCTTGGGAAGCGTTACCACGTCGCCATGGGTGACAATCTGGGCATTAGCCATGATGTCTCGGCAATTGGGGATTGCCTGCGCGGGTGTCAACTTGTTGGGTAGAGCCAGAACATACGTCATGGGTTTTTAGACCGGCCCCACAAGGTTCTACCGGTATCATTTCGAGCTTCGAAGCCCGATAAGAAGCCTGTTAATCCTTGCATGGCCTCGCTATACGCTGGCCCGCGATGACCGACGTTCGAAACAGCCCAGAGGCCCCAGCCCCCAAACCCTGGATCACCACGATCCACACCTATGTACCTGGCAAGTCCGCCGGCGACATAGTGCATGCGAATGGGCAGGCACCTGTCAAGCTTTCGGCCAACGAGAATCCTCTGGGCACGAGCGCCAAGGCACTGGCTTCGCGCAACCATGCTGCCACACCATCGCTCTACCCCGATCCGGGTAGCAATGCGTTGCGCGAAGCGATCGGCGAATTGCACGGGCTCGATCCGGCGCGGATCGTCATGGGCACAGGTTCGGGCGAGCTGCTGAACCTCGCCGTGCAAGGCTATGCCGGCCTCGGCGACGAAGTGATATATGTGCGCCATGGCTTTTCGGTTTACGAGATAGCGGCAAGGCGTTGTGCCGCCACGCCGGTGGTCGCGCCCGATGCCGATTATGGCAGCGATGTCGATGCGATGCTCGCGCAGGTGACCGACCAGACTCGCGTCGTTTTCATCGCCAATCCCAACAACCCGACCGGCAGCTTCCTGTCGAAGGACGAGGTTGCGCGCCTCCATGCCGGGCTTCCCTCCAGTGTCCTTCTGGTGGTTGACCAGGCCTATGGCGAATATGTCGCACCGGAGGACGATGACGGTGCACTGGCGCTCGCCGAGGCCCATCCCAATGTCCTCGTCACCCGCACTTTCTCCAAGATATACGGCCTTGCCGGCGAACGCATCGGCTGGGGCACGGGCGCGCAAGGTATCGTCGATACGCTCAACCGTATCCGCGCACCGTTCAACGTTTCCGGCACTGGCCAGGCGATGGCTCTTGCCGCGCTCGCCGATGAGGAATTCGTCGAATATTCTCGAGACCACAACCGGCGCGAGCGGGACCGCTTCGTTGCCGCGATTGATATGATGGGAAACCACGGCCTGCGCGCACTGCCAAGCCAGGCAAACTATGTTCTGGTGCTGTTCGAAGGCGCTTTCACTGCCCAGGCGGCCTATGAGGGACTGATGGAAATCGGCTACATTACCCGCTGGCTGCCTGGCCAGGGCCTGCCCCACGGGCTTCGCATTACTATCGGCGAGGCCGCTGATATGGATGCGATCGCTGCAGCCCTTCGTATGATGGTGGAGGCGGCGGGATAAGTATGGGCGGGAACTCCCCCCTCCATTTGAGGGCACGGGCTTGAAATGAGCTTCACCAACGTCGCAATTATCGGTCTTGGCCTGCTCGGTGGGTCGATTGGGCTTGCCGTGCAGCACTATCTGCCCGGCATCCGCACCACCGGCTATGACAGCGATGCCGAAACCCGCCGCCGCGCTGGCGATCGCAGACTCGCTGACCGTATCTGCGAGAGCGCCACCGAAGCGGTCGCCGAGGCCGATTTGGTGATCTTCTGTGTGCCCCCCGGCGCGATGGGCGAGGCGGCTGCCGAAATCGCCGAAGCGCTGCCAACAGGTGCCGTGGTTAGCGATGTCGGCTCCTGCAAGCAGTCGATCGCCAAGGCGCTCGGCGACGCGCTGCCGGACCATGTCATCATCCCTGCCCACCCGGTTGCCGGCACCGAGAATTCCGGGCCCGATGCCGGCTTTGCCAGCCTGTTCCAGAACCGCTGGTGCATCGTCACCCCGCCCGAACCATGCGACCTGCTCAAGCTCACCGCGCTGGTCGAATTCTGGGAGGCGCTGGGTGCCAATGTCGAGATTATGGATGCCGAGCATCACGACCTCGTGCTCGCTGTCACCAGCCATCTGCCCCACCTCATTGCATACACCATCGTCGGCACTGCATCGGACCTCGAGGACGTTACCGAAAGCGAAGTGATCAAATATTCCGCGGGGGGCTTTCGAGATTTTACTCGCATCGCCGCTTCCGATCCGACGATGTGGCGCGACGTGTTTCTTGGCAACAAGGACGCCGTGCTGACCATGCTCCAGCGCTTCAGCGAGGATATCACCGCCCTGCAGCGCGCCATCCGCACCGACAATGGCGACGCGCTGTTCGACCATTTTGCCCGCACCCGCGACATCCGCCGTTCGATCATCGAGGAAGGCCAGGACGACGCCCGCCCCGATTTCGGCCGGGCCGACCACGGCGAGG
This sequence comes from Novosphingobium sp., assembly GCA_029247785.1. GTDB lineage: Bacteria > Pseudomonadota > Alphaproteobacteria > Sphingomonadales > Sphingomonadaceae > Novosphingobium. The sequence continues at coordinate 4,460 of JAQWKP010000049.1, forward strand.
AATAGCTGCAAGGGCAGCAATCGCCGAATTTCAGCGAACGAAACTTCAAGAACCTCGCCCGTGTGGGACGTGACGAGTCGAAACCTTCCCGAGACCGAAAAACACGAAAGCCGTACATCTGGGCGCGGCTTTCGGAAC